>PUON01000164.1 GCA_003552125.1 Dehalococcoidia bacterium | reverse complement strand
GGTCACGTCTGTGCTGATTGTTCCGGTGCCCGGCGGATTCACCGAGGTGACGAGCACGTACTTCACGGTCGATTCCGTCACCTCGTCGTTCTCATCGTCGCCGTTCTCATCCTCATCGTTTGCTTCGTCATCGTCATCACGGGATTCGATGTCGAGGGTGACCGTGATGCGTCGATAAAGGTCGGGATCACCGTCGTCCTCAATGGTGATTCGCCGAATGTGCGTACCACCATCAAGCCCATCGATGTCCACCGATACCGTCACCCGGTTCCTCTCTCCTCTCGACTCGCCCCGCGACGGGCTCATTGAGATCCAATCGACATCACTGCTGATGCTCCACGAGAGACGGCCGTCGCCGGAGTTCCAGATCTCGAGCGTCTCCACCGAGGGGTTCCTGCCACCCTCGATGGCCTCGAAATCGAAGCGTGCCGGAGAACAATCGATCTGCGGAGGATCTTCGTCGATTTCAGGCGCCTCAACGGGATACGGCTTTCCGAGCAGCGTCGGGACCGCATGTGCGGTCATCGCCGCGCGTGTGGACAGGTCTCCTCCCCCGAAATAGCCAGTTGAATCCTGTTGATCAAGCAGGTACTGCACCGGGGTCACACCACCATTCGCCCACAAAGAGTGGGACGGATCCTCGCCGATGGCATGCAGCGCCATTATGACGACGGCAGTCGAACTTACGTTGGAGTATTCACCATGAGAGTCAGGAAATCCCCCGTCGGCGTTCTGGCTTCCTGCAATGAAATACACTGCATCGGAGAAAACTTCATCAGTCGGCGATAGAGTTTCTTCAGAGATAAGCGCCAACACCGCCAGTGCTGTACCGTCGACTGTGCTGTCCTCTCCGACCCTGAAGTCCCATCCTCCATCTTCGTTCTGGTGCTTCAGGACGAAGTCAACGATGTCAGTATCCACTGCTTCGCCGGCGGCAACAAGGGCAAGAATCCCAAAGAAGTCGTCAGCAAGGTCTGCAGACTCTCCAATTTGCGTGAGCCCGGTGTCGCCATCATCGTCGTACTTATCTTGCAGTTTCTCAACATAGTCGATTCCATCAAAGCTATACGGGTCTTCCCCGGCTGCGACTACGGCGAGAATCATTATGCTCAGCTGCACAGCGTTGAACGAGTCCGGTTCTGCTACATCGCGGAGGTAATCGACGATAGAGTCGCCACCCTCCACCGCCCATCGAGAAGCATCCTCACCGGCCGCGGCCAGCGCCATAATCACCCACGCAGACGATTCGCCTTCGCCAATACTGCCGAAACCGGTCTGTGCATTGGCGAGAAACTCGAGAGCGAGAGTGATTTCGGTGTCGTCCGGCGACAACGGGTAGTTCACATCCGCGAGTACACCCGCGGGCATCGCCATCGGCACTGCTCCCGCAAAGAGCAGGGCAGAGATGCATAGTAACCGGCACAATCGTTTCACCATCATTCGGGCATAATGCCACAAGTGTCGCAATGAGTCATCCCCTGCAGGTCGACTATCGCACACGCCATCGACGGACATACCGTATGGTGAGGAGCATCAGAAGGGCAATGCCCAGGGCCATCGCGGCCGGAAGCAACCAACCCAACGAAGTGATGCGTGCCGCGATGCCGACATGGGACACGCCAACGTCTCCACCCGCCGCAGTATCGAACCCGGTGAGCGCGATGATGGTATCGGCGGTGGGCCACACCGCTCCGCCGAAAGAGCCGTCCTCCTCCTGCGAAGAGAGGAGGCTGTCGATTGGGTTCGCGTCCACCGGCGTCCACCGCGCATCCACCGGGGTCCCTCCCGATGCTACAATTGCGAAGACAGCCCACGCGCTCGACTGCACGTTAACGCCCATCCACACGCTCTCGAATCCGCCACTCCCATGCTGATGATCACGCAGATAGGCAATACCGCTGCGTACAGCATCAGAGTCACGACGTTCACCAAGACTCAGCGCAACAATCGCGGCGGACGTGTTGTCAACATCGGTGCTGTCCGGAGCATAAAACGAGTGCTCCTTCGTGCCCCAGGTCCAGCCACCGTCGGGCTCCTGGTTTTCAATGATGAAGTCGACACTGGACTGGATGAGCGACGAACCCGGAGATTCTCCGGCGGCGATGAGTGCTCTCACCGCCCAGAAGTCGTCGTTCAGCGTGGCCGCGCTGTCGGGATCACCGGTCAGGTCCTGCAGGAACTGCGTGCCATTGTGAAGCGATTTCAGCGCTCCGACATAGTCACCATCTATTATGTCGACTCCTCCGTGCGATCCGGACCATTCGCCAAAAGCGGACGGATCCTCACCTGCGGCTACTGCAGCCAGCACCATGCGCGACAGGAACGTGCCCATGTTGAACTCATCGAATGGTTCAGGCGGCCCCTGTTTCAGGTACTCAACGAGCGATGCCCCCCCGTTATTCCAATCGCTCGGATTCTCACCGGCTGCGGCAATGGCGATGCAGGCCCACGCCGAATCGGCATATCCCCCTATGCTTCCGTCCGCATCCTGCTGCGATCGAAGATAGTCGAGCCCATCACGAACGGCTGCGTGAGATGACGGAAGTGGATAGACCGGATCGGCAACCAGCGTGCCCGGGAGACACGCGGATATGAGTGTGAGTGCGGGCAGTAGAACTACAAGACGTCGCAACAGTTTCACAGGATGGACCTCTCTGCACAGGACAGCATTCCGGGCGACTCCAGTGTCAACAACACTGGATTCTACTCAACTGAGACTGAGTCCGCAAGATGAGGTGGGCCGGCCCGGTTCGCACACTGGAGTGCGTCAAACCAGGCCGACTGAGAAGCAATTCGGCGATGGTCCGGAGCCTACAGCCCCCGCACGGTGACCGACGCCACCAACGGCCTGATCGCATCCCGAAATGACTGCAGTACCCCCGACGGATACGGAGTAATCCCCGCATAGCGAGGGTCAAGGAGCGCGGCCGACGTATTGCGGAACTGCTGCAGCACATAGCGCGCACCGCTGCCCAGCAGAGAACCTATCGCACACACGTCCTCCTCCTGCACCAGCCCGGGAACACACGTGGTGCGAAACTCATGTGCCACGCCAGATTCGAGGATAGCAGTCACAGCCTCGCGAATCCTCCGCACGTTCAGCGACCTGCCTGCGGCCTGTTCGTACCTGGACAGCGATGTCTTCACGTCCATCGCCACGAAGTCGATTAGTCCCTGTGCGAGCACTTCATGAAGCACCTCAATCTCATAGCCGTTAGTATCAAGCTTCACCATCATGCCGACATCCCGGAGGCGGCGGATAAACGGGATCAGTTCCTGTCCATGGATCAGCGCCTCGCCACCGGTCACGACCACGCCATCTACAAATCCCGCTCGATGCTCAATCGCTCGGACAACATCGTCGGGCATGTGCGTTTCCAGCGAATCCAGGTTGAGGACGAGGTCAGGATTCTGGCAGAAGGGACAGCGGAAATTGCACCCGCCAAGGAAGAGGACCGATGCAATTCTGCCCGGAAAGTCTATGGCGGACACGCCCTGGATGCCACAGATTCTCACGCCACACCCGCGCTAGACGACAGCGGCCACCGCAAATCCCTTGCGCTCTCCGAACTCCTGCCGCTTGCCCTCGTTCCACTGCTGCACAGGCCGGAAGTATCCCACCACCCGGGAGTAGATCTCGCAGCGTTCGCCGCACTCAGGACACGCCGCCTGCTCTCCACGGAGGTACCCGTGGTTGTGGCAGATGGAGAACGTGGGCGTCAGCGTGAAGTACGGCATCCTCACGTTATCCGTCACGCGCTTCACCAGCAGCTTACACGCATCGATATCGTCCATGCGCTCGCCAAGGAAGCAGTGAAACACCGTTCCGCCCGTGTACCTCGGCTGCAATCTGTCCTGATGTGTCAGCGCATCGAACAGGTCTCCCTCAAAATCGACTGGAAGATGAGTGGAGTTGGTATAGTACGGGTGGCCATCGCCTGCGCTGACGATACCCGGGTAGTTCTGCTTATCTATTCGAGCCAGGCGATAGCACGCGCCTTCGCCGGGAGTGGCCTCCAGGTTGTACAGTTGCCCCGTCTCCTCCTGAAACTGTGCCAGTCGCTCCAGCATGAAGCTGATGACTTCATTCGTGAACTGCTCGCCTTCGGGCGTATCGATCCCCTTGCCCAGGAAATTGAGGCACGCCTCGTGCATGCCGATAAGGCCTATCGTGGAGAAATGATTGGCCCAGTAGCTGCCAAGCCGCTCCCTGATGGAAGAGAGGTAGTGCCGCGAGTACGGATAGAGGCCGTCCTCGGTGAACCGCTCGATGGTCTTGCGCTTGATTTCCAGGCTGTCTTTTGCATAGCTCATCAGGACGCCGAGGCGCTGCAGGAAGTCTTCCCGTGACGAAGCCAGAAATCCCAACCGCGGCATGTTGAGCGTCACCACACCCACGCTCCCTGTAAGCGGATTGGAGCCGAACAGGCCACCGCCACGTTTACGCACTGCCTCGAGGTCCAGCCGCAGACGGCAGCACATGCTGCGGGTGTCCTCGGGCCTCATGTCCGAATTGACGAAATTGGCGAAGTAGGGGATGCCGTATTTGGCGGTCATGCGCCACAGCATATCGAGTTGCTCGTTATCCCAGTCGAAATCCCTGGTGATGTTGTAGGTGGGTATAGGGAATGTGAATATGCGGCCCTTGGCATCGCCCTCCATCATTATCTGGCAGAACGCCTGGTTGATGAGGTCCATCTCGTGCTGGAAGTCTCCATACGTGGCTTCCTGCGGCTTTCCGCCGATGATGACCGGCTCATCCGCGAGGTGGGACGGCGGATTGAGATCCATCGACAGATTAGTAAACGGTGTCTGAAATCCCACACGTGTAGGCACGTTCAGGCCGAACACGAACTCCTGCATGGCCTGCTTCACGCCCCGGTAGTCGAGGTTGTCGTACCGCACGAACGGTGCCAGAAGTGTGTCAAAGTTCGAGAAAGCCTGGGCTCCGGCAGCCTCGCCCTGGAGCGTGTAGAAGAAGTTGACTATCTGTCCCAGCGCGCTGCGCAGATGTTTCGGAGGGGTGCTCTCCACCTTTCCTTTGACGCCACCAAACCCCCGCAGCAGGAGGTCCTTGAGATCCCACCCACAGCAGTACACGCCGAGGATACCCAGATCGTGCAGATGGAAGTCCCCTCTGGTGTGCGCGTCGCGTATCTCCGGGGGGAATATTGAGCCTATCCAGTATC
This sequence comes from Dehalococcoidia bacterium, assembly GCA_003552125.1. Classification (GTDB taxonomy): domain Bacteria; phylum Chloroflexota; class Dehalococcoidia; order GIF9; family AB-539-J10; genus SKVJ01. The sequence goes on along the minus strand of PUON01000164.1, from coordinate 13,168 downwards.
GCGAGGCGATACCCGCAGAGATGTAGTTATTCAAGCCCTGGAGGGAGTAGTCCATGTTGCTGTTTTCGTTAACCCTCCAGTCAAGCCGCCCGATGTAGTCGTCGACCATATCACGAGCTCCCTCGAGAAGCCGTCGTGATTCCCGCAGCTTTGCGTGCTGCTCGCGGTACAGAATATAAGACTTGGCAACCGCCGCATGTCCACCCTCGATAAGCATCTGCTCAACGAGATCCTGAACTTCTTCCACCGTCGGCACGCGACCATCGCGGCAGGTGATGCCAAGTATGGAGACGACCTGGGCCGAGACGCGTTCCGCAATGGTCCGGTCACCATCGCCGCTTGCGCGCACCGACTTGAAGACGGCCTCGGTAATCTTCTCAGGATCGAAGGACACCACGTGACCCTCGCGTTTGCGGATGTGTTCAATCTTGTGATCGGTCATAACCACTTCCTCCTCTCACCGGTCGGCAGATGGAATGGGCGGGGTACACACGAACCACGAGAACAGAAGAGCCGCCCTCCCCGACTCGACCACTATATCTTGTGTGCCAAGGCTTCATTTGTCAATATTTAGTGGTCATAAGCCTCTAAACGAGGACCATCGAGGGAGAAGGCAAGGGGAGCGAATTGCCTGACAAGACTAGTGGGCCGGGAGCGTGAGATCCACCACAGAGTACTGCAGTCCGGAATTGGCAAGCCGATCCGAGATGCGTCCCAGTTCAGCTTCATTGCAGACGAGCAGACACTGCACGCCGGTCGACGCGGCCTCGATAACGGCAGACACGACCGCCCAGCGGCAGTCGGGGCAACTGCCGGCGAGACGAAGGGCCACGAGCGCTTCCACGCCTGCAGTTGCAATCAGGCCGGCATTGGCGGCCAGTCGGCTCAACCGCGACAGATCCGTGCGGCGAGAGCCCCCATCCTGCACGGCGGGAACGGCTGCGAGCAGCAGTGTGGTTGAAGACAGCGGGATAACGCCTTCAATTCCCGCGACCCCCACATCTGTGCCATCCACTGCATCGGCGATCGTGGTGCCACTTGATGCATCCCCCTGGACCCAGGGACGCGCCCGGAGCACTCCATCCCGCATCTCCAGTGCGACCTTCTGCGCGGAGTGCAGATCACCATCGGCCAGCGCGGCGGTGACGGAGATATCGTGCACGATTCGAGAAATGCGCTCAGAATACGACTGTAACTCGCGAGAGTGCCGCAACAGCCAGTCGACACCAGCAGGTGTGACCATGTAGCTCGACCGCCCCCTCGAAGCCACCAGTCCGGAAGCGACGAGTTCTTTGATGCGTTCGGACACCGCCTGAACGGTGACGCCGAGCTCTCGTGCAATGTCTTTCTGCTGGACGAATGGCTGGCGCGATGCGATCTCCACCAGGATACGGAATCGCGTCGATACGCTCCTGTCCGGGGATACGTCTGCCATAAGGTGACGGCATTATACACCGGACGCGTGCAGGTGCCACCGGTCGGACAGTCCCAACAGCATCACTGCCGCACCTCAGACTCGTGTTTCGCAGAACGCACGTAAGAACTATGCCGATATAATGGATGATGTGCACTACCACGTCGCACGAGCGGACCTGCACTTCGCAAGTGAATTGAATTTGACGAGCGCCCTGTACCGTATGCTATCCTCAACAATAGGGATGTGTTGGCATTGCGTTAAGCCACACGTGATCCCTGTGCCAGGCAAGGCGGATCCAGGCGGAATTCGAGATTGAGGGTCCGCACAGCAAGGAGGAGAGATGATATTGGCAGAGTGTCTTCTCCAGGCAGTGACTGTTTCCCACTACACAATCTTGCCAGATGCATCCATCTGGTCCACACCTCCGGCGTACCTTGATCCGGGAACAGGCAGTCTTATCATCCAGATGCTGATAGGAGGTCTGATCGGCGGGGCAGTAGCGGCCAAGGTGTTCTGGAAGAGGGGTGCCGCGCGTCTGAAAGGCCTCATGGGCCGATCGAAGCATGACGAAGGCAACGACTAGCGAGGCAGTCCCCGGTTCGTTCCGGGACCCGAGCGGGTTTGTCTTCAGACAGGACGGTATTCTTTACCGTCAGGTGAACTTCCGCTACCGGGATAATTACGATCATCTATTATCGTCCGGACTCTACGAAAGGCTTGTGTCCGACGGGCTCCTCATCGCCCACGATGAAGTATCGACACCCGCTCCGAGGCCGGATATTTCATACCGCGTAATCCGTCCCGCGCAGGTGCCCTTCATATCTTATCCATACGAGTGGTGCTTCAGCCAGTTAAAGAACGCCGCACTGGCGCTGCTGCAGATTCAGAAGATCAGCCTGGACTATGGGATGTCGCTGAAGGATGCCAGCGCGTACAATCTACAGTACATAGAGGGACGCCCGGTTCTCATCGACACTCTATCCTTCGAGAGCTACCGGGAGGGTCAGCCATGGGTCGCGTACCGGCAGTACTGCCAGCACTTCCTGGCGCCACTGGCCCTCATGGCATATCGGGATATTCGCCTCAACCGGCTGTTGACCGTCTTCATCGATGGCGTTCCGCTGGATATGGCCAGTGCCATGCTGCCATCACAGACCCGTTTCTCCTTCTCCCTGCTGTCGCACATACACCTTCATGCGCGAAGCCAGAAGCGCTACGCCGATCGCACTGAAGGCGTCGGCAATCGGAAGATGGGCCGGCTTTCACTGCTCGGAATCATAGAGAGCCTTGAATCGGCCACGAGGAAGCTCAAGTGGCGCTCCGGTGGAACCGAGTGGGCGGATTACTACGACCAGACCAGCTACTCGCCCGAGGCGTTCGAGAGCAAGAAGCGCATCGTGGCAGATATGCTGCAACGTATCCATCCGGAGAACGTGTGGGACCTCGGAGCGAACACCGGTGAGTTCAGTCGATTGGCCAGCGAACGCGGGATACCAACCGTCGCCTTCGACATAGATCCCGCAGCGGTGGAGAACAACTACCGCCGGTCAGTGGACAACGATGAGACGCATATGCTGCCGCTGGTGTTCGATTTCACCAACCCGAGTCCCGCCATCGGCTGGGAGAACAGCGAACGGATGTCACTTACGGAACGTGGACCGGCAGATGCCGCCCTGGCTCTGGCGCTGGTGCACCACCTCGCCATCTCCAACAATGTACCCCTTGGCAGGATTGCGGCTTTCCTGAGCCGCATCTGCCGCAATCTCATCATAGAGTTCGTGCCAAAGGATGATCCACAAGTGTACCGCCTTCTCGCGACGAGAGAGGACGTGTTCCCCGATTACTCGCAGGAAGGGTTCGAGCGAGAGTTCAGGGAGTATTTCGCCATACATGAGCAGACACCGTTGGAAGACTCAGGCCGAGTGCTGTACTCGATGAAGGTGAACGCCTGATGAAGAGAACATTGACAGTTCATCCCCTGCTGTTTGCACTGTTTCCCTTCCTGTTCTTCTATGCACATAACATCCAGGAGATTCACACGCTCACGCTGGCGCAGACCATGTGGCTTCTACTGCTTATCCTTGCGATCACCGGGCTGGCGTGGTTCCTCCTCAACCTGCTGTTCAAGAACAGCGTCAAGGCCGCACTGGCCACCACCATCGTGATCACTGCGGTGCTGCTCTACGGCAGCATGGTTGGCATGATCCAGGACGTGACCGCGGTCACGCTGAGGAACTCTCTATTGGCCCCACTCGTGGTGGCGGTGCTGGCATACGTCTTCTACCGCATACACAAATCGACACGTGGTTTCCAGACCACGACTCAGGCTCTGAACGTCGCCGCCTCGTTTCTGACAGTCTTCAACCTGCTCACCATTGCTCACTACGAGATCTCAGCCAGCCGCCTGCTCGCCAGCCTGGCAGAGGACGCCGCGCCCATCGTACAGTCTGAAGCTCAGTCGGATGCCATGCCCGACATCTATTTCATCATTCTCGACGAGTACGGTCACACGGACACCCTGGCAGAACACTTCGACTACGACAACGAGCCATTCATCGAACACCTGGAGGATCTCGGCTTCTACGTTGCCCATGACAGCCGGACGGAGAACGAAAAGACGGTAAGATGCATCGCCACCATACTGAACATGGAACAGACATGCGAGCATGAGCACCGTCGAGTAACTGTCCAGAGGATTGAACAAAACCCGGTCATGTGCGGATTGGAGTCTTTGGGCTACGAACTCATCTATTTCGGTCACTATTCTGAGCTTGACCGATACGAGATTCCAGCCGATGAATACATCAACCACTATGAGGTCCCTGATTTTTCACCTTTTTCGATGCAGCTGACGAATTTCATGCTGCACTCAAGTGTGATGGCCTCGCTCTACCAGGATGTCGCTGATGAGGATTATGTTCACTTCCATCGTCGTGCTATCACCAAGACTCTGAAAGACCTCCGTGAAACAACCTCCATTGAAGGCCCCAAGTTCGTGTTTTCGCACTTCCTCGTGCCCCACGTGCCATTCGTATTCGGCCCTGAAGGTGAAAGTGTGCCCATCGAGCATACATTCAACTACGAGGATAAGGAATACTACCTCGGACAGCTGATCTACATCACCGATCAGATTACGAGGGTCATCGATTCGATCCTGGCGGAATCCGACACCGAGCCGATCATCATCCTGCAGTCAGACCATGGCCCCAGGTGGGTGGACGGATGGGAGAAAATACTGAACGCCTTCTATCTGCCGGATGGTGGCGAGGAAATGCTGCACGATTCGATCTCGCCGGCTGACACCTTCCGCGTGGTATTCAACTACTATTTCGACGAGCAACTCGAGCCGGAAGCGGCAAAACGATTACTTGAGCAATAACAGGTTCCAGGATCCAGTTCGTTGCGCTGAGAGCCGGCTTGAGGGGGTTCCCCATGTGCCTGAGCCGGGTTATGTGCAGTACGTCAAGAAGCGGTCCCATCAATCGCCAGTTACTTCAGATGAGGGCAAGAAGCGCGCAGCTGCAGTTCACCATGACGAAGGCTCGTGACGTTGTTGTCTCATGACGACATCGGCAACCGGCAGGGCGTGCAGACAATGCGTTGACCCTCTTGGAGATTTTGTATACGCTCACACAGTTTCAGGACACCGCACGCGCATCGAAGCCTTCAGCCCGCAACACGTGTGTTACTCAACGTGCGAGTACTATACGTGAAAGCAATGACTGACGACTCATGAATACAATGGCTAGCAGGATGAGCCGCATCATCAGCGATTTCACGATCGTGCGCAACTCCTACGCGGGCACACTTCTCGAGAACTTCTTCGTTGCCTCCGTAGTGTCTGTGCTCGTGATACGGCTATATCTCTTCCTGGCATACCGATATCTCGTTGCCTACGCGCCCATCACAGGAAAAGTGGTCGTGGGACCGATTCACTTCTCTCACATATTATGGGGTGGGATCCTGATGCTGGTAGCGGTCGTCCTATTACTGACACTGATCGGTCGTTCAGGCCAGAATGTTGCATCCGTGATCGGCGGAATCGGATTTGGCGCGTTCATAGATTCACTCGGCAAGCTCATAACACTGGATCCCGACTATCATTATCAGCCGGCTCTCGCGCTCATATACATCTCTCTCATTGGCCTGTTCATCGGATTAAGAGCGCTACAGAGACCCAGACCACCTTCCGATCAGGCGGCGCTGGCGAACGCCCTTCAGTATGCACAACAGGCCGTACTGCGGGACTTCGGACCCGAGGACCGTCATCACGCCAGTTCACTGCTTGAAGACAGCAACCCCGCGCATCCCATGTTTGCACCAGTGCAAGACATCATGAAGCAAACGGAAGAGGTGGGGAGGCACAGTCGGTCATATCTGGAGCGTCTCCGGGACCACATTCGGCGAACCTACGCCGGTGTCATTCAGAACTGGTGGTTTGCGTACACTCTCGTTGGCCTGTTCGTTGTGATCGCACTGAGTGGCCTTTATCAAACGGTCCTCCACGTCAGGTGGTCTGCACTACATATCAGCCTGGCGGCCATTGCCGTTCTGGGAATCGTTTTGCTCGCCAGGGCGCTCTACACCTCGACGATCTCAACGCGCTTCGTGAAGACTGCACTCATTCTGCTTCCTGCAACTCTGCTGTCCGTCGGAATCGCACTCCATCTTGAACAGCGTCCTGATTCTGTCGTCCAGTGGGTCCAATTGGTGGCTCCCATTATTACGTCAGTGCTTGTACTGCAGGGAACACTCACGATCTGGCACTCCCGACTCGCGGCCTACCGATTGTTCCATCTGGCGATACTGGTTTCAGTATTTGTAACGCAGGTGTTCGCCTTCTACGATGCGCAGATCCATGCCGTAATCGGCCTGGCAATACGAGTGCTCATCCTGTTGACACTCCGTTTCATGATAGATCAGGAACAGACAGCCGCAATGCCGAAATCCGTTCGAATGAACCAGACCGGAAACTGAATGGGCTGATCTGCCTGGCGGTGGAAAGCTCAGCGTAAGGGGTCTTACACCTAGTCGAGATAATCCTTCAGTTTTCGGCTTATGCTGGGGTGCCTGAGCTTGCGCAGTGCCCTGGCCTCGATCTGACGAATCCGCTCACGGGTGAGACCGAACTCCTGTCCCAGTTCTTCGAGCGTCCGCGCCTGCCCGTCCTTGAGACCGAACCGAAGCTGCAGCACGCCTTTCTCGCGCGGCGTCAGTTCGTTCAGAATCTCATCGATCTGCTCTTTGAGTAACTCATGCGTGGCTACATCAGACGGGGCAGGACTTGACTTGTCCTCCACGAAGTCGCCCACACTGGCATCACCAAACTCGCCGACAGGCGTCTCGAGGGAGAGGGGCTCGCTGCGGAACAGCGCCAGGACCTCCTGTACCTGCTCAGCGCTCATGTGTACGCGAAGCCCTATGTCTTCGTACGTGGGTTCGCCATTCAATTCCTGTCTCAGTTGCGGGGTGGCACGCATCAACCGATTCATCGTCTCCACCATATGCACGGGGATCCGTATGCTGCGTGCCTGATCGGCAATAGCCCGTGTCACTCCCTGTCGCACCCACCACGTTGCGTAAGTGCTGAATTTGAAGCCCTTCCTGTGGCGATATTTCTCGACCGCGCGCATCAACCCGATCGAACCCTCCTGGATGAGGTCAATCAGAGGCAGGCCGTGTCCACTGTATTTCTTCGCAACACTGACCACAAGCCGGAGGTTCGCCCTCGTCAGATGCTCCGCAGCGTCATCCGCCGCGCGCTTCACCTCTCCGTAGTGGCGGTGCAGCTCCTGCTCCTGCGCCTCGAATATCGGACTCAATGCACCTTCGTCTATGAGAAGCCTGAGGCGCTCAAGCGACTCCGACTCCAGGAGCGTCCACGCCTGAGCAGGCAGCAAACCACTATCGACGGACATGGCCACAAGCATTTCCTCCACCCTGGCCGCAGGTTGGCCGGTGGCACTTGACACTGCCTCCAGCACCTCTGGTTTGATCGCGTTGTCAATCGCGGCGCGGACTTCGGGAACTTTGAGCAGTGCACCGGGAGCGAGTTCGCTCCGAATCCGAAGGTGCTGGCATATCGCGTCGAGAACGTGATGGGCGTCTACCACACGCTCAACAGCATTGATTGTCAGTTCGGCTGCCGAAATCTGTCGTTGATGCTTCTCAAAATACACCTGCTCGTACCACTGCAGATGCCGATTCAACTCGATCAGGCGTGAGAGTTTGCGTTCCTCGGATGCCGAAAGGAGGGGCACCTGACCTATCTCGCGCAGATACATTCGGATGGAATCGTCAGTTGCCTCAGGGCCGTCAAAATCCATCGTGGCCCTGCCGTCGTCAGCAACGGGCAGGAGCGCAGGATCGGCCGACGCTGTGTTACTGCCAACAACCGGAGCACGATCGAAACCATCATCGATAGAGCCGGAATACTCCGGGCCCGTCAGTGCATCCCGCGTGTCACTCAGCCTGGATTCGTCAGTACCATCCATGCGCAACAAGCAACCTTCGTCGCAACGTCAAACTTCTCGATAGTATGTGCAGCGTATACAGTTGACGGGCAGAATACCACCTCACCGCCAGGCAACTGCATCGACAATCCTCCTCTCACCGTACCCTCTAACGACTGGCACTGTCAAACGTTCGCATTCACTCATCCAGAATTCTACCGGGACGGCATGATTCATTCAGTCAGAAATGTTGCTGAGGAGAGATGCGAATCGACAGTGGAATGTATACGAAGGGAGGCCGAAGCTGCGAAAGCTGTCGGCGCGACGTGCCATTATGACGGTAATCAAGACAGCGCCCTCCTGAACCCGGTTCCCGGCTGGGCACGGTGTGTACCTCGGCTTCCGGACAGGTTGATAACCGGGACCGACTGTGCCAAAGGATACTGACAGCACAACGACCGACGATACCCCGGCATAATCGCAGGGCTGTGCAGTGCACATAGACAGAAAGACGTGTGGCCATAACTAATGTAGTGACACTAACGCTTCGTTACTTGTCTGAACCTGCCCTATGTCACTCTCGCATCGGCCGTTAGGCCGAAGGATATGTCATCTTTCGGCACAACTGGCACGTAACGATACTTCGAAGACACTACACTAACACGGCTTTCATTTGAGACGCAGCCAGATTGGAACGACGCTGCCGTGTGAGCCCTGAACGCCGGGGCACAGACAGAACAACCGCCTTCTCAATTGTATTCGGATCATTTGAAACGCCGTTGCTCTCAATTCATGCGTAAGGCCGCTGACCGACACCAGACAGGACCTCGGTCAGCTTGGACGCCACCATGGATGATGGCGTCGCCCCTCTTCACAAGTCGAAAGCGGGACCGATTCTCGCACACCGACGTTGTAGTACCAGCGTGGTCGGAGCCGGTCATCCATAACAGGAAGAGGTGTTGTGCGAGGTCCATGTTCCGGGTCATGCGCAATATGAACTCGCGACCATTCTACAGACGATCCTGTGACGACCGACACGTCGGCCCGGGGCGTGCTCACCTTTGTAACCCTTGGGAGCCGGGATTTCATGACTGCCACCGGATCGGAGCAGTCATGTTCGCACGACGAATTGGCATGATGCAGATTCCAAAGTGTAGTATTGGAAGTACTGGGCACTGACGAGGTAGCCTGTCGATTGATGCGGACGAATGTGGAAAGAAGATGCCCGGCACAAGACGAACCCCGGTTATGATGACGTGCCGCTCATCGCAGGAGTGTCATCCGCGGACCGAAGCATACAGTCACGGCCCTCGAAATCTCCCATCTTGACGCCATACGAACACGCCAGCGTCTGAGGTCGTGTGCGGAAGGAGAGGAAGGGTGATGAGCGACGCTTCGTTGGGTGGATCTCAGGAGGGAACCTGTTCGATAAGATCCTCGGCAGGCCGATGGGTCTTGACCGCCACACTACTCGCCAGTGGCGCATCATTCATAATGTGGAGTGCGGTGGCAGTGGCCCTCCCCTCAATCCAGGCCCACTTCGACACCACTGTCGCCGGAATCCAATGGGTGGTCAATTCACATCTCCTGACGCTCTCTGCATTTCTGCTCATCGGCGGCTCATTGGGGGACCATTATGGCCGCAGGAAGCTGTTTGTCATCGGGATGTCGATCTTTGCCCTGGGCGGTATTCTTTCCGGCTTCGCCTGGTCTGTTGCTCTCCTGATCAGTTTTCAGGCACTTCAGGGTGTCGGCTCAGCACTGATGGTGCCGCAAAGCCTCGCCATCATTAACGCCTGTTTCCCGTCCGAAGAACGTGGCCGCGCAATCGGCCTGTGGGCCGGCATCTCCGGAGGAATTGCCGCCCTCGGTCCGTGGGTAGGAGGGTGGCTCGTTGAATACGTGGGGTGGCCGGGCGTATTCTGGATGACTATCCCGGTGATCATATTTGCGCTGGGTGCAACGATCAGGTTCGTACCGGAGAACAGAGACGTTGAGACCGCTCGCCTTGATTGGAGGGGAACGCTCCTGGTGTTCCTCGGACTCCTGGGTATCGCCTACGCCCTGATATCCGCTCCCGCGCGCGGGTGGACCGCACCCCTGATACTCGGGAGCCTGTCAGGAGGAGTGGGTGCCCTTGTGGCCTTCGTCTTGCTCGAACGGAGAATCAGGGACCCTCTTGTCTCTCTGCAGATCTTCAGAAACCCCCTGGTATCGGGGGCCAACACCGTGACGCTGTTGCTCTACTTCGCATTTAACGGCGTGGTGGTATTCACGGTTCTCAACCTGCAGCAGATACAGGGTTACTCTCCTACTGAGGCGGGGTTGGGCATGTTGCCGCCGATAATCATCATCACCTTCCTGGCCGCACCGGCTGGAACGCTCGCAGATCGATTCGGCCCTCGACTCCAAATGATCGGTGGACCTGCCCTGGTAGCCGCAGGCATCGCGCTTCTCATGACGGGAGGGACTGACGCACGCTACATGGCACACTTCCTCCCCGGCCTTGTGGTCACGGGTATCGGCATGGCCTTCGTAATCGCGCCCCTTACGAAGTCGGCCCTGCTGGTAGAGACGCAGCTCTCAGGGACAGCCTCGGGTGTGAACAATGCAATAGCCAGGACCGCCGCACTGCTGGCAGTTGCCGTCCTCGGCGCTGTGATGCTGGCGGCGTTCGCACCAAGGCTGAATGAACTGCTCCAGGCGTCGCAACTCGGTGCACAGGAGCAGATCGAGATCATGACCCAGCATGACCGACTCGGGGGAATCGTCATCCCGGAAGGCTTCGACGAACAATCGCGGCTTGCGGCCTTGCGCGTTGTGCGGGAATCCTTTATCTATGCCTTCCGCTGGGCAATGGGAGTATGTGCCACGCTGGCACTTCTGGGCTCGGTGGTGTCGTTCTTCACGATACGGGAGGAGAAGGCGCACCAGTGTGACTACCGTCAGCAGGAAGAACGAGGCTAACCGAATGACCTCAGCACTCAGCGGTGGACTCAAACCCGACACAAGCACCTTTACACACGAAGCTACATGTCCGCGACCTTGTGCTACCCGATGATTCGGATCCTACTTGAAGTTTCTTCACCGTGCACTGGGGCATATTGGACGAAGAATGCAGACATCACAGCGCGGGTTTCGGGCGTGGCATACGCGCCGTCCGTGCTCTATCAGCAGGAGGTGAAACGGATATCTCTTGTCAGGTGGTATCATGGCTTCGAGCTCGAAGTGTGCCGCATCAGCGGTTACGCGCGAGCCGATCAGTTCCAGCCGACGGGCCACACGGTACACATGCGTGTCAACCGGCATCGCCGGCATCCCCAGAGAGAAGAGTAGTACGCAGCTCGCTGTCTTCAATCCCACGCCATCGAGAGACATGAGGTATGTGCGGGCCGCATCGAGATCCAATTCTGCGAGGAACGCCAGGTCGAGGGCACCTCTTTCCTTGAGCAGCCGCTGCAGCATATCACGAATGCGGACCGACTTGATGCGGGAGAGCCCGGCAAAGCGTATTGCAGCCTCGATATCTTCAACGGAGGCGACGGCGACTGCCTCAAGAGAACCGAACTTCTGCAGCAGCGATGCAAACGCGCGGTGTGAGTTCACGTCGGACGTGTTCTGCGACAGCACGGTCTCCACAAGCACGTCAACCGCTCGACCCCGTGACACGAACTCGCGGGGGCCATGCATCTCCTCAAGCGCAACCAGGATCCGGTCAATTCCATGGTCGTGTGCAGTGGAACTGGTGCTGCGTACCGCGGTGGTCTTACGGGATTCTCCAGTAGCCGACATGACGCTCGATCACCTCGTGTGATAGTGTAGTGGGCGCAATGGCACTGAGTGTAGCATTCGATACCGATCCGGGGATAGATGATGCGCTCGCGTTGATCCTGGCGCTCCGGTCGCCTGAGATCAGGCTGGCGCTCGTTACTACAGTAGCTGGCAACGGCCCTCTGGACATGACCACACGAAACGCCGTCCGTGTGCTGGACTATCTCGGTGCGGCCCACGTGCCGGTAGCCGCCGGAGCTGCTGCGCCGTTGCAGAAGAAGTTCCGTGGTGCGCTCAGCTATCACGGCCCGGACGCCCTCGGGCAGGTACCACTTCCCGAGGGCCGCACACAGATCGAACCGCGCGTCGCGCCGGACCTGCTGTTCGAGTTCGCCGCAGCAGCACCAGGTGAGCGAATCCTGGTGGCGACGGGGCCACTGACCAACATAGCGCACGCATTCCAGCGGCACGAAGAGATGCCTTCTCTGCTCAAGGCGGTCATCATAATGGGCGGTGCGTTCCGTCTCACCTCATACGGCACGGGAAACCAGACCCCATACGCCGAGTTCAATATCTGGCAGGATCCCGATGCCGCCCACGTAGTCTTCCGTTCAGGCGTACCTATGATCATCGTGGGACTGGATGTGACCAACGACCCCTCCAGTGCTCTCAATGCAGCGGATCTCGCACAATTGAGAGAAGGCAGCTCCCGGGCAGCCACCCTCACGGCCGATCTCCTCGAGTACGCGCTGCGAGATCACGAGTACTGTTTCATGCACGATCCGCTGGCGCTGGCCACCGCACTGGACGACACCCTGTTCGAATTCACCACAGGAGAGGTCGACGTGGTGACACGTGACGACGAAGAACGTGGCCGCACGGTGCTGCTTCCGGCGGGTTCGAGATCGAACGGCCATGCTGTAGCGAAAGTAGCCAGCAGCGTCGATGGACCACGATTCAGGGAACTCTTCCTCTCCAGGGTGCTTGAGGGATAGATGCCAACGGTTATCGTGTGTGGCTCAGTGAACTGGGATACCACGTGTTTCGTGGATCACCTGCCCTCACCTGGTGAAGAGGTGGTGTGCAACTCCGTCAGTGAGCTCTCCGGGGGGACCGGAGCCAACACTGCCGTCGCCGCATCACGCATCCTGGGGCCGGGACAGGTGGCACTTCTTGGCGCACTGGGCCGCGACCGCATCGGAAAGATGCAGGTCTCTATCCTGCAATCCGAGGGGATTCTGACCGAAGCCATCGTGAGACTTCGTCACCACGGATCCGGTCACGCGTACATACTCGTCGACCGCACGGGGCAGAATGTCATCGCCAGTGACCTCGGCGCAAACGCCGCACTGAGCACGAGAGACGTCAGTCTATCTCGCCTCGAACCTCTGCTGAATGAATGTCGCTGTGTAGTACTCACCGACCCGCCCCTCACTGTGGTAAAGGCGATTCTGCGTGCGACCGCCGCGACACACGTTCCGGTACTCTGGGACCCGGGCGTCATTGCACAGCAGGGCTGGGACGCCCT
>PUON01000172.1 GCA_003552125.1 Dehalococcoidia bacterium | reverse complement strand
TCTCCGCCCTCAGCACGAACTTCGGTTTCAGGTTCAACCTCAGTATTCGGCGACACAGGTGGTGCCGCAGGATCTGGAGAATTCGGGCTGCAACTGGAGAGGACAACCAGTACACACGCGATGAAGACCGCAACCCATGGTCGTAGACGCAAGTATCGTTCCATCACCACCTCCTCTTGAAGAAGGCCTGCGGCGAACGAACCACCAGACCTTCACCCTTCTATCGCATGGTAACAAAATAGGTGAGAACGACGAAAAAGTGCCTCGATTTGGCTGCCAATTCCAAATGCCGTGGTGGCATTCGGCACTGGAACACATCGGGAACTGACTCACATTGGAAGTCAGGGTAGCTGTGCGCACAGCCCGCTGGCATATGACTCAGAGTGGCGCCGAAGTCGACTCGAGGAGAGCAGACCAATCTGCCGATGCACGGCCTGTTGGGTGTTCGCCTGAACACGCCGAGACAGTGCGGAACTACTGACCTGCGACAGGCGCAGTCGGGAGACCGGGGCGCTCCTGAGAAAGAGGCTGGCGGTGAAGTGCTTGTGGCGCAACTCCATTAGCGGGTTGGTCAGCCGAAGAGAGACCCGGGTCGCCTGCGGATTGAGTCCGCACCCGGCGTCACTATCATCGGCACCATGAACCGGACCGACTCGCCCGCGGAATCCACCTTAACCTGACCCTGACCCGTCCTGGTCGGGAAGTCCGCCTTACGTTTCCCGTTCGGGGATTACCTCGTAGGTCACGCCATCCGTAATTACCATAATGGTGCCGTGGACTCTGGTTCCATACACTGAAACATCCATCGCCGCCAGCCGGTCCAATACCTCAGGATTCGGTTTGGCAGCTGAGAAGAGTCCGCGGAAGAAGTTGCCAAGCCAGCCGCCCTTTCCGGAGGAGTAGATTGCGACTTCCGGCCGCACCTGTTCCAGAAACTCCTGGCTGGAAGCTGCTCCTGAGCCGTGATGGCCCAATTGCAGAATGTGTGCAGGAAGCTCGTGCCCCCTTGCTATCATGCGATGCTCTGCATCAATTCCCGCATCACCTGTAAACAGGAAGACGATCTCGCCAAAGGTAATCCGCACCGAGAGGGAGTCATCATTCAGGTCTCCCGTAAGAGCTTTCGGATGCACCACTTCTATACTGGCAGAGCCTACGGTGGAAGCGTCACCAGCCCTGGGTTCTCGATACGTCGCGCCTGAGGCTTCGATAGCCTCGACCGTCCTACGGAACGCTCGTGAAGTATCAACACCCCAATCTGTCTCGATAAGACGGAGAAGCGTACGAAAAGTGCGTTCGAAGCTCTGCGCAGCAGTGATGCCTCCGGACATCCAGACCTCTGAAACCGGAAACTCCTGCAGCACATCAGGAATCTGGCCTATGTGATCATCGTGAGGATGCGTTGCGATGAGGAGGTCGAGAGATTCAACGCCCGCCGACTCAAGATACGGTACAACTTCGTTACGCCCCGGCAGTCCGGCGTCTATCAGGATCGTGAAATCCGGGCCTTTCAGCAGGGTGGCGTCGGCCGTGCCGACGTCTATGTAATGCACTTCGAGCGTGCCGGTCGGCTCCGGCACGGGTACTGTCACCGGCATAGGTTGTGGCCGTGGGGTAAGCGCCGACGCCTCTCCGGCTGCTCCGCAACTCTGTATGCTCAGGGCGCCAAGTATCAACACTGGCACCAGAACGAACCGACGCATAGCTACTCCTGATCTGTTTCGTGCTTACTTTGTGTCGATCCGGGCGGTAGCATTGCCCGCCTGGTCTCAAGAGCAAGGATAGCATCGAATGGTGGAGCCTATGTACGCGCAGTTTGGGCACACAAGGCGGGACTGAACGCTTCCTTCCTAAGGCATGAATCTCCGCGGGCGTACTCTGTTTCTCCGCCAGACACCGCACGCCGCGTGAACGCAGTCTGCAAGCTCCAGCACACAGGAATCACGAGCCGCTGTTGAGCAATAATCAGGGTGAAGAACGCAGGTCTTCCAGAGGCACCACGCCTGCGAGTTTGTTGACGTACTGGCGCTTCGTCGGCGGCAGTTGCCGAGAGGAGAAGAATCCCTCCTCAACGCGCCCGGTTACCCTCACATTGTGCTTGGCGGCAAGCAGCTTCAACTGCGGAACGGTGAGCCTCTCCAACGCTTCCTTCACTTTCACCTTCGGGTCTTCAATCCCCTGCTTCTTCATGAACACAGCCCAGCTGTCGGTACCCTGGAGTTTGTTGCACCTGTAGCACAGACACACACTGTTCTTCATCGTGGTGCCTCCGCCTCTTGACCACGCCGTCCTGTGTCCAACTTGCATTTCATCGAACTCTATCTTCTTCCTACACTTCGGATTCTCGCATCGGCCATTAGCGTTGCGATATAGGATTTGCCTGTCGCGTATTCCCATGGATCGCCTTGACTCGCTCAGTTCTACCTCCTCTATCCGGGAGAGGGGTTGCTGCTGGCTCCCATATTGATCAGTCCCCCTCACGCTTACGATACTGTAACGCTTCCGCGATATGCGGCGTGTCGATCAGGTCGGCCCCGTCGAGGTCGGCGATCGTCCGGCCGACTTTCAAGACACGGTGATAAGCGCGCGCGGACAAATGCAACTGCCGCATCGCAGTGTGAAGTACCTCTCTGCCACGGGGAGTCAGCCTGCAGAAGGCGGCCACATCGCGTGCGTTCATGTCCGAATTGCACGTGGCCTTGCATTGAGCCAACCTCTCATCCTGCCTGGCGGCGGCTGCGGCAACGCGTGTCCGCATCTGCGCAGATGACTCACCCTCAGACGCCCCGGTAAGTTTGTCGTAGTCCACCCGCGGCACCTCAACGAAGATATCCAGGCGGTCTATCAGCGGCCCGCTCAGGCGCTTGCGATACCGTATGATGTCGGAAAGCGAGCAGCGGCATTCCTGCAGCGGATCTCCGTAGTGTCCGCACGGGCACGGGTTCATTGCGCCAACGAGCATGAAGCTGGCAGGGAACACCACACTCCCCTGTGCCCGGCTGACCGTGACCTGCCGATCTTCCATCGGCTGCCGCAGCGATTCAAGGGTCGCGTGGCCGAATTCAGGAAGCTCGTCGAGGAACAGTACGCCACGGTGACTCAGACTGATCTCACCCGGTCGGGGAGACTGCCCGCCGCCGACCAGGCCGGCATTGGAGATCGTGTAGTGAGGCGCGCGGTACGGGCGTTCACGGATCAGTGGCTGACCCTTCGACAGCATCCCGGTCACACTGAAGATCTTGGTTACCTCAAGTGCTTCCTCGTGTGTAAGTGGTGGGAGTATGGTAGTGAGCGCTCTGGCGAGCATTGTCTTGCCACTGCCCGGCGGACCGGACATCAGGAGATTGTGTCTTCCCGCAGCTGCTACCTCGAGGGCCCTCTTCGCATGCTCCTGGCCTTTGACATAACACAAATCACATGATGTCTCTTCTACCTCAGGTTCAACTGGAGCATCGGCGGGCCACGCAGGTAGCGGAACATCGCCCTTGAGATAGCCGACGAGTTGGGCAAGCGACTCCGGGGCCAGTATCTCCATATCATGCATCAGGGTTGCCTCTGCACGATCATCAAGCGGAACGCAAACCTTAGACATACGCGACTGTCGAACGACTGATACCATCGGCAGGATGCCCTGCGTGTGACGAAGCCGTCCGTCGAGTGACAACTCGCCAAGAAACACGGTATCGCGAACGTCAGCCCGAAGCTGATCTGAACTCATCAGGATGCCAACGGCTATGGCGAGGTCATACGCGGGTCCCTCCTTCTTCAGGTCGGCGGGGGCGAGGTTGACGGTAACCCGCTTGTTCGGGAAGCGGAAGCCGGAATTGCGGATTGCGGACCGCACGCGCTCCCGAGCCTCCTGTACCGCCTTGTCAGGAAGGCCAACTACCTGAAACGAAGGCAGTCCGGTTGCTATGTCGACTTCTACCTCAACGAGTGCGCCATCAAGGCCAACGACTGCACAGCTCAGGGTTCTCGCGAGCACCGCTAACGATACCCGCCCATCTCAGTTTCCAAGGGCCACCGCCACAGCATACTCACGGCTGTCCGACAGGCTGACGGTGACCGACCTGATGCCCAGGGCGTAAGCTCTCTCACGTGCACCACGGTGCAGATAAACCACCGGTTTGCCACGTCTGTCCGACAGGATCTCGATATCGTGCCACCCCACACCGCGGTATCCCGTGCCGAGTACTTTCATAATTGCTTCCTTGGCTGCAAAGCGTGTGGCCAGCGACGGAATGCGGTCGCGGTACTTCTCAATCTCGCGCGGTGTATACAGGCGGCGCAGGAAGCGTTCGCCATGGCGCGCTATAGCACCTTCGATCCGCGATATCTCGATAACATCAACGCCGATTTCTGCCATGACACAGTTCCTGAGGCGACAGCCGTACATGCCGGGATCGAGCCGCGAATGCCGATACGCAACGCAAAGCCGGTGACTGAATGGTATCAGTACCAGGTTTCGCAAACAATAGCAGAAGGTATACTCCGGACTATAGTTGCTCGATTCACTGAACGTGACGAATCCTGATCGTCTCGGATCCGGCGTGATTCGCGTGTGAACACACCATGGTATCATCACCCCGGATGAAGCTCTACCGGTGCTAATGGACTGTCTTATGCCACCATTGTTTACGATCACCTGTCGCAAGTGCGGACATAACGTTCCGTCTGAGCCGTGGGCGTGGCGTCACCAGTGCGGCGGTATGCTTGACCTGAAGCTCGCCCAGGTTACCGCTGCCGTCCGCGCGACTGCTGTAAGGCCAGGCAAAGGCATGGCACGTTTTGCCCCTGTGTTACCTCTGCATTCGACCCCCGATGCGCCGATAGGGGATACTCCCCTGGTCATAGATGAGATCGCAGGGGTATCGGTAGGCTTCAAGCTGGAATACCTGAATCCCGGCGGCTCGTTCAAGGATCGTGGGGCTTACGTGACGGTCTCACGCTGCGCTGAACTGGGCTTTGAATCTATTGTGGTCGATTCGTCGGGCAACGCAGGGGTATCCCTCGCCCTGATGGGCCGCCGTCTCGGTATTGCCGTCGATGTCTTTCTGCCGCGGTCCACGCCGGAGGGGAAGCGGCGTTTGCTGCACATTCTGGGAGCGACAGTGCACGAAATCGATGGCGATCGAATGCAGGTACAGCGGGAGACGCTCGCCTTTGTTGAATCGGGCGCCGCGTACGCGGGACACTGGTGGAACCCTTACTTCGCGCACGGAGTGAAGACGATCGCATATGAAGCCTCTGCGGAGATGCCGCAACCTGACTACGTGTTTGCTCCGGTCGGCGCCGGTACGATGCTGCTCGGCCTGTACACCGGATACTCCGAATTGCTTTCGGCGGGGCAACTGCGCACAATCCCCAAACTCGTGGCGGTGCAGGCGTCCGGGTACTGTCCGGTAGCATCGGACCTTCGCTCAGCACATTTCACGACCACTGCCTCACACCTTGCGGACGGTATAGCAATCGCCGACCCGCCTCGCCGGCAGGAGATCGTTGATGCCGTCATTGCCACGGACGGGTTTGGCATGCTAGTGACCGACGACGAGATAGCAGCTGCGCTACAGTGGCTTCTCTCCCGCGGTTATCTAGTCGAGCCCACAAGCGCCGTGCCTCTGGCAGCATTGCTGCGCTGCGTCCGTGAAGGGCAGGTGTGCCCGGGCCAGCTTGTACTCGTGCCTCTGACCGGCACCGGCATGAAGGTCTTACCAGAGCTCGCGCACCTCGTCTGACAGAAGTAATCTCCAGTTGGTTGTGCCGTCTCCCCGAAAGCCTTAGCCGGGTTCGATCCTCGGGACAGATTGTTGTCCACCCTTTCAAGCGGACCAGAATGCGGCGTCCCTATGGGTTGACAGCAGTTGCCATTTCGGAGACTATTTCTCTCGGAGGTGCTCACATGGGCGCACGACTGAGTGAGATCGCGAGAGGCGTCACCCCATCCGCAACCCTCTCCCTGAAAACGGAGATTGCCCGCGTCGAGAAAGCGTATGGTGTGAGCATCATCGATCTCACTGCGGGTCAACCGGACGTAGGGCCCACGGACGACGTCCTTGCGGCACTATCTGAAGGCGGCAGGCTGCACAAGTATGGACCAATCCCGGGGGAGCCGGGGTTGCGCTCTCTCCTGGCGGAAGTCACCAACCACGAGACTGGCTCGAAGTTCAGTGCGGATCAGATAGTCGTGACGGTCGGCGCCAAGAGCGCTATCGATGTAGTGATGCGCGCGATTCTCGACCCCGGTGATGCTGTGGTCATCCTGGCACCGTATTGGGTCACCTACCCTGAGGTGGTAGCTATCGCTGGAGGCAGTCCGGTATGCGTCGCCTCCAGGGCTGACTTGCGCCCGGATCTTCAGAAGACAGCGGAGGCCGTGAGTAGGAATCGCGCACGGGCCCTGCTCTATAGCTCTCCGAGTAACCCCACGGGTGTTGTGTACTCCCGGGAGGAGCTTGAGGGCTTAAGTCGAATCGCCCGCGAGGCTGACATCTGGCTGATTGCCGATGAGGTGTACCGGACGTTTGCATTCGACGGAGGAACTGCTCCAAGCATCTTCTCCACAGTGTGTCCATACGAGAACACCGTGCTTATAGATGGACCCTCCAAGAGATTCGGAATTCCTGGCTGGCGCCTCGGGTTTATCGCAGGCCCGCAGGAACTGACCACGGCGGTGAGCGCTATCCTCGGACATACAAGCAACCCACCGCGCCCGATTCAGCACGCGGTCGAGGTGGCGTACCGCAGTGAACAGGCGCGTGAGGCAACCCGCACGATGGTCAGGAGGTACCAGCAGAATCGCGATCTGTTTGTCGAGGGTCTTAACGGGATTGCCGGCATCACCTGTCCACTGCCGGAAGGAGCGTTCTACTGTTTTGCCGACGTCTCGGCGCTATACGGCAAAGTGTACACGTACGATGATGATCGCTCGGAAACCGTGGCCGATTCAACCGGGTTCCGCAATTTCTTGTTGCGCAAAGCATTCGTGGCCGCAGTCGAGGGCGGGCCTTTCGGCATGGATACGCACATGCGCTTCTCGCTCGCCGTGAGCGAGCACGACTGCAAAGCGGCGCTGGAGAATATCCGCAAGGCCGTCTCCGAATTACACGACTAAAGTCGGACGTCCACTCCCCGCGACGCCAGATATTCCTTGGCCTGGCGCACGGACAGCTCTCCGAAATGAAACACTGAGGCGGCAAGCACTGCCGCTGCCTTGCCTTCACTGACCACTGCGTACAGGTGCTCAAGTGTGCCCGCTCCGCCGGAGGCAATCACAGGTATGTCTACTGCCTCGGCAACTGCGCGTGTCATCTCGATGTCATAACCGTCTTTGGTGCCGTCGGTGTCTTTGCTGGTAAGCAGGATCTCCCCAGCCCCGAGGTGCTCAACCTGTCGGGCCCATTCCACGATGTCGAGGCTGGTGGATTCATGACCGCCACTTACTACCACTTCCAGTCGCGGCTTGCCGGAGCCGATGTGGTTCTTCTTGCCGTCTATGGCTACTACCACCGTACTCGAGCCGAACCTCGAGGCCGCCTCTCGGATGAGATCGGGATTCCTTACCGCTGCAGTGTTGATCGACACCTTCGACGCACCTACATCAAACAGCGCCTGCATATCGTCGGCAGTACGCACACCGCCACCCACAGCGAAAGGTATCGACACGGCCTCCGCGACCTGCTTAACCCATTCCATCCGGGTCCCGCGTCGCTCAACCGTTGCTGCGATATCAAGGATTACCAGCTCGTCAGCCCCCTCCGACTCGTATGCCTTGACTGCCTCCACGACATCACGTGCATCGCGCAGGTTCTGAAACTTCACTCCTTTGACTACGCGTCCTTCTTTGACATCAAGGCAGGGAATAACCCTTACAGTCGCCATTCCTACTCACTCCCTTCTATCTATTCAGTGCTCGAAGAGCGATAGACCTTCGCATAGTACCACACGGGCTGAAGCATCAGGTGGCGGAGGCTGTTACCGCGCGCTAGACATTGAAGAGGAAATTGATCACGTCTCCGTCCTGCACAATGTAGTCGCGACCCTCCAAGCGCAGCATGCCGCGTTTGCGGGCCTCATGTTCACTGCCACACTCCACGAAATCGTCGTAGGTGATGACTTCGGCGCGTATGAATCCCTTTTCCATGTCGGAA
Organism: Dehalococcoidia bacterium; assembly: GCA_003552125.1. Taxonomy (GTDB): domain Bacteria; phylum Chloroflexota; class Dehalococcoidia; order GIF9; family AB-539-J10; genus SKVJ01. Next base: position 10,461 of record PUON01000172.1, on the reverse strand, counting down.
TGAACCCGACCGGCAGCCTGTGGTGCAGCCGTCCCCCGAGGTACGGTCCACGCGCGTGATTCGTCGGGTCCTACTGTGAGAAACGTCACCAGCCCGAGCAGACTTAGACTCTCGGCGACGACTCGATCAATGGCGTCCTCAGGCATGCCAAGTGCCTCCCGGTATTCTGCCGATTCGGCAGGAGTCAACTCCATCAGTTCCCTTTCAAGCCTGCCACATACGGACAGTACTGTGAATGCGGGAAACTGGTTGCCCAGCTCTCGCTCGATCTCCTGCGCTCTCGGCAGTTCCCTCTCACCAGTATTGATGATTAGCAGCATCGGCTTGGCGGTGAGAAACTGGTATCCGGACAGCAGCTTGCGTTCTTCAGTCGACAGCGCCTGTTCCCTGATGGGCACGTCGTTTTCGAGTTCGTGCTTGACTCGTTCCAACAGCGTAAGTTCCCCCTGCTGTGTGGCCCGTTCTCCCGCCTTGGCAGCCTTCATCTTGTCCTTCAGCCGTACTATCCGCCGCTCGATTATGCCCAGGTCAGCGAAAGTCAGCTCAAGATCAAAGGAAGCCACATCCCGAGACGGTCCTACTGAGCCGAGGGGATGAGGTACAGACGGATCTTCGAAGCATCGCACCACCTGCAGCAGTGCATCGGCAGTTGACAGGTATCCGAGAACTTCAGCAGAAATACCTCCACCCTCATGCGAATCACGCGGTTGATAGTTGACATCGGTGAGACTGATCTCTGCCGGAACAATGCGCGGGGTACGCGTCAGACGCTGCAGTACTTCCAGTCGGGAGTCCGGAACCTTCCGCACTCCGACGTTTGGTTTCAGCGCGGACGAATACGAACCGACCTCCGCCTCTCCTCCCGTCAGGGCGTTGAAAAGGGTGGTCTTGCCACTGTAACGAAGTCCGACAATAGCCGCTTTCATAGCACAACAAACCGGTCACATTGTACCATCGGTGAAGTGCAGAAGAGGCCGGTAACGCCGTGCGTCCCGTGCTAGAATGCCATAGTGCTGCACATACTGTATGGCTCCGATTCCTTCACCGCACGAGAGGTCGTCCGCCAGGTATTGGACTCATTTGCATCCGATAGTACACAGGTCGACACCACCAACTGGATTGACGGCAGGACCGCAACGCAGGATGAGATTCTTCAAGCATGCGAGCAGGTTTCCATGTTCGGTGACGTCCGTCGTGTGGTTGTTGATGGCCTGTTGAGTCGCTTCGGCAAGGCGGACTCTCGGGCAAGGGGAACGCGCGCGAAGGGATCGCGGAAGAAATCCCCTGCTATTGGTGAGTGGGAAGACTTCGCCGGGCGTGTTCGAGCATTGCCGGATCAGAGCCTGCTCATTCTGCTGGACGGAGAGATTGCCAAGACTAACCCGTTGCTGGATGCGCTAGCCTCGTCGGCCACTGTGCATCGCCTTGACCCTCCCAGGGGTCGAGACCTGCTCAAGTGGATATATGATCGGGTTGCGCTACATGACGGACGCATCGAGCATGATGCCGCCGATCGTCTCGCCTCCCTTGTCGGTTCAGACTTGTGGCAGCTGCACTCTGAGATAAGGAAGCTCGCCTCCTACAGCGATGGCGCCCCGATTACCGTTGCCATGATAGATAACATGCTTGCGTCTGCTGCCGCTCCGAGCATTTTCATGCTGGTAGATGCCGTCGTTGAACGGAACGAGAGATTGGCACGGCATCGCATTGATGAGTTGTTCCAGAAGGGTCTATCTGCAGGCTATGTCTTCACCATGGTTGCTCGCCAATTGCGTCTGATTGCGCTCGTTCGCGAAACCCGGGGGCGCCGCGATGAAGATCCAACACTGCCCGGTGAGCTCGCCGCGCTTCAACCCTTTGCGCTGCAACGGGCGACTCAGCAGGCAGAGCGCTACACGGAGTCCGAGGTTGGACACGCACTGAAGACAGTTCTTGAGGCTGACAGGGCAATCAAAACAGGCACATTAGATGAACGTACCGCTCTGGACATGCTCGTCACCAGCGTACTTCGCTCTGCTGCTGCCTGACGCAATCGTCGCTCTTCATCCGCTCGCCAGCCCCGTACGTGGATATGCTAAGATTTCGAACACATACTTTTCAGGGGCATAAACGCATGACGAGTGACGAAATACGAAACCTGTTTCTGGAGTTCTTCCACGAACGCGGCCATACGATACTTCCAAGTTCCTCTCTAGTCCCACACGGGGATCCTTCGCTTCTGTTCACCACGGCAGGCATGGTCCAGATTAAGCCGTTCTTCCTCGGGATTCAGACACCCCCAAACGTGCGGATCGCGACGTGTCAGAAGTGTTTCAGGACAACGGATGTGGATTCGGTAGGGGATGGAACCCACCTTACTTTCTTCGAAATGCTTGGCAACTTCAGCGTTGGGGATTACTTCAAGAAGGAGTCCATCGCCTGGGCATGGGAGTTCGTCACCGAATACCTGCACCTTGATTCCGACCGGCTGTGGGCGTCCGTCTACCTCGATGATGATGAGGCTTTCGCGCTCTGGGAACAGACCGGAGTGCCAGCGAATCGAATATATCGCTTCGGCGAGGAGGATAACTTCTGGGGCCCGGCAGGTAATTCGGGTCCCTGCGGACCCTGCAGCGAACTGCACTACGATCGAGGAGCGCAATACGGGTGCACGCTGCCGACGTGCGGGCCTAACTGTGATTGCGGTCGGTTCGTCGAGATATGGAACCTTGTATTCACTCAGTACGATCAGAAGCCCGACGGTTCACGGACTCTTCTGCCGAAGCCCAACATCGACACTGGTATGGGCCTCGAACGCGTTGTGGCTGCTGTGCAGGATCGGGACACAGTCTACGAGACTGATCTGTTCTCCCGTCTCATCAGTCTCGTGAGCACCCTGTCAGGCCACAGGTATGGCGAGGATGCGGAGTTGGACCGGGCGATGCGGATCGTCGTCGAACATGGCCGCGGCATGGCATTCCTCGTGGCTGACGGCGTACTGCCGACCAACGAGGGACGCGGCTATGTGCTCCGGCGCATACTTCGCCGCGCGGCCCTGTTCGGTCGCCGACTTGGACTGAGCCGACCCTTTCTGACGCAGGTGGCCGACGCCGTCATCGCACAGATGAGCCCTACCTACCCGGAGCTTTCTGAACATCGGCAACTCGTGCTGGATGTCATCAAAGCCGAAGAACAACGCTTCATGGTCACGCTCGAGACCGGGGTCGGCATAGTCGACGATCTGGTGGAACAAGCTATTGTGAGCGGACGTGCTACGCTCTCGGGAGAAGATGTATTCCGTCTCTATGATACCTATGGATTCCCTCGCGAGCTCACCGCTGAGGTTGCCAGAGAGCGCGGAATATCCATTGATGCCGATGGTTTCGAAACGGCTTTGGAACGCCAGCGTGAGAAAGCTCGCACCTCACACAGCTTCCATTCCGCCGGCGCACTCGACGCGTCAGTTGTCGGCGCGCCACCTACGGAGTTCCTCGGCTACGAAGTATTGAATGTGCAGGCCACAGTTCTCTCAATCACGAAAGCGCAACGTGCGGTCGACGCAGCAGGTGAGGGAGAAGAAGTGGACATAATCCTTGATTCCTCTCCCTTCTATGGCGAGATGGGTGGACAGGTTGGTGACAGCGGGCGTCTCTCGAATGGCGCTGTTGATGTCGACGTGCTGAACACACTGCGCACTCCTGCTGATGTGATCATCCACCGTAGTCGTATTACTCGGGGCTCATTGAGCATTGGCGACACCGTGTTCGCAATGGTTGAGGAGGGAAGGCGATTGGATATTGCACGCAACCACACAGCGACGCACCTGTTGCAGGCTGCACTTCGTGCCACACTCGGCCAGCAGGCGTCGCAACGGGGATCGCTGGTAGAGCCTGATCGCTTTCGTTTCGATTTCACGTGGATCGGGTCAATCGACCGTGAGCAGATCGATGCCTTCGAACGCTGGGTTAATGAAAAGGTGCGTGCTAATCTGATCGTGACAACGAGACACGCCGCGTATGATGATGCGGTCGAACAGGGTGCCATTGCCCTCTTTGACGAGAAGTATGGTGACGAAGTCAGGGTAGTCGCGGTTGGAGAACCTCCTATCAGCGTGGAGTTGTGTGGCGGCACCCACGTCAATGCCACTGGCCAGATCGGGTTATTTGTTATCGTCAACGAAGGCAGCGTCGGTACCGGTTTGCGCAGAATCGAAGCTGTAACCGGCCGGATTGCAGAGGAACTGTCACGGTCCAGATCCCGTGCCCTTCTCTCCATCGCTGATAAGCTTGAGACACAGGTGAACGGGGTTGAGGGTCGACTTTCAAGCGTGCTTGACGATACAGAAGCACTGCGCAAGCGACTCGGAACCCTTGAGCGGCAACTCGCTGCCTCCATGGTGGATTCGCTCGCTGCACAGGCGATTTCCGTGCAGAGCGTACCGCTAATCATATCCCGTGTTGACGGCCTGTCAACACATGTGCTGCGCGAAATGGGGGACTCATTGCGCGACAAGCTGGGTGAATGTATAGCCGTATTCGCGACGGTTGAAGGTGGGCGACCGTTCTTCCTTGTGATGGCGTCCGCCGGACTTGCCGGACAAGGTGTGCACGCGGGTCAGATTGCTATGCGTGCCGCCAGGGTTACCGGAGGTGGAGGAGGAGGCAAACCAACCATGGCACAGGCGGGAGGCAAAGACCCCCGTAAGCTTGGCGATGCATTGGAGGAGGCGCGACGTGCGGTAGAGGAGCAGCTCACCGCATCATCAGGCGGATAGTATGCGATGGCTCTGCCTGGATCCTGGAGACAAGCGTACCGGGGTCGCTGTCAGCAGCCCTGACGGCACATTCGCTATTCCTGTCGCTGTTCTTGAGCATGCACGCGGCGGCCCTGCGCCGAAGGTGATCGAAGAACTACTTTCTGAGCATGGAGCGGATGCGCTCCTGATCGGCCTTCCGGTCAGCATGGATGGCTCTCCCTCCTCGCAGACCAATTCCGCGCTGGAGCTCGCGCATAGAGTTGCCGCCCACTTTGGTACGCGCCCTACCATGCCTCCTGGAATCGCGCTGCCGCATATCGCCACTGTATCACCGCATCATGAGCTGCAGCAGAGTTCGCATGCGAAACTTCTCCACTTGCAGCTTTGGGATGAAAGGCTGTCTTCGTGGGATGCCAGGAGGGCGATGGGTGTGGGCAACTCCGAGCGAAGAGCAAGGCGGGGCAGAAAGCATTCCCTTGATGCGCATGCGGCAACGGTGATCCTGCAGAGCTTCCTCAGTACACAGAGGGGAGAGCAGCCTCCCAGGAGGGATCCCAACACTGATACCTGGTTCAAGGCGCGCCGCGACTAGCGCCCAAACATCTGGCGCGCGATCATCCACTTCTGTACTTCATTTGTGCCCTCGTAGATCTCGGGCCCTTTAGATTCACGGTAAAGTCGCTCCACAGCATACAACGTATCATCAGCCCCAAGTCTGCTTACAAAGCCGTAACCGCCATGTACCTGAACCGCATCGCGCGCAATGTCAGCCGCCACCTGAGTGCCATAGAACTTCGCCATGGCAGTCTCAGGCTCTGGGAATTCCTCACCGTAATCATGTCGCAGCGCCGCCTTATAGCAAAGGTCGCGAGCCATCGCTATATGTGTCGCGTGTTCTGCAAATCTGAACTGCCAGTGCTGCATCTCAGCCAGTGCCCTGCCGAACAATCGGCGTGTCTTCATGTGATGTACGCTTAAGTCCAAGCATCTCTGCGCCATCCCTACGCCGGACGCGCCGACAGCAATACGGCCCCGCGTCAGGGCGCCCAGTGCGATCCGCAGTCCCTTGCCTGCCTGCCACACAAGATTCGTTGCCGGAACGTATGCGCCATCTAATACGATATCTGCGGTGAGGCATCCGTGCATACCTAGCTTGCGATCAGGCGGCGACACGTATACACCATCCTGCTTAAGATCAACCACCACCATGCTCAAAGAACCATCGACCGTGCAAAGCACGAAAGAAAAGTCAGCCACGGGCGCATTGATGATGAAACGCTTCCGGCCGCGAAGGCGCCAGCCATTGCCGTCCGGCATTGCGGTGGTCCCGATACTCGCCGGGCTGACGTCGCTCCCTGCGTCTGGTTCGGTGATGGCGACACATGCTATCTTCCGGCCGCTCATGATGTGCGGCAGGTAACTCATCTTCAGTTCGTGAGAGGCGTATTGCAGTACACGACCGGAAAGTAAGCACTGGCAATCGTAAATGACTGCAATGCTGTTGCTGTAGTATGCAAGTTCCTCCATGACTACAGCTGCCGCAAGCATTGGTGTCCCGAGTCCCGCACCACCTTCTTCAGACGAGTATGGAATGCGGTACAGGCCTAGCTCGGCCATACGCGCAACCAGGTCTGCCGGAAAGCTGCTGACGCGCTCCGGACTCTCTTCCATTGCCGTCACCACCGGCGCCACTTCATGCTCAGCGAAATGACGGGCACGAGCACGAACCTCCTCAACCTCAGACGGAATATTCAGGCCATGGTAGATACGCTCCTGCGTCCTTTCAATCGGCTGTTCCATCAGACTGCCCCCTTCTATTGGCAGAGAACCTCTGTCAAATGCAACTGAACGGTCTTCTGACTGAGAGAACTCAACTCAGGTACTCACTTCCCAGCAATGAACGGGCGATCACCCGCTTCTGAACTTCATTGGCTCCCTCGTAGATTTCTGCGACTTTGCAGTCGCGATATATCTGTTCCACCCGATAAGTCGATCCATCAGCACCAAGACGCGTCACATACCCAAGTCCGCCGAACACCTGCACTGCGTCTCGAGCCATGTCACCTGCGACCTGTGTGCCATAGTACTTGGCCATTGCCATCTCCGGCTCCGGCTTTCGCGAGCCACGGTCGTAGAGCAGGGCAGCTTTGTAGCACATGTCGCGAGCATTACTGATCTGTGTGGCTCGTTCGGCAAGGCGGAGTTGCCAGTACTGGAGATCACCGAGCGTACCTCCGTACATCTCACGCCTCTGCATGAAGTGCACGCATTCATCGAGTGCGGCCTGTGCCATTCCTACACCTGATGCTCCTATCACGATGCGTCCCCAGGTCAATGCAGCAAGCGCGATGTGTAATCCCTTACCGATCTCCCCGAGCAGATTGCCGCACGGGACCCGCACGTCCTCAAGCCACACGTCAGCGGTCAGTTGCACGCGGTTTCCAGTCTTGTGATCGGGAGGTCCTACCGTAATGCCTGACGCATGCAGATCCACCACCAGCATTGCCATTGCCCCATCGATCACGAAGAGCGTCGTCATGAAATCGCCCACGGGCGCATTCGTGATGAATCGTTTTCGGCCGTTGACTACATAAGTATCTGCATCACGTACGGCATGCGTGTGTATGGTGTCAGCACGTAGGTCGCTCCCAGCGTGCGGTTCTGTAATCGCCATACACGCGATAGATGAACCAGAAATGAGGGGTTCGAGGTAGCGCCTGCGTACATCACGAGACCCGTGGAGTAGTGCGGCTCCGGGCAACAGGGCGTGATCATCATAGATGGCTGCCAGTCCGTCACTGGCGTATGCCAGTTCCTCAATGGTTACCGTTGCGGCACACAATGGATACTCCAGACCGCGTCCACCGCACTCAACACCAAACGGTACGCCGAACAGCCCAGCCTCAGCCATGCGGCAAAACAAACGTCGCGGGAACGCGGCGGCATCCTCAATGCAGGTATTCAAATTGTCCGCCTCAGGCATAACCTCTTCGTCGACAAAACGACGTATCTCCGATCGTACCGATCGAGCTTCCTGAGGAAGCAGCCAGTCGTGGTACAGAATGTCCTGGAGTCGGGTTGGTCTGACCATCAGTGAACCTCCAGCTTCGAAACGCAGCCGAATTGGTGTACAATAACGCCACTCGTGGCTTCGGGTCAATGTAGTGTCCCACCATGAAACTGACCGAGGAGGTGCATCCCCGTGACTACAGAAGACAGCAAACAGGAGCGAATACAAAGGGCTTCGGTGAAGGCAGGCGACTACGAGGAAATGTCAGTCAACTGCGCCCAGGCCACCCTCGCCGCCTTACAGGAAGAGTTTGGGTTTGAAGGGGGCAAGGAGCTGCTCAAGTCTGCGACGTTCTTCCCGGGCATTATGAGTCGCAAGGAAACGTGCGGTGCATTGCTCGGCGGATTGATGGCTTTGGGTCTGGCCTATGGGCGCGATAAGCTATTCGATCCTGCGTGGAGTACTCCCGAGGCCAACGAAGAGATGTTCCGTTATCGCCAGAAGGTGTGGCGGTACTGCGAAACCTTCAAGGCTGAGTACGGCAGCACGATGTGTGGAGTTATTCGACCATTGCTCATGGGCAGGGATTACGACACCATGGACCCGGAAGAGCGACGACAGTTCATTGAGGATGGCGGCAAGAAGAAGTGCCGTATTCCACCCGAGGCCGCGGCACGTATCGCAGCCGAAATACTCCTTGAGGACGAGGAGTAACAGGACGGTATTCTACGTGCTACCAACAGGCGGTTGCCGACAACTTTCATCGCTGTACTTAATCGACGCACGCGCTGTGCTATCGGCCCCGCACCCGACTGAGGAGTAACGGTCATTGCTGAAATCACACAGTTGTGGGGATCTTAGTAACGCACATATAGGTTCGCAGGTAACGCTGGCGGGGTGGATACACCGAAGGCGTGACCACGGTGGTTTGGCGTTCATCGATCTGCGTGACAGCACGGGCATTGTCCAAGTGGTGTTCGATCCGCAGCACACCAGGGGTCCTGAAGAGCTCACGCACTCATTGCGCAATGAGTACGTCGTGCAGGTTGTCGGCGACGTCGTTGCACGACCCGCGGGCACCGAGAACCCCAAGATACCTACTGGCGCCATAGAGGTCTCCGTCACCAAAGTCGAGGTGCTGAACGACTGTCCAACGCCTCCGTTCTATATTAACGAAGATGTTGAAGTCGATGAGAACCTCACGCTGAAATATCGCTACCTTTACCTGCGACGTCCATCCGTCCATTCCAACATGGTTCTGCGTCATCGAATGGTCAAGGGGATACGCGACTTTCTCGACCGTGAGCGGTTTCTTGAGATCGAGACTCCTATCCTCATTAAGAGTACACCGGAAGGGGCGCGTGACTACCTCGTGCCGAGCAGGGTTAACCCCGGCAAGTTCTACGCTCTTCCGCAGTCACCCCAACAATTGAAGCAGATACTGATGGTAGCCGGTATGGAGCGCTACTTCCAGATCGCCCGCTGTTTCAGGGACGAGGACCTGAGGGCCGACCGACAGCCGGAATTCACACAACTCGATCTTGAGATGAGTTTCGCAGACGAGGAGGACATCCTCGACTTGATAGAACGGATGATGGTGGAATTGATGAGCGTCCTCAGACCAGACGCGAAGTTTTCACAGCCGTTCCCCAGACTTCACTATGCAGACGCAATGTCTATGTATGGCACGGACAAACCGGACCTCCGGTACGGTTTGACCATCTCCGACATAGGTGACATTGCCGGCCAGACCAGCTTCGGCATCTTTCACTCCGCATTGGAGTCTGGCGGCGTAGTGCGTGGCATTTGTGTCCCGGGATGTGCGGGGTACTCCAAGCATCAATTGAGTGACCTCATCAACAGGGCGACGGCCGCTGGGGCCAGGGGACTTGTAACTCTGTCAGTCGTCGACGCCGATAACTTCGAGGATGGAATCAAGTCCGTACTGGCCAAACACGTGGGTTTCGACCAGATGAGATCTCTGCTTGCGCGCTTCGAAGCCCAGGATGGCGACCTGATCCTGATTGTCGCTGACACTGAACAGACGACGTGCAAAGTCCTTGATATACTGCGACGCGAAATGGCGGGGCGCCTGCATATGGCTGATTCCAACATCTTTAGCTACGCATTCGTGCTCGGATTCCCTTTGCTTGACTGGAACCATGAGGCAAAGAGATGGGATTCTATGCACCACCCGTTCACTGCACCTCGGGCAGACGACGTCACACTGCTCGATTCCGACCCCGCGCGGGTTCGTGGACGGCATTATGACCTGGTATGTAATGGACACGAACTGGGCAGTGGCAGTGTGAGAATACATCAGCGACAATTGCAGCAGACGGTATTCTCTCTCCTCGGTTACTCCGACAGTGCCATTGAGGAACGATTCGGGTATTTCCTGCAGGCGATCGAGTACGGGGCGCCACCACATGCGGGTATCGCGCTTGGAATCGACCGGATGGCGATGCTGTTTGGAGGGCAGGAGAGTATCAGAGAAGTGATCGCTTTTCCCAAGAACCAGAACGCGGTCGACTTAATGCTGGACAGTCCGTCGGCGGTCGACTCGGCACAACTGGATGAACTTAACCTATCGCTCAAACGACAGTTAATCGACAGGACCTGAGACATATGAATAGCACCGCCAAGACAATTGAACGCCGCCAGTCAGAATTACGCATTGAGGTCGAGCAGGAAGAGTTTCAGACGGCAATCGACC
>PUON01000105.1 GCA_003552125.1 Dehalococcoidia bacterium | reverse complement strand
GAAGCCGCCGTGCATGTGCCTGACGAAGTCGTCCAGACACACCCTGAGGTTCCGTGGATCGAAATGCGTGCGGTGAGAAACATCGTAGTCCATGAGTACTTCGGTGTCAGCAACCGAATTCTCTGGGACACGGTGCAGTATGATCTACCCGCGCTGACAGGGCCGCTACAGAATCTGCTCAGCAACGATGCGGTCTAGCCGGGCTGCGCGTATGGTCGTTGCGGCGATACGTTACCGACCCATATCCTGATCCAATGTTTGATGTCGAGCTGGCGCCACGTGGTGGCGACATGCTCCGAATCCGCGGGACGCAGCTTCAGGAGGAATTTGACACTCCATCACTGGCATGCGATATGATTAATACTGAGAATTAGTGTTAAGTATGGCGCGAGACGATACAGTCCATCGAAAAGCCGTCCTGTCCGTCCTTGATGAAGCGCGGTGGCACCTGACGGCCGATGAGGTCTATGAGGAGGTGAAGAAGACTCTGCCGCGTATCAGCAAGGGTACGGTCTACAGAAATCTGCGTAAACTAAGAGACCGGGGCGATATAGCGGCACTGGAGTTGAGCGGCGCACTCACCAGGTTCGAGGGCAGGAGGGAACCACACTACCATTTCGTGTGTGAAAGCTGTGGGTGTGTGTTCGACCTCGATGAGCCTGTAGATCATGAGTTGAACGCACGTGTTGAGAAGAAGTCCGGATTCAGAATCGCATACCATCACCTGGAATTCCGTGGCCGGTGTTCCGGCTGTGAGAATATGCAAACTAGACATTGAGGAGGTCAGTTATGGGAAAGTCAGTCAAGGGTACACGCACAGAGCAGAACCTGCTCGCTGCATTCGCAGGTGAGTCGCAGGCGAGAAACCGCTACACCTTCTTTGCCAGCAAGGCCCGCAGCGAAGGATACGAGCAGATCGCCAGCATCTTCACGGAGACCGCCGGCAACGAGAAAGAACATGCCGAGGTCTTCTTCAAGTATCTCGAAGGTGGCGATGTGGAGATCACCGCGGCCTATCCGGCGGGAATCATAGCCGATACGAAGACCAACCTGCTGCAGGCTGCAGCCGGCGAAAAACTGGAGTGGAGTGTGCTGTACGCAGACTTCGAGAAAATCGCAAGGGAAGAGGGGTTCGACGACATCGCTACCTCCTTCAAGGAGATTGCGGAGGTTGAGGAGTTCCACGAGGGCCGTTACCTCAAGCTGGCCGCCAACGTGGAGAATGGAGAAGTGTTCAAGAAGAAGACATCAGTTAAGTGGCACTGCACCAACTGCGGCTACATCCACGAGGACACTGAGGCTCCGGATGTCTGCCCCGCGTGCAAGCACCCGCAGTCTTACTACGAGTTGCTGGCCGAGAACTACTAGTATCGAGCCGGGAACGCAACGATAGAGAGGGGAACGATGTCGAAAGAAGATAAGACAGAGAGTAATCGCCACACTGTAGTTGGCGGCGGCATGTCCATCCGGGACTGGTGGCCTAATCAGCTTAACCTGAAGATTCTCCACCAGAACTCTGAGAAGAGCAATCCGATGGGCGAGGATTTCGACTACGCAAAGAAGTTTGCACAACTCGATCTTGAGGCTGTGAAGAAGGACCTCCACGCGCTCATGACGGACTCGCAGGACTGGTGGCCGGCCGATTACGGCCACTACGGGCCGCTTTTCATACGGATGGCCTGGCACAGTGCGGGCACCTACCGCATGGGCGACGGTCGCGGCGGTGCGGGAGATGGCACCCAGCGCTTCCCACCTATCAGCAGCTGGCCGGACAACGCCAATCTCGACAAGGCGCGCCGACTGCTCTGGCCGATCAAGCAGAAGTACGGAAGCAGGATCTCCTGGGCCGACCTGATGATCCTCGCCGGAAACTGTGCACTTGAGTCGATGGGCTTCAAGCTCTTCGGCTTTGGCGGCGGGCGCGAGGATGTGTGGGAGCCGCAGGAGGATGTCTACTGGGGGTCTGAGAGCGAGTGGCTGGGCGACAAGCGCTACTCGGGTGAACGGGAACTGGAGAATCCTCTGGCTGCTGTGCAGATGGGCCTGATCTACGTCAACCCGGAAGGACCGAACGGCAACCCGGACCCGGTCGCCTCCGGCCATGATGTCCGCGAGACCTTCGCGCGCATGGCGATGAACGACGAAGAGACCGTCGCTCTGGTTGCCGGAGGACATACGTTCGGCAAGTGTCATGGTGCCGGTCCTGCGTCGCACGTGGGGCCTGAACCGGACGCCGCCGGCATCGAAGAGCAGGGACTGGGCTGGAAGAGCAGCTTCCGCAGCGGCAAAGGTCCCGATACCATCACCAGTGGCATTGAAGGTGCCTGGAAGGCACGACCGACCACATGGGATATGGGCTATCTGAATACGCTGTTCAAGTACGAGTGGGAACGCGTAAAGAGCCCGGCCGGAGCGCATCAGTGGCTGGCCAAAGACGTGGCCGAAGAGGATATGGTGGTTGATGCGCACGATCCTTCGAAGAAGGTCCGGCCGATGATGACCACGGCGGATCTCTCCCTGCGATTCGACCCGATCTACGAGCCGATCGCACGGCACTACATGGAGAATCCCGAGGAGTTCGCGGATGCGTTCGCCCGGGCGTGGTTCAAGCTGACCCATCGCGACATGGGTCCCCGGTCGCGGTATCTCGGCCCGGACGTTCCAGCGGAGGAGTTGATCTGGCAGGACCCGGTTCCGGCAATCGATCATGAGCTGGTCGACGCGCAGGACATCGCAAACCTCAAGGCCAGGATTCTTGCCTCGGGCCTGACCATTCCAGAGCTGGTTTCAACCGCATGGGCGTCGGCATCCACGTTCCGCGGATCCGACAAGCGCGGCGGTGCCAACGGGGCACGAATCAGGCTGACTCCGCAGAAGGATTGGGAGGTCAATCAGCCAACCCAACTCGGAAAGGTCCTGCAGGTGCTGGAGGGAATACAGCAGGAGTTCAACGATTCCCAATCCGGTGGGAAGAAGGTCTCGCTTGCCGACCTGATCGTCCTGGGTGGATGCGCAGCTGTCGAGCAGGCGGCGAAGAACGCCGGTCATGAAGTGACCGTTCCCTTCTGGCCCGGACGCACGGATGCATCGCAGGAACAGACCGATGTGGAAGCGTTCTCCGTACTCGAACCAAAGGCGGACGGCTTCCGCAACTACCAGAAGGCCCGGTATGCAGTACCTGCGGAGGAACTGCTTCTCGATCGAGCGCAGCTTCTGACACTGACAGCCCCGGAGATGACGGTCCTTATCGGTGGTATGAGGACACTGAATGCCAACTTTGGACGGTCGCAACATGGCGTCTTCACCACGTGTCCGGAAACGCTCAGCAACGACTTCTTTGTGAACCTGCTCGATATGGGGACCGTCTGGAGCCCAACCCCGGAGGACGAAGATGTCTTCGAGGGTCGCGATTGCGCCACCGGCGAACTCAAATGGACCGGCACGCGGGTTGATCTGATCTTCGGGTCGAACGCCCAACTCCGGGCCATAGCGGAAGTCTATGCAGCTTCTGACGGCAAGGAGAAGTTCGTTAACGACTTCGTCGCTGCATGGAACAAGGTGATGAATCTCGACCGCTTCGACCTCGCGTGATGCGAGCGTAGATGGTGTGACCATCCGTTGAATATGAGGGCGGCGTTCCAACACGGTGTGGAACGCCGCCCTTTCTGTTGCGCCACGTCGGACGGGAGGCTTTCGGACGGGCTCTGCATCTGTTGGCTGGTTCACGTCATGAGGCGACGGGCGGCTGTGAACCTCCTTGCTGTCGGTGGGAAGTGCACACCTGTGCACCGAATGCACATTGACACTAACCGCCAGGTGGCAGGGTTCGCATCGGAGTGTGCGGTGCGCAAAACAACGGATGGGCCATGGCCCATCCCTACGGGACATCGTGTGAATTCGTCGGGCGGGCGACACAAAGGGCGGGACGGATGTATCCGTCCCCTGCATATACCCCACCCCACCCGCGGGCACGAGGCATCGTGCCCCTACGGAAGCGTGGGATTCACGTATGGTGTTCACATGGCGATCGTGGGCGGCTGATCGGGACAATGGCGGGTCGATGTGGGAATCGACCCCTACACCGGACCGCCGACAGCCCACCGGCGAGGACGGTTCGCGATGCGCCCTACTGTGACCGCCGCGCCCGGCCACCATGATACCCACCGCACATGCCCCCCCCCACATTTGTAGGGGCCGTTCGCGAACGGCCCGCCAGGGGTTGGTTGGTGGTTTCGGTGTAGGGACGGCACATGTGCCGTCCGTTGTCTTGTGGTCAACCACAGTAGCGATATGGATGACGTGCGCGAATGCCATCCGAATGTAGTGGCGGATTCCCACATCCGCCCGCAACGATGGTGATCAGGCATTGTTGCTTTGTGCACACGTGGGCCTGTTTCGTGGCGGTGGCGGGCCGGTGTGGGAAGCGGCACCCTACAACGGACCACACCCCTCGCACGACACCCGGCGGGACGGATGTATCCGTCCCCTGCATGTATCGCACCCCACCCGCGGGCACGAGGCATCGTGCCCCTACGGAAGCGTGGGATTCACGTATGGTGTTCACATGGCGATCGTGGGCGGCTGATCGGGACAATGGCG
>PUON01000068.1 GCA_003552125.1 Dehalococcoidia bacterium | reverse complement strand
GATTCGGCCGTGCTGCGCGGTGAGGTGGAGCTGGGGGACGTAGCAAAGGTGGATGTGCTCTTCCGGTACAGGGTGGATGGGGAGCCAGAGTGGGTTGAGACGACGCCACAGATGATGACCGAGCCTGGCCCCTTCAGTGAGGAGATTACCGGTCTGGAGAGGGAGATGACCTATGAGTTCAAGGGCGTAGTCCAGTGGGAAGAGGAGGAGGCCGGAGGCGACGCACGCATATTCACCACCGACCCACTGGAGCCAGTAGAGCCCGCGGTCACCACCCTGCCGGCGGCAGAGGTCACCGGGGATTCGGCCGTGCTGCGCAGCGAGGTGGAGCTGGGGGAAGTAGGAGAGGTGGATGTGCTCTTCCGGTACAGGGTGGATGGGAAGCCAGAGTGGGTTGAGACGATGCCACAGATGATGACCGGGCCTGGACCCTTCCGTGAGGAGATTACCGGTCTGGAGAGGGAGACGACCTACGAGTTCAAGGCCGTAGTCCAGTGGGAAGAGGAGGAGGAAGGAGGCGAGGCACTCACATTCACCACTGAGCCAGTGGAACTCCCACCCCTGTCGACCGCGGTCGCCCGGTACAGACACGACGTAGTCCCGCCTGGCGAGCACCTGCTCAATCACCTGGGTCTATACCTTTTCTTCGCTTTCGCATGCATCGGCGCATTCACGTTGCTTTCCAGGGACATCAGAAACAAGTATGGCTTTGCTCTGGCCATAGCTGGCTTGGCGGTTCTGGCTGCTAACTTCGTTGTCGTGCTTCCCTTCCTGGTCTGGATGGCTGAGCGGTGGAACTACCTTCTGCAGGTAGTGCTGGCCGTACCACTCGGCCTCGCCCTTCTCTGGCTTGCCGGCCTGCGCGCAACGAGAATCGGCAGTGCCTGTTTGATGGGCATACTGGTTTTTGCTCTCTCGTTTCTTCTGGTCATGAGCCCCGTGAGCAATAAGGACAATACAACGTTCTCCCCGAATACAGGATTCCGTGTTGGCTTCACCCGGTCTGAGCTTCAGGCAGTAGGTACGATTTCTACCTTCCACTCTGGCAAACTTGGTGTTGATAACTACAATGTGAGGGCATTCCGATTGGCGCTGGCTCCGGACAATGACATCTTGCCAATCGATGAGGCACTATACAGACGGGATTATGGCGACTGCCAGGGCATGCTTGTCCTGATCAGGGAGGAGATTGTTGTCAATCCCTTCCGGCCACCGGGCGGTGTGTTCCGCCTGGACCACGACCCGCGAGAAGGCCTCACTGAGCAGCGATTCTCACGGGTTTACGATTCCGGCTCTATGAGCGCGTTCATCAGGTGAGATCTGCCATCAGAAATCTAACTCAGACAGTCACAACAAGTAGGTCTTCACGAAGCTGCGGATATGCTCCCGATAGTTGGTGGCAAAGAACCCCTTGTGTAGGTCGCAGATGTCGTCTCTGTCAACCCTGGCAAAGTCGCGGATTGTATCAACGTACTCCTCGGGTGTATCCGCAAACCTGGTCAAGCGACCATCGGTCAGTACTTCTGTATAATTTGCTCTGGCCCGACCATCAATATCGACCAGAATATTCTGCACACCCAGAGACGGCGCCTCAAGCGCACACGTAGAATACACGGTTGTGTGAAAATCGCAATATGCCATCAGCTCGTAGAAGTTCTTGTCCCTGACTACCACTATGTTCGGCGGCATAACCATATCGGAGTATTCCTTTCTCTCCGGCTCCCGGGGAATCAAGATGTACAGGATGCCGGCATCGAGCTCGGCAGCTTCACAGAGGAAATCAACCAGGCGCCTTTCACATGTCCATTGAAGTGTTACTCCCACAATCCTTTCATAACCTGAAATCTGTTCAGACAGCTGCGGATCAGGCCTGTAGTTGGTCCTGATGTAATCGATATAGTAGCTGCCGACCGGATGAACGTTGGCCCGGTCGATGAAACGCGGGTTATCGAAGGTTGCCAGTTCTCGTTCCCCGAATACCAGCAGATGCTCGGGAAAGCAGGACCTGTCCATGTCACGGTGCACATTATAGGCAGGGTGTCCCCTACCTATGGTGCCGTGCTGCACTTCAACGACCTTGATTCCCAGACTCCTGGCAGATCTTATCGCCGGCATCTTGGCATCATAGTAGCAGGTAAGCAGGATTGCCTTCGGCCGCATCCTGCGGAACAAATGGGTATAGACCTTTCGCCCCGCCTCGAAGAACTCAATCACCTCAGCATAATTGGTGTTCAAGCCCGAATCCTGCTCGACCCTGTCCAGAACGTCCTTGTTGGTGATCTTGTACCTCCTGAAAAACACGCGTCTCAACGCCACAATCATCAATGTAAGTAGAAGCACCAGGCTCCTGGATATCGCATACCTAGTATATACCTGGCTCATAACGTAGGGTCGCGATGCGGCTGTGCCTTCTATGCACAATACCCTGGCCGGACCCAGTTCATCGATTATAGGATCAAGAAAGCGGTTTACGTACTTGCCACCCACCTCCCTCCTGCAGGCAATATCGGTAAGCGCTATGTAGTCATATTTCCTGAACCAGTTCCTGAATCCATAAGGTAGTCCGCGGACTATCTCCTTCGTGAATTGCAGGAGGATATCAATCGGTTTCCCTCCCATGGTCGCCGGGGAGTGATCCTTGGCTTCACCGTACACACTAAGCCTATCAGCACTGTGGTGTACCTGATACCGACAACGCAGGTACGGCCAGACCTGTTCGCCATTCACCAGTATCTGTTCAACTGGATACTTAGACTCTATCTGCTCTAATACGCTAGACATTTTCCAATGGGTGACTATTCCGGCGCTCTCCGGCGGAACAGGACGCAACGAGATGATACCCACCGTTATCCGCTGCTGTCAACTGCGGTGACAGTTGACTGGCTGACAGCCTGAGACAGGATGTCAGCGGGAGTCCTGATAACATGACGTAGCAGCGTGCGGAGAACCTGCCAAAAGCTGTATAATGGAAAAACACAGACAAGATGAGACAGAGCAAGGCGAGGGCCCGCTTCCTGGCAGTTATCCCTGCTCGGGGTGGATCCAAGGGTATCCCACGCAAGAACGTCAGGCCTCTTTGCGGCAAACCGTTAATCGGCTATAGCATTGAGGCCGGCCGCAGCTCAACACTGATCGACACAGTAGTCGTCTCCACCGAAGACGAGCAGATAGCTGAGATATCCACGCAATATGGAGCTGAGGTTATCAAGAGACCTCCTCAACTGGCCCGGGATCACACACCGTCGCTCCCTGTCTTGCAGCACGTCATCAGGTACCTTGCAGACGCGGATAACCTGCGTCCTGAAGTTATAGTGCTCCTTCAGCCAACGTCGCCACTGAGGACAGCAGCGGACGTAGACACAGCTATTCGGATGTTTTTGGACAGAGGCTGCGACTCAGTAGTTAGTGTATGTGAAGTGGAGCATCCCCTGGAATGGATGTATACTATCTCGTCAGATAGACTCGAGCCCGTGGTCACGGGAGGCGACAGGGTTGCCCGGAGACAAGATGCGCTCCGGGTCTACCGCCTGAATGGTGCGGTGTATGTAACTAGCAGGGATGCTATAATGAACGAGAGCCGGCTGTTAGGCAGCGATACAAGGGCCTATATCATGCCGCTTGAAAGGAGCATAGACATAGACACTGAGATTGACCTCAAGCTGGCCGAGTTGCTTATGAGGGAAAGAGGATAAGAACTGCGCATGAAGGTAAGAGTGGCAGACAGGCTAATAGGCGAAGGCGAACCCTGCTTTATCATAGCCGAAGCGGGGATTAACCACAACGGCGATATCGCCTTGGCAAGAAAGCTAATAGATGCTGCCTTTGAGGTCGGGGCCGATGCCGTGAAGTTTCAGACTGGCAGAGTGAGCGAAACCACAACCAAGAGTGCAGCAAAGGCAGAGTATCAACGGGATCTTAGAGTTCCTAACCAATCACAATATGACATGCTGAAGCAGTTTGAGTTTACAGAAGATCAGTGGCTCACGCTGGCAGAATACGCAAGAAGTGCAGGCATAGTCCTGTTTTCAAAGCCATCGTCTGAGAGTGCCGTTGATACCCTGCTGAAGATGGGCACACCCATTATGAAGATTGGCTCCGGCGATGTTACTTATCTGACACTGCTCCGCCACACTGCGAAAACAGGTTTGCCAATCATTCTATCAACAGGGATGTCGACCCTTGGCGAGATAGAGGAAGCCATGGATGCCATACTCTCGCAAAAGAACGAGAATGTGATTCTACTACACTGTACGTCGAATTACCCCTCTAGATACGCTGATGCCAACCTCAGAGCTATACTAACCCTGAAGCAAGCTTTTCAGCTTCCGGTCGGTTATTCGGACCACTCTTTAGGGATAACAGTCCCTATAGTGGCAGTGTCACTAGGGGCATGCGTCATTGAGAAGCACCTGACACTGAACACGAGCCTGCCGGGTCCAGACCATAAAGCCTCTTTGGAGCCGCATGAGTTTGGGGAGATGATAAAGAGCATCAGAGTCGCAGAGGAGGCTCTGGGTAGCCCGGTTAAGAAACCAGTAGAGGCAGAAGAGGAGATGAGGATGATAGTCAGGAAGAGTATCGTTGCCAAGGTTGATATACCGGAAGGAACGATAATTGCGCCAGACATGCTAGCTTGTAAGAGACCGGGAACCGGTCTACCGCAGCAGTACCTGAATATGGTCGTGGGGAGACGGGCGCGAGTGAGCATTGCAAAGGATGAATTGCTACAGTGGGAGATGATCTAACCTGCTCAAAGGGTCTTCTGATGCCCAGAAAAGTCTGCGTTGTTACAGGAACTCGTGCTGAATATGGACTCCTCAAACCTATGATGCTGGCGATCAGGCGAATGCCAGACCTAGAGCTGCAGTTGATAGTCACCGGTATGCACCTCGTTCCTGAATTCGGCTTCACCGTCGATGAAATTGAACATGATGGGTTTGACATCGATATGAGGGTTGAGATGATGGTTGCCAACGACACATCAAGCGCTATGGCCAAGTCTGTGGGACTGGGCGTCATTGGGATCACTCAGGCATTCGAGCAACTGAGGCCAGATATTCTTCTTGTTCTAGGCGACAGAGTAGAGCCATTGGCGGCGGCAATTGCGGCTTCAATAATGAACATCCCTATTGCGCATAGTGGAGGAGGGCAGTGCTCGGGGAGTGTTGATAATTCCATAAGACATGCAATAACCAAATTCGCCCACATACACTTTGCCCGCACTCCGCTAAATGCGGAGCGGCTGCGGCAGATAGGGGAAGAGGCCTGGCGCATTCACATAGTGGGAAACATCTGCTTTGATACAATATTGCACAGCAAGCTTATAGCGCCACGCGACATAGCTGAAAAATACTCGCTCAACACAAGTAAGCCCATTCTGCTGGCGATATTCCATCCAGATACGCTTGCCGTCGATGAATCCGTCACTGAGGCGGTAGCCCTATGTCACGCAATCGTTACGCTGAACGAACAAACCATCTTTATATACCCCAACGCGGATGCCGGCGGCAGAAGGATATTGAAGGTTATTCAAGAGCATGCTCGCCACCCCAAGATACACCTGTACACAAGCATACCGCAAATAGACTATTACAGTATCATGAACATAGCCAGCCTAATGCTTGGGAATTCAAGTTCTGGGCTTATCGAAGCACCAGCTTTCGGGCTTCCTGTGATAAACATAGGAAACAGACAACTGGGACGAGATAGGTTCAGTAACGTGGTCGACGTTGCAGGTGAGGAGACGCAAATCGTAGCGACTGCCAAAAGGATTCTGACTGATCACGAGTACAGACGTAAACTGACCGATTCGCAATCAATCTCGGGTGACGGCAAGACAGGAGAAAGAATTGCCAGAATTCTCAGCGACATCGAAATCTCAGATAGACTCTTACATAAGAGTCTGCAGTGCGCGATGGTGGCCTGCTGGGCGGATTCTCAGCAAGGCTCTAGCTCTGCTCGCTGAAGAGACAAACGATTTATAGTGAAGGTCGCTTGCCCATACAAGCTAGCAGGGCTTGATTGAACTGAAAGCATGGGCATACTCAAACTGGTTAAGGCATTTGGGGCGTGTATAAGATCGTGGATAGGGTGGCATTGCTATTATAGGTCAGAGCGCTACATTTTCCAGGTCATAATTGACGAGTGCGTTTTCGATGAGCAGAATTTTGTACCCAAAGTGGATGTTGATGTACGTATCATTCACGAAAAAGAAACAGTGTGCGATCTACTGCGCGATGGATTCACGATTAACCCACCTTTTGCCCTCGATATGCTTGAGACCTTGCCTGGGCAGGTGTTACTTTGCCTTTTCGTAGAAAGAGATCTCGCCCATTGGCAATGGTTGGCATTAGATGAGACTGCAAAGATATACCCACCTCTGAAGATAGACTATGAAACGGATGCTTATCAGTGGAGAGGCTTAACGGCTCCCAAGTACAGGGGTCTAGGACTGTATCATTATGCGATATTGAACCTATTCAAGTACGCAAAAGAGATAGGCAAATCAAGAATCGTATTCACTGCTTTGAAGGACAACTATCTCGTATTACGAGCTTGGGCTAAGCTCGGTGGCAAAGTTTGCGGGGAATTGTATTACTTGAGGATCTTTGCGTGGACATTCTGGCAGACACCGAAGAGAAACGCCTACTTTTTTGCAGAGGAAGGGAGGGAAATTGTCATTGACCAGAGCCGTACGTGAAAAGTTGCATGCTTGTAGTCTGCCGACGCCCCTAGAAAAACTGAGTAACATCAGCAAGATGTATAGTTGTGAACTCTATGTGAAGCGCGACGACCTGACAGGGCAGTCGTTTGGCGGCAATAAGGAAAGAAAACTTGAGTTCATCATGGCGGATGCTCTTAGAACCAGAGCTACTGTAATAGTCACTGTGGGGACTCTTCAATCCAACCACTGTAGGATGACCACCGCCCTGGCGAACAAATTGGGACTCAAGACAGAGTTAATACTAATAGCAGATCCGGCGGAGGAGAGAACAGGACAAGATGGGAATCACATGCTGTTTAGATTGATGCACGCAGGAATCCATATGGTTCACGTAAGCAGGGTTAAGGATAAGATTGTCGAGGTACTGGATAATCTCCGAAATAGGGGAGAGACTCCGTATTTTATAGAAGGTGGTGGGCATAGTGTGTCAGGAACACTTGGCTATATTTTTGCCGTTGAGGAGGTGAAGAAGCAGACAGAAGCGATGCAGATATCACCAGATTATGTAGTGGTGCCTACGGGAACCGGAACTACTCAGGCAGGCTTGATTCTGGGGACGAGGCTGTTTGAATATGATATTGAGATAATCGGCATAAGCGTATCGCGCGACAGAGCGCAGTGTTGCAGCGCTATTGCTGATATTGCTAAGCGCACAGATGAGTATCTGGGCATAGATAGTGTAGATTACAGACGACACATAAAGGTATCGGATGCGTATATTGGCGGGGGGTATGGAATTGCGACCGCAGAGGGCATGAACGCTCTGAAACTTATGGCAGAGAACGAAGGTTTGATAGTAGACCCGGTGTATAACGCGAAAGCGGTAGCCGGTATGTTTGACTTGATTTCCACAGGAAGATTGAAGGGTGTCGCAATCTACCTGAACACGGGTGGGCTCCCTGCGCTATTCACAAAGGATTTCTGCAATAGGCGAGTATAGAATGAGAGTTCTAATCACATCTGTCGGTATAAGAGGATACTTGGTTAGGTATTTTCGCAAGGCCATCAAGGATAAGGGCGTAGTATTCGCTGCAGATTGCAGTCAATACGCACCGGCACTCTATGATGCTGATAACTATTTCCTGATACCTGACGTAACGGACAAGAGTTATCTCAGCGAGGTGCTTAGGATCTGCGAGGAAAACGAGATTGACGGCGTTATCTCTCTTAACGACTTGGAATTGCCAATCCTGGCAGAGCACAAAGGAGAATTCGCCGAGAGGGGAATCGAGGTAATCGTCTCTGACCCTAGGGTAATAGATGTGTGCTATGACAAGTACAGGACCTTCTTGTTCCTGGAGGAAAATGGGTTTTCAACGCCGCAGACATACGTCTCTTTGGAGCCGGCTTTGGTGGCAATAGAAGGTAGGAATCTGCGATTTCCCATATTGGTCAAGCCCAGGCGGGGTAGTGCCAGCAGAGATATAAAGGACGTATATAGTGTAGAAGAACTGAGCAGGGAATTTCTAGGAAGAACAGATGTTATGATTCAGGAGTGTGTTCTAGGAGATGAATATGGCGTGGATGCTTTCAACAATGCAGACCTAGTACCGGTTGCCATCTATGCTAAGAAGAAGATCAGAATGCGAGCCGGTGAAACGGAGAGAGCGATCAGCGTCTATGATGGCAAGATGATAGAGCTTATCAGAGCTATTGCTCAGAGATTGGGTTTCTACGGTCCCGCCGATATAGACCTGTTCAAACGGGGCAATGATTATATCATCTTGGAGATAAACCCCCGATTTGGTGGCGGGTATCCGCTGTCTCATGCATTGGGTGCCGATTTCCCAGATAAGGTTATTGCCTTAGTCGCCAGACGCGATGTAAAGCCGAGGCACTGCAAGTATCGTGACAATGTCGTGATGATGAAGCAATACGAGGTCAAGATAAGAAAGCCTGTGGCTAGGTAAGAAGATGGACTGGAAAATACCTCTGTTCAAGATATACTGGGACGAACAGGATGTGGAGATGGTCAAGGATGCCATCCAGCGGGGAATGCGGTGGGCGATAGGCCCCAATATCGAGAGATTCGAGAAGCTTCTGGCGGAGTATGCCGGGGTAAACTATGCGGCAGCTTTCAACTCAGGTACTTCTGCTCTACATTCCGTCCTCCTGGCCTGTGGTGTTGGACAGGGCGACGAGGTTATCGTGCCTTCGTTTACATTCATTGCTACCGCTAATGCCTGTCTCTTCGTAGGAGCGAAGCCCGTGTTCGCCGACATCGAGGATGAGACGCACGGGCTGGACCCCGGGGATGTAGAGGCGAGGATCAGCACCGGGACTAAGGCTATCATACCTGTGCATTATGGCGGCTGCCCGTGTCGCATCGGCGACCTGCAGCATATCGCCCGGAAGCACGGCCTGCTGCTCATAGAGGACGCCGCTGAAGCCCTCGGGGCTGCTGTTGGCGGCAAGAAGGTGGGAAGCTTCGGAAGCGCAGCTATTCTTAGCTTCTGCGCAAACAAGGTCATTACCACGGGCGAGGGAGGAGCAATAGTCACCGATTCGTCCGAGATACACGATAGGCTGAAGCTGCTAAGGTCACACGGCAGAGCAGAGAATGAGAACTACTTTTCCTCGACCGCGTATATGGACTACGTTGCCCTGGGCTACAACTTCCGCATGTCGGACCTCACCGCCGCCCTGGGCATTGCCCAGCTTGGGAAGATTGAGACGCTTATCGACATGCGCAGAAGAAACGCCGAAATGCTGTCCGCAAGACTGGCCCCGTTTGCGGAGATCCAGGTTCCGCACGCTCCCGATGGTTTCTTCCAAGTGTACCAAATGTATACAGTGCGGGTGAGGGAGGGTCAGCAACGGCGAGATGCCTTAGCGGCCTATCTTGCCGAAAGGGGCATCATGACCAGGGTATACTTCCCGCCGGTGCACTTCACCCACTTCTACAAGAACGAACTGGCGTATGATTGTGAGTTGCCGGTTACGGAGCGCCTGTCCGAGCAGGTTTTGACTTTGCCCATGTATCCGACCCTAACAGAACACGAGATAGATTACATTGCCGACAGCATAGCGGCCTTCTTCTCGTCATGTAAGCAGAAGTAGATGGCAAACCTATTCCAGGATAAGAGCATACTGGTGACCGGAGGGACCGGTTCCATCGGGAGCGAAGTTGTGCGCAAGGTGCTGCAACAAAAGCCCACGGTGGTCCGCGTTTTCGACAATGATGAGACCGCGTTGTTCAACCTCAATCAAGAACTGAAAAGCCACCCGAATGTGCGGTTTCTGGTCGGCGATGTCAGGGACAAGGAGCGGCTCCAGAGAGCGGCGGAGAGTATAGACTTTGTTTTTCACGCTGCGGCCTTCAAGCATGTTCCCCTCTGCGAATATAACCCTTTCGAGGCAGTGAAGACCAATGTTCTCGGCACTCAGAATGTGATTGAAGTGGCGATGGACGAGGAGGTGGAGAAGATGATAACCATCAGCACAGATAAAGCCGTGAACCCGGTAAATGTTATGGGTGCATCCAAGATGCTGGCTGAGCGATTGACTATATCGGCGAACTACTACAAGGGACTGAGGAGGACGGCTTTTTCCTGCATCAGATTTGGCAATGTGCTGCACTCAAGGGGCTCAGTAATCCCGTTGTTCCTGGAGCAGATCAAGAGCGGTGGACCGGTTACTATCACCGACCCCAACATGACCAGGTTTGTCATGAGCATTTCGAGGGCTGTGGACCTGGTCCTGAAGGCTGCACAAATGGCCCGGGGCGGCGAGATATTCATCCTTAAGATGAGCGCGCTGCGCATCGGCGACCTGGCAGACGCCATGGTTGAGGAACTGGCGCCTTACTATGGATACGACCCTAAGGGCATCAGGACAGAGGTAAGCGGGAAAAGGGCCGGCGAGAAGATCTACGAGGAGCTACTGACCGAGGATGAGGCCGTCAATGTCTCCGAGACGGAGGACATGCTGCTTGTGACTCCGGCGAAGAACAAAGAGCGCGGCAGCCAGGCGACGAGGGAGTACAGGTCCGACAGAGATGCAGTGGTTCTGACGCGGGAGGAAATAAGAGAGATGCTGAAATACCGCCTGGCTCAAGACCGCTAGAAGAGACCCTTGAAGAAGCTGAACCATTCTTTTCTGAAGCCTTTGGGGATCGTCTGTCCCAAAAGCTGGCTCATAGCCTTTCCATCCTCTAAGCTACGCAGCTGTCAAATACCGCCGCCCGCGCCATAATAATACGCCAGTTCCGGCAAGATGAGCGCCAATGGCCGCGACCACGGCACCCGGGATGCCAATAATCGGCACCAGCAGCAGGCTTAACGCTACCATGACACCGGCAGTGACAACGGCGGCAGCGGAGCTGTGAAAAGCGCCGCGGGGGCCTTCTGAAGTTAAGAGTGAGGCGTACAGGCTCCTTATGATGTGTAGTGCACCCGCGGTGGCAAAGAGTGCCAGCCATAACAGGTTGAAGGGATACTCCCCCCCGTATAATAGCAGGATAACATAACCGGCACCCATGACGAGGGGGATGCCGAGCACGAGGATGAAGGGTGCCAGCCGGTTGATGCGGTGGAGCAGTGGTCGCTTATCTTTATACCGGGAGGCGGCAGGCAAAAATACCATGTTGAAAACGCTCCACAGAATGGCCGCAATGGTCATGGTGGCTGTGATGTAGGCTCCATATATGCCGACGTCGCCAACAGTCATATAGTGGGCAACAACAATCTTACCGATTTGGCCATAGAAGGCGGCAGCAATAACAGCAGGAACGGCAGCGAAAGCAAAACGGCTGAGCGTGCGCGCCCAGGCCATGTCGAAGTGTAAGGTCAAGTACCTGCGCGCGTATAGGAGGTGAATGCCGAGGCCGGTGACACCGAAGGTGATCAGCTTGGAGTACACCATGGCTTCAAAGGTGAGCCTGCCAGCGAGAATGAACAGTCCGAAGGCGACGAGCAAGATGACGGCTTGCACCGGCTGGGAAAGGGCAAAAGCACGCATGCGGTTGACGCTTCTCAGTGTGGTCTGGGCCAGGGTGAAGAAGGCACGAAGAAGGGCAAAGAATACGCAAAAAAGGAACAGCTGAGGTGTGGTGGCAAATACTTGGGACAGAGCATCGTCAAAAAGGAGCATGAGAGCAACACAAATCACCGTGACGCCGGCAATGATGACATAGACGGTGGAGATGATGCTTTTCTGGCGGTTTACCTCACTCTTCTCAGCGGTGTATTTGAGCATAGCTGTGTTAAAACCCATGAGCATGGGAATGAACAAGAACATGGCTGTAGCTTGAATGAGGGTGAATTTGCCGTATTCCTCCGGACCGAGCAGGCGGCCGCCCAAAACGGAGAAGACGGCGGTAAGGCCGGTGGAGACGAAGGTGCCGGCACCGACCCAGGCAAGGCTCTGGACAAACTCCCCCTCTGCCGGGCTCATTTCCGCGTTGAACACCCGGCGATAGGCGGTGCCCGCCAGTTTGTTGACAAGTGCCTTTATATCCACAGGGACTGCGCCGATAGTTTACCACAGGGAGGCTGGAATGGGGTCTACTAAGTTCACTGGGTCTGCTGTGCTCGTCCCGATGTCATACGGGACCCTCGACTTTGCCGGGATTGGATCCGTTGGGTTTGCTGACTTCAGCAGTGCGCTAAGCGTACGGCTTCGCCTGTCATCGCCGAAGTCAGCGCAGCCTGAGCCATGACAACCGCTGCCGTTGCACCAACACAAGGCTCGGCATCTGCCTGCGGGTATAACGCCTGCAGGACGATCTCCGCAAACTGCGTATCTACTCCTGCAGGCCCGTCACCCCCACCGTTTCCGAATACCGCCTTCCCGAAGATAGCTTTACCGGGAACGGCTGTGGTCATTATGCTTCTCCAGGATTGCAAATTATCTCGCCGTAGGCATCCCCATCGGGGGTCCAGGTTCCACCTAGCTTGCCCACCACGACCCAGCCTCTTCTAGTACCTTCTATCGGTGCAAGGCTGCCCAGTTCCGAATGGTGCTTGTAGAGTATGGTAGGTTTGCTGCCGAATGTCGTTCCGCCATCTTCGGAGTGATAGACACGGAGTTCCTTCCCTTCGCACAGATAAACATCAACCAGCCTGGGACTTCTAACATCCAAGAAGCGTCCCTGCGCCCAGAAGAGGTCATAGTCGCTAATCTTAACTGGCGACTGCCAGCTTGTAGTGAACTTTACAAGATAGCGAGAGCCATCGGCTCTGTCACGATATAGCACATACATGTTCCCATCTGAATCTACTGCTGGTCTACCACCTCCACAATTGGTTGCTATAAACTCAGCGTCAGCCCGTGGAATGGGGATGGTGTCATAAGGCGTTCCGTTCGCCCGTTCCCATCTTGCCTCTGCAAAGTTGTATCGGCAGAACGCTAAATCATTGGTTTCGTCCTGCCAGTTAGCCAACGTAAGAATTATGTTGCCATCATTATCAAGGATAGCCTGAGGATAGCCTTTGTAATAGCCCTGCCAGACGGGGCCTAGCGATTCTGTCAGCTTTACCAATGAGCCAAAACTAGCATCATTCCACGCTCCATCATAACTTGTAGATATTTGGTACTGCCAGGAGAGTCTCCTGCTACCCCCTGGTGGGACTTCGCCTATCCGCACAAAGAGCCATAGTGTGCCATTGTTATCAACTATAGGATTAGGGTACGTATACTGGCCTGATAGCTGCTTGGGCGTTTCAAAATCCCCACTACCTGTGAAGGGGGTTTCAACATCGAGGCTCCTCGTTGAGCGAGTCCAAAGCTGGTCAGAGTTGTGGCTACCATAAAACACGTGCAGTTTGTCATAACCGTCTACAAAGATAGCAGCAGCGGAATGATGGTCGGCTGGAACTGGAGTGTCCCCAATTTTCCAAGGCCCATGAAATGTCTCTGTATCGTAGTCATAGTAGCAGATATATGGGTCACACCCTGCCACGCCACCTTCTGTGTATGTACCATCTGGCGCATAGTCTTGGAAGACGATGTAAGCTCTATTTCTGTTAGTTCCCTGGAAGTGAATTGCAACAGGCCTCATGTTCATATAGAAGGCATGAGGCCAATGTGCATCTTGGACGTTAGAGATCACCCGCGCTGTCTGGCTATTGGTTGGCATTTGAGTGTTGGTGCCAATCTCAGCATCGGGAGGTATAGCCATAATAACCATCACTGCGATCACAACTGCAATGGAAGCTCCAATGATTCCAGTCAGCTTCTTCTTACTCATCACTCCTCCTTGCGAAAGGAGAAACAGTAGTTCATCCTTTCGCACTCGCCTGCCACTATAGTCTCAGTGTTCGGTACGCCAACAACGCGGTGTCAAGGCGCTCGTCTGCCGTAAGGGGTCACTGGACGGCTGGGAAATCGCTACACCGTTCCGATGACCATGTCTATGGCGAATATCTGATCGCACTCGTCCAATCACTGCTCCTCGACCGGCTTCTTTGAGTTGCTTGGGTGCCTTCAGTTCATTGGTTCCGTTCCAGCGGGAGCGCGACTCCTCTCCCCGTCGCCGCCGAGGTCAGCGCAGCCTGAGCCATGACAACGGCCCGCAGCCCGACCAGACCATCGGTCAGAGGTCTATGCCCGGAGTTCACACAGGATATGAAGTGCCGTAGTTCTTCCTTCAGCGGCTCCGCATGAGGCAACGGGATGACCTCTTCTCCTTTGTCTTCGACCGAAACCGGAACTCCGTCTTCAGTGATGACCTTTATATCGAACAGGCACAGCTCGTCGGGCTTGAGATAATCTACTCGTACGCTCTTGTTGCTGCCCACGACCAGGAGGTCACGTCTTCTGCCATGCCCGGGCACCTGCCAGCTCTCAAAGGCATAACCCTTAGCATGGCCAAAGTCCACGGCGAGCATAGCCGTTTCTTCGATATCCGGGCTATGGGCATTGCTTGTGACCGCGGTTACGCTTCCGGGATAATCAACCCCTATAAGATGGCAGAACATGTCCAGCTCATGGATCCCCAGGGCATATATGACACCCATATCTCTGCGCGGGAGGGCGAAAGTCTCTCTATTACTGATCATGCTCTGAATGCTGCCCAGTTCGCCTTGGTCCAGCCTGCGCTTGAGCTCGCGCACTGCGGGATGATACCTGAAGACGTGCCCCACCATGAGGATGCGACCACTTTCGACGGCGATTCTTACCAGCTCCTCTGCCTCACCCACATCCATGGTCATCGGCTTCTCCACCAAAACTTCCTTGCCGGCTCCCATGCACTCTCTGGCGATCCCATGATGCAGCGGTGATGGAGCAACAATGCTTACAGCCTGGACGCCGGGATCATCAAGTATACGGCGGTAGTCGGTTGTGCCTTCTATGCCCAGGACAGAGCTTAGCTCAGAAAGGCGGGCCTGATCGGTGTCACATATCTGTACGGAACCGACCACTCCCTCAAGACATAGCTCCTTATACACCCGGGCGTGGTTTTTGCCCCAGTGTCCCACACCGATAACCGCTACCCCAGTCACGCCCGTTCCTCCAGGAAATGCCGCACGGCCGCACCTACGTAGTCAACCTCTTCGTCGCTTAGGTGCGGATGCATGGGCAGAGATAGTATCTCATCGACGTATTGCTCCGTGATCGGCAGGCGTACGTCTGACCTCATCAAAGGCTGCCGGTGCACAGGGATGGGGTAGTGGATACCGGTTTCGATGCCCCGCTCCTTGAGATATGACGCCAGGCTATCCCGGCCCTGCACCCTGATAACATACATATAGTACACATGCCGGGCCCACTCCCGCTCCACCGGGAGTATGGCTCCCGTCCCGGCCAGCAGGGCATTGTATCGCGCAGCTATGGCACGCCTTCGCTCGTTCCAGTGCGGAAGATGCCTGAGCTGTTCCCGGCCGACGGCGGCATGGATCTCGCTCAGCCGGCAGTTAAGCCCCAGGATTTCATGAACGTACTTCTGCGTTCGACCGTGGTCCCTCAGCATTCTCAGTTTCCCGGCGATCTGGTCATGGCCAGTGGTGATCATGCCCCCGTCCCCCAGCACCGTCATATTCTTGGAGGGGAAGAAGCTGAAGCAGGCGATATCGGCCAGAGAGCCGGTCTTCCTACCCTTGTACGTAGCGCCGTGTGACTGGCATGCATCCTCGATGACGTGCAAGCCATGCTTTCCCGCCACCTCATTGATTGGGTCCATGTCGCAGGGGTGGCCGTACAGGTGGACGGGGATAATGGCCCTGGTCTTGGGCGTGATCCTTCTCTGCACCCCGGCGGGGTCGATGTTGCAAGTTGCGGGATCGATATCGGCATACACAGGGGTTGCCCCCAGAAACAGCGCCGGAGTGGCCGTGGCAATGAACGTATGAGAAGGCACGATCACCTCATCTCCCTGGCCTATATCCAGAGCCATCAGCGAGAGCAGAATCGCGCTGGTGCCGGAGCTTACTCCCACTGCATACCGGGTCCCGCACATGGCGGCGAACTCCTCTTCGAAGCCCTTGAGATTCGGCCCGTTGATGTAGCGCCCGCTGTTCACGACCGCTAAGACCGCTTCCTTGACCGCATCGTCCACGTACATCTTGCTCAGGGCTACATTCATCCGCGATTCTCCTACCTGTATGGCCTGTCTATCAGTCCATAGGGACAAGTGATCTCGCGCACATCTTTGATCTGCTTAGCCGGGATGCCCACAACCAACGCATACGGGACAACGTCGCTGGCCACCACAGCACCCGCGCCAACAAGCGCATTCTCCCCAATCACGACTCTTGGTGCTATCACCGCACCGGCACTGATCTTTGCACCTTGCTTCACAATACAACCCTGTATGCATTCTTTCACTGCCGGGCACAGGGGATGCGGCGTGTTGGTCAGAACACTCCCCGTGGCAAGATACGTCTCACTCTCTACCCGCGAAAACTGACTGATACTGGTATTTGAATGGATGAGCACACGGTCTCCTATCTCACAGAAGCCCTCAATTCGACTGTTCGTGCCAATCGAGGTGTTGTTACCCACAATCGTGCATTCCCGAATCCGAACTCCATGTCCGCAGTTGAAACTAGAGCCAAACCTAGTCTTGGCATAAATGGACGTATGGGATCGAATAATGGACCTGTCGCCCACGACAACCACAGACTCTATGTCCTTGCCCACCTCCCGATAATCATACTTACTCAATGGAAGAACACCCAAATTGACGACTTCTCCGATCGTCACCTCAGTTCCCAGTCGCGAGTGCTGGATAACCGAGTTAGACCCTATCGTACAATTGCCGCCGCTGGCCACATTTTCGCCTATCACCACTCCATGTCCACACCTGAAATCTCGTCCCAACCTAGCGCCGGCATAAATAACGCTGTGTGAACCGATTATGGCTTCATCCCCAATGACTGTTTCCTGTGCACCATCGTTTGTCCCTGAGAGCGGCAGGCCGACGACAGCGTAATCACCAATCTCAACCCCCTTTCCCATCTTCACATTCTGGTAGAGTTTGTAGTCAATCATAGTCACCTCACCAGGAGATACCCTGAAAATCACAGAACATACGCGCTCTCGCCGGCTCCATCACCCTTCTGCCATCAAAGACCACTTTGCCCTGGTACAGGCGTTCGTTCCTGAACTCATCCCATTCCGTAAGGACCAGGACGCAATCGCAGTCGGCCACCGCCTCCTCCGCCGTGCGCGCGTATTGCACCTCTGGGGACAGCACGCTCCTGGCATTCGGCATGGCCAGCGGGTCGTAGGCCTTCACCAGGGCCCCTTTCTCCAGTAGCAGTCTTATTGCCTCCAGGGCAGGCGCATTCCTGATATCATCCACATCGGGCTTGAAGGCCAGGCCCAGGACGCACACCGTCTTGCCGTCCAGATCTACAAGTTTCTCGCAGACCATCGCGAGCATATTCACAACCTGGTTCTGGTTAACCTCCAGCACGGATTCCAGAAGCTGAGCCCGGTAGCCCAGCTCCCTGCTTGAGTGCACCAGCCCCTTGAGGTCCTTGGGCAAACAGGAGCCGCCGAAGCCTATACCTGCCCTCAGGAAGCTTCTACCTATCCTGTAATCCAGGCCGACCCCCTTGACCACATCATAAACATCTATCCCAAGTCTGCGGCATATGTTGCCTATCTCGTTGATGAAGGAGAGCTTGGTCGCCAGGAAGGCATTGGAGACAAACTTGACCATCTCGGCGGTGGTGATGTCTGTCCGTATGACGGGCGCCGAGATACCTTCGTATAACTGCTGCACCATATCCCCCGTTGCCCCGTCCTCGTCTCCGATCACGATGCGGTCGGGATTGAAGTAGCAGCGCAACGCAATGCCCTCCTGCAGGAATTCGGGATTCATGGCCACGCCGAAATCCACGTGCGCCTTTCTGCCCGAGTGCTGCTCCAGTGCAGGAATGACGACTCCTCTGGTCGTGCCCGGGACAACGGTGCTTCTTACCACCACCGTATGGCGCCCCTTCTTGGCGCGCAGCACTCTCCCGATGCTCTTCGAGGATTCGACAATACAGCTGAGGTCCATGCTCCCGTCGGGGTTTGAGGGAGTGCCCACACAGATCAAGGTGATATCGGTCGCCAGGATTTCGTCGTAGTCGCCCGTTGCCTTGAGGCGGTTGGACTCGATGCCGTCGGAGACTGCTTCTTCCAGCCCGTCTTCAAAGATAGGCGATTTCTTCCCGTTGACGGTACGGACTCTACCCTCGTCCGTATCAATAACGACGACATCATGTCCTTTGCCCGCCAGCGCGGCAGCGCTCACCAGGCCTACATAGCCCGCGCCGATCACCGAGATGTTCATTCAATGCCTCCTGCCTATTTCCGGTACGGTCGAACCTATAGGGCGGCTCGCCGCCCAGATTCTACCACACATCGGTGTTCAGGGGGCTGAGTGACTTCGTAGAGTTTCTCGGGTTGGTCGGCATTGCTGCGATGGTTTCTCGCAGGCCTTGCTCCAGGCTGTACTGCGAATCGTAACCGAAGTGCAGCGCCGCTGATATCTTCGGCAGGCTGTGCTTGCCGCGTCGCTAGACAGTCCCTTCTCGCTTCGCTGTTGCAGCCATTGTCGCGGGAAGCTTGAACTCTATCCCTTCCCCCATAATCTCCGAGGCGTCTATAACCTCTATGCCCACCAATTTGCCATCTTTGCCAAAGTCGGCGTGCACCCCGGGAGCTACGGTTATAGTCTCAGTCGCCCTTACTTCCG
>PUON01000155.1 GCA_003552125.1 Dehalococcoidia bacterium | reverse complement strand
CAGATGACGTACTACAGGAACCTGCACCTGATGTATCAGGTCTTTCTGGCAATGGATTCGGACTTGGACAGGACGGTGGCCCTGCTCCTCTCGCTGCCGGGAGAGGGCGAGAGTGCCGCCGATCTCGACGAAATCAAGGCCATCGAGGCAGAAGTCATCGTCTACCTGGAGGGTATTTTGGCTGGCCGCTGTGACATGGTGCCGTTGGGATGAGATCTTCAGGGCATCAGGATGGCTTTGCCCGTTCAGTTATCGGAGCCAGTCGGCTACCGCCGTGATTTCCGGTTGGTACACCATCAATAGGAAGACAATCGCCAGGGGAACAACGCCGGCCATGCCGATCCACCAACGCATTTTAAGCAGTCGGATCAATTCATCCGGAAGCGTCTGATCTTCCGGTTTGAGGCTCGATACGAGCCGCTTGATCTTGTACTGGGTTGGAATGTCGCCGACTATCCAGATGACGCCGGACAAGAGGAAGAGAAGAAAACTCACCGAAAGCCAGCCAATCTGCCACAGCTCTCCTATATTGAAACTCAGGGAAAGCCCACTAAGCAGCGAAAGTATGATGAGGGGCGAGGAGAAACGAGAGTCCAGGAAAGCCACCGTGCTATAGGTGTGCAGGAGTACCTCTTCGCTGCCCGAGGCAAGGCTCCGCTGCTCCCATAATATGCCTGCCACTGCATTCGCAAAGAATAGGGTGGCCGCCGCAATGTGAAGAAAGCGGGCGTGGCTGTACATGGCCGGGTGCTTGAGGAGGGCGATGAAGGCTTCCTGAAACAGAATCGCGAAGCCGATCATTCCTCCCATAATGACCAGGAAGCCAACCAGAACATGTCTTGTCTTCATGTGGCAGATTAAACCATACGATCTGACACATGCCTATTGCTATCGCGGTTCTGCCTGACCGATGGAATGGCCATGCTTATCATGCGCGGGCATGGAGGTTTATCCTCAACGTCTAATGGAGTGTGACGACCGCTTCACCACTGGAGAGTCTCCTGCCAATTACGTTTGCCAGTTGCGTGGACGTGATGGCTTTTCCTGTCCTCGGCGTGAGCATCTTAGAGTCTGGCTCACAGGCACAACGTGGTAAGTCTGAATTCTGAACACCCGTCACGTCCGGGACGATACACGAGGACGCCAGAAACCGTTTGCAGCGTTGGTTGCCTGCCGTCCTGTACTCGACCTGTAAGAAGTATCAAACAGATGTATTGGGACTCAGGCGTGTCGCCGACATAAGCTCTTATCAAAGGATGCTGCGTCCGGCTGCGCAAGCGTTGCCCTGCTATGGTCCGACCCGGTCGGGAGCGGCTGCAGCGCCTGATCCAGGCGGATGACACGTGTATGGGTAGGGTGAAGCCGGGCAGGCAGTGACGACGTGCTGCACGTAAGACGTTGACTGTTCCGAACCTGTCAAGGTGGTATTCATCTCTGTGCCTTAGCGGTATTATCACGACCGGCAAGCGTTCCGATTCGATCGAACGGCACCCCATGACCGCGGCGACTTGTGCTGTCGACTGATCCTGCAGGCAGTTGCTACAGCCCCGGTGATAACTGAGCAACTACACGAGAACACGGTAACGTTCCACACTATGGCGCCTATCAACGACATCGCTTGAGCGCATGTCCCCGTATTACAATAGCGAATAGAAGTCATTCTCAGGAAAGAGAATGGCTTGTGTTCCGTATAGTGACTACAGGTCAGGCCGTAAAGAGTGCACCAGGGACTTGTTCATGATCAATTCGTCAGTGAAACGCTATTGGCCCCAATACAAGTGGTCGAATGTTCTCGCAATGATCCGGAATATGAAACGGGATCCCAGACGAAACCCGGAACCGTTCCGGGACAAGCTTGTTGTGATAACAGGGGCCACTACAGGTATCGGATACTATACTGCCCGCAAGTATGCTTCTATGAATGCCCACCTCATTATGGTCAACAGAGATCCGGAGAAATCAGAGCGCGTGCGCAGGGAAATAGTCGAAGAGTTCGGCACACCGGTAGACTACCTCATTGCGGATCTGGCACTTCTGGCAGATATACAGCGTGTAGGGCATGACATTCTATCCCTTGAGAAACCGGTAGATGTGCTGATCCACAATGCGGGAGTACATCTCGAATCCCGCAGAGAGACTCCGGAAGGCCTGGAGGTCAACTTTGTGCTTCATTATCTTTGTCCCCTCATCATTACCCGGATGCTCATGCCAAAGTACCAACGGGACAGGACGGGAAGAATCATTCTTGTAAGTTCAGAGGCATATCGTTTCGCGGTCTGGGGCCTGGATCTCGAAGATCTGCAGTGGAATAGACGGCGCTACTCCGGTCTTGGTGCCTATGGAGCCGGAAAACTGGCTCAGATTCAGTCTATGCATATCCTCGCCAGGGAACTGGCCCCCTATAACGTAACTATCAACGCGATGCATCCGGGAATGGTCCGGACAGAGTCTGGCAGAGACAACACAAGATGGTACCGATGGTATAAGAAGCACATAATCGATAAGTATTCAGACTCTCCGGAGATCTCCGCTGAGGCTTTATACTACCTCGGGGGATCTCCGGAGGTGGCACATACCAGCGATGTCTTCTTCCATCTGACAACAGAAGAGGAACTGACACCTCCAGCTCGTGACCCGGAGGCGGCGGAAGCTCTCTGGGACAGAACCCGAGAACTACTGCATGAACAGGGTGTGGCACTGTGATACACAAGGACGTGATCGTTGTAGGAGGGGGTATCGCAGGTCTGACAGCTGCTTTGAGTCTTGCGCACAGGGGCAGGGATGTACTGCTGATTGAGAAGAACGAACACTGTGGCGGGCTGATGAGCTCCTTTGAACGGGACGGCTTCCGCTTTGAAGCCGGAGCGCGGGCGTTGGTGAACGCAGGCCTTGTACGACCTCTTATCAAAGAATTCGACCTGGATATTGAGATTCTGCCAAACCCCATCACCCTGGGGGTTGAAGACAGACTGCTCAGGATTGATGGGGAACAGAGCCTGCACCTTTATGCCGATGTGTTGAAGGATCTGTACCCCGAAAGCAAAGATGAGGTCGATAGGATTATCCAGGCCATCCAGAAGATAATCGAGGATATGAAGGTCTTCTATGGCGTTGACAATCCTCTATTCACCAAAGAGAAGAAGAACTTGTTGACTGTTGCTCCTTCGGTTGTGGCCCGGATGATCAGATCCATAAGGACGATGTACCGTATTTCGAGAATGAACACGCCTTTCGAGGATCATCTGGACGTCCTTTCTGCAAATCAGTCGCTAAAGGATCTTATCGGCCAACACTTTTTCCGAAGGACGCCCGTGTTCTTTGCCTTGAGTTACTTCGCCCTCTATAACGACTACGTGTACCCCAAAGGCGGGGTGGGCGCTCTTATGCAAAGACTCGTCGAGGCTGTCGAAGCGCGGGGAGGCGGGATACGTCACAACACGGAGATCAGGGCTGTTGATGCGCAGAACAAGTTGCTCACAGATTCGACCGGAAACGAGTATCAATATAGCAAACTGATCTGGGCTGCGGACCTCAAGGCTTTGTATTCAATGACGAGCGATGAGAGTATAGCTAAACATGCTGTGGGCACATTTAGAGCATGGAAGCAGGCACTGCTCGCCCATAAGGGTGCCGAATCGGTGTTCTCGGTGTTTCTTGCGGCGGACTTGCCGCCTGAGTTCTTTCATGAGAAGGCCAGCGGTCATGTGTTCTATACGCCGAACCGCCGAGGCCTGGGAACCGTACATACCACCGAGCTTCAAGCTTTGTTGCAACGCTGGGATTCGGTTCAGAAGGAAGAGCTCTATGAGTGGCTGGAGAGGTTCTGCCGCTATAACACCTTTGAGATATCTATACCCGTACTTCGCGACCCGGATGCGGCACCGCCGCGCAAGACGGGCATTGTTATCAGCACGCTGTTTGATTACGTGCTGACCAGCCGAATACGCGCCAGAGGCTGGTATGCGGAATTCAAAGAGAAGATGGAAGAGTTATTCATTATGACTCTGTCGGCGACCATTTACCCGAATCTTAAGGACAGGGTGCTGTTCAGTTTTTCCGCTTCGCCCTGGTCCATTTATGAGCGGGTGGGAAGTTCGGAAGGTTCTATCGTGGGCTGGTCGTTTGAAGAGAAGATCCCTGTAGTAACCAGCATGTTTAACATGGGCAGCTCAGTAAAGACCGCGTTGCCTGATGTGTATGCCGCAGGCAAATGGGTCTACAGTCCGGCTGGTGGGCCTACTGCCATCATGACAGGCAGAATCGCAGCAAAACGATGTAAGTAACGTGAGGCTCCTCCGCTGCAGCACGCTGCGTCGATGCGCTTGAGCAAGGATGAGATGTCATCAGCGTCACCCAACCGATGGTCAGGAGAGGAATGAACGCAGCATTTCGAGATCGTGCCTTTGAATCGAGCCATGATGGAGACTGCCACCGGCAGGCGACGCGAGCTTGTCCTGTTCACGGTTGAGGACCCGAGGACCATCACACGGGCAACTCGGCAGGTCTGGGTAGCACACAATCTGGAGCGTTTCGCCGATAGGATCACCAATATCTGTGAGTATGGTGCCCTCAGCATAACCGAGGAAATGGTCGATATGGGTTCATCAGAGCATTGATGCACAAGCCGGACCTCGTCTTCAGGAAAGGACACCGGCAGGATTGACGAAACGCTTGGCAGATTCTCT
>PUON01000012.1 GCA_003552125.1 Dehalococcoidia bacterium | reverse complement strand
TGCAACATAATCTCGCCGAGGGCCAACCAGCGAAATCCATGAACCGGCGGAGAGCCAATTCTCCAAACTTTGACACCAGGATGCAGATTGGCTACTACGTCTAGACTGCGCCAAGAGACAACGTGTACCTCCCAACCTCGACTCGCGAAGAAATTGGCCCATCGGATAGTGAATACTGAACGGGCATTGGCAAGATAAACAATGCGAGGGCTATCGGACGAACGAACTGGACGCCCGCAAGGTGAAGCAGTGGCTTCATCAGATTCTATTAGCCGCGTGAACTTGAGTCCTGACATACTTCCTCTTCTCACCATCTACACGCTGCAATGCCGCAACCAGATGAATCTGTACATTCCATCCTGGACTCAATTCACCCACAAGTTCCCTTAGGCGTCCCTCGAATGTACGATTATACTCAGGAGTAGGAACAAGCACTATGCTCACTTTGGTAACAGTCTCCTGTACAACCTCGAACTCTTCAATATATCTGCTCATGTCCCGCAGGAGATACACGAAGAACCACCCGTGTACCAGCTTGCCTTCAGGAGTCTCCAGAACGTCAGTACTCCTGCCATGAATTGCCTTGAGAAGTGGCCGTTGCCGCCCGCATGAACACTTATGCTGCACCAACTCTCCGACATCACCTGTATCGTATCGCAGCAGCGGCATCGCGTAGTTGGTCAATGTAGTCGCAATGATTCGACCTGTGCCTTCCTTCAGCGTCACGCCCTTCTCATCCACAACTTCAAGAATGGATCTTTCCATATCGATGTGGAGGCCACAATGCCGCTCACATTCGAAAGCGCTTACTCCTCCATCATTCAATCCATATCCATCAAACACCGGGCATCCGAGAGCTTTGGAGATCTCACTGCGAACTTCAGGCAATAATACTTCGGCAGTGGTGAATGCCGCACGCGGCTGCCACGTTAAGCCACCCTTGCAAAGGATCCACCTAGCAAGAACCAGTAAGGCGGATGGATACCCTCTAAGATAAGCTGGCTTCTTCTGATTCAGGATGGTAACGTACCGACTCAATGCCTTTTCAGTCATATCGAATGCGGATAGTCGCACAAGGTTTCGTGCGTATCCCGTCAGTCCGGCATCCCACCTACGTGATGCTGAACCCAGAGATCTACCGGCAAGGAGGAGTACTCTGTCGCCGACTTGATAGCCAGAGTAACCCCATCCACGATACATCAGTGCGAGACCTACCGCACGATCACGTGGGGACAGACGATAGTCCAAGGGCGTCCCCGAGGTTCCGCTTGTGGATGCATTATGAACACGCAAACTGCGCCGTCCTTCGGAAAGGAAATCAGCATGTCGGCTCTGCAATTGTCTTCGCGTCACAATGGGTAGGCTTCGAAGATCAGCGTGGGTCCGTAAACTCTCAATGTCCAGACCGAGCTTCGCAGCATAGTCGCGATAATAGCGTACGCGGCGAAACGCGAAACGAACGATTGAGGCCAACTGTACACACTGGATCGCATATAGATCGTCAACGTCAGTCTTGTCCTGTCTCTTCATTTGTCGTAGCAATCTGCCAAAGCCCGGGTACCACACTTCGTGCGCAGCGCTAGCCATGAAGCTCCAAGAAGAGCGCATTCGCCTCAAACTCCCACCTCAGTCAATCAAGATAGACACAGTCGCTCCCTACTCACCAGTATCTAGGGAAAAAGCGCTTCTTGCTGTGTGAATCGAGAACTCGCTACTACAAGAGCCCGCCGTTTCGACTAATCGAACTATGCTGTCCGTCAGATCAGTACAACTGGCTACCAGCCTCTGTTTCCGCACGATCCACCTGCGCTTGGCTTCTGGATCACACAGAAGACTGGCTGCACACTCAATGGCAGTCTGCTCGCTGAGACAGCGCCTGACCAACGCGTGCCCGTTTTCCAAATGCTGAAAGTTGGCCAACAATGGTCCCACAGATCCATAGAAGACTGCCGGGGTACCGAGCAGGGCAGCTTCCGTTGTCATGGTCGCTCCATCCCCAACATATACTGACGCAAACGCAAGCAAGTGATGCACAGATGACGTCGAACCACGCATGTGGTAATTCTCCAAAGAACTAGGTAACGCCACTTCCGAAGAGATGATCACCCTACCATGTCGGGCGAGGGCGGACACGAGTCGCTCTCTTCCCCCGACACTGAAGCCAACGTGATGACGGTCATGAGAGGCGGTGACACTTACAAACCGCACAACTGAGAACGGTTCGCCGCAGCTAAGACCCTCTTCGGCTAGCACGGTCGAATCTGGAACGAAGTACTTGGGATGCAAGTAGGCAATCTCGTGGAAGCCGTCATACCTGATCTGCACACGTCCCAGTTCAGCACCAAACCATGAAGGCGTCATCACGGCAGAGACGAAGGGCATGTATAGCCGTCGAGCCCAGTGGGCATGCTCCGTATCATCGAACGCCACACATGTTCGACGGC
Source organism: Dehalococcoidia bacterium (assembly GCA_003552125.1). Taxonomy (GTDB): domain Bacteria; phylum Chloroflexota; class Dehalococcoidia; order GIF9; family AB-539-J10; genus SKVJ01. Next base: position 2,260 of record PUON01000012.1, on the reverse strand, counting down.
AGATCCATGCAATAGGCGCAGCGCGAGCCGGCGACACTCCTACCACAAGATCCGGCTGGAACAAAGCAAGCACCACAGCCAGTTTCAGGCCTGTGACCATTAGCCCAACTCCTTTGCCGATAGTAGTTCGACCCAACTCGCCCAGTAACACAAAGGGAATTCCATAATTCTGTAGCAAGTCAGTCGTAACGTCTTTGTCGGACGCCGTCACAAGGACGGTGTGCATTCGATTTGCCAATCTGCCAATTGCATGTCTGAATAGGTGCACGTGGGCGGGGTGGCCAATGTCAAACAGGACTCTCATCAATCCACACGCAAGTATACGAACGGTCACGCACAGCTATTTGCAAGGCGTGCCGTCAAGCGTACCAGTCACGATCCTAGATACGCATACGACGAGGCAATCCACACGAACTCACTGCGGCGTATGCTGCCCTCTATCCTTCGCAGGTACGCCATACACCAAACCGCTCTTTCGCACGTCCTTCAGAACAACGGAGCCAAGGCCAACCATAGCGCCAGATCCGATGCGTAATCCTTCTCGTATGAGTGTACCGGGTGCTATCCAGGAGCAATCCTTGAGTACGGAACTGCCACAAACTACACAAGAGGCGCACATTCCACAATTGGCCCCGATTTTTGCATTATGGGATATCTCACACAAAGCATCGATTCTGGCACCTGGTCCAATCACAGTATCCTCCAGAGTTCCCTTGGCAATAGTTACGCCCGCACCGATAACCACATTGTCCCTGATCACCACACCGCCGATATGAGGAAAATCTTCGAATTCACCACGCTCGTTACGCTCCATACCAAACCCGCGGGAACCGATGACTGCACCAGCCTGAATCGTACAGCCTTTTCCGATCCGCACGTCATCATAGATGTGTACGTGCCCGTCGATGACAGTGTTATCCCCAATATGCGCATGGCCAACGTAAGTGAAGGGTCCAACATGCACATGCTTGCCAAGTCTGGCCCTTTCGTGAATCACAGCGGTCGCATGAATCCCTGCTGAAGAAGTTTCTTGGAAGAACCTTCGCATTACCCTTATGAAGGCCAAGCGCGGATGTTTACAAAGAATACACGTCTTATCAGCAGTATCGAGTAGATCAACGTCTAGGTCTATTGGACCGATGACAACGCTGGCTTCACTAGCATTGATGCGTCGGGCTGCGGCATTCGGCGGAGCAGCACAGAATGCGACGCTTTTCCCACCCGCCTTCTCAAGCGAGGCCGGCATACTCACTGCTCTTGATATGCTCCCAATTAACTGACAGGGCATTACAATTGCGGAAACGAGTTCGTCGACTGTTACATTCCGGACCACAGATGCCTCCTTTCCAAATACGGCGTACCTATATGACAGATCGCAATAGCTCAAACGCCTCCGCGTACTCGCAGCCACACTGACTGCCACGCGCACGTGCCCAAGCAACCACCGAGTCGCGCTCCACGTAAGGGCGCCCCATTACCACCTGAGACGTATACTTCGAAATCGCCTGACATTTCCGTTCAAGGTCAGAACCAGAGATGCGAACAAGAACCCTCGCAGCAAACTGGATGGTGTTCCAGGGCTGTTCGTAACCCAAGACTGTCGCGAAGTTCTTGTACGCTCGAAGTGCTTCTGCTGCAATAGTCGCGTGATCCTGATGTAGGTCGTCCACACACGGAGCTACCACTAAGTCCGGACAGAAGTCACGGCCCGTATCTATGAGGTTCTCGAGGATCTCCTGTCTCTGAGCCGAGAAACTACGAACTGCGTAACCGAGCACTCGAATGTCGGTAACACCTAACACGTAAGCCGCAGACTTGAACTCACACTCAAGAGTATCGGGAGGCCAGTCCGCAGGAAGTGACTCAGAGCAACGAGAGAACACGATCCATCGGAACTCATGTAGATCACTAGACTGCATCCTCGCCACGAAACCTCCGGCACCAATCTCTACGTCATCCGTATGTGGAGACAAAAGAAGAATCCTCATAGTTCTCCCAATCTACATGTGATTCCGGCATCACCAATTCAAGCAGGTATGCCCGCACGCGTAGAAGCAGACAGCAAAGAAGAAGAGTAGCTACTCTTGCAATGTATTGCTGGTAACGGATACTGGAAGTCTGGCCCGGATTCACAATCAATGGCGTCGGGATTTCAACTACCGGAACCTTTAGCACTGACAACCGTGTGAGCAAGTCATTGCAGTAACCGTAGTATGGATACACTGCATCGATGTCCAGCCTTCTGAGAACTCGACATGAT
>PUON01000080.1 GCA_003552125.1 Dehalococcoidia bacterium | reverse complement strand
TATGTGTAGGGGCCGCATACATGCGGCCCGCATGGGGTTGGGGGCGGTATCTGTAGGGACGCCACATGCGGCGTCCGTTGTCCAGACGTCAACCACGGTGTATGGCAGAACCCGGGGCATGGCATCCGGTGGATGGCGGGCAACACAGGTGTTGCCCCTACATTACCCCCACCCCGCCCACCGTCACACCGTAGGGGCGGGTCTAAGACCCGCCCGCCGGGGATGCGGGGTGGGGCGTTCACGGTGGCCGGGCACGGCGGTCTGTGTAGGGCCGCATCGCGCTGCGCCCACGCTGGGGCGCGGCGGAACGTTTATACGTAGGGGCCGCATACATGCGGCCCGCCCGGGGATGCGGGGCGGTCTTCGTAGGGGTCGGTTCCCACACCGACCCGAATGGAGGTTGGGTGGTGGGTCTGCCGTAGGGGCCGTTCGCGAACGGCCCGCGCGCGGTTCGGTGCAATATTTGTAGGGACGCCACATGTGGCGTCCGTTGTCCGGACGTCAATCACGGTGCATGACACAACCGTGGGCCTGTGATCCGGTGGATGGCGGGCGGGTGTGGGAACCCGCCCCTACATTCGAATTACGTTTACGTAAGCCCATGACGTCACATACGCGGTTCACCACGAAACGATGGCGGGCCGGATATATCCGTCCCCTACAAATACCCCACCCCACCCACGGGCACGCGGCAGCGCGCCCCTACGCCAGAATGGGATTCACGTTATTCACATCACAACCGCGGGTCTGTCATACGCAGGGGCCGCATACATGCGGCCCGCGTGGGGTATGGTTAGGCCCATCCGCCCGCTGCAGGCGTGTCCCCTGTGCTAGCATAACGGTGCCAATACCGAGGTGACGTCTGTGCCCGCTACACACCGGAATCAGCAGGGCACAGCATGCCGGAGCAGTAAATGAGCGCACGCATACGCATAGGCACGTGCTCCTGGACGGACCCGACGCTCATACGGGCGGGGACCTTCTACCCGGAATCTGCACGAACCGCCGAAGCGCGCCTCGCCTACTACGCCAGCCAGTTCGATATCGTGGAAGTCGACAGCAGCTACTACGCGATGCCGTCGCGACGTAACGCCACGCTGTGGACGGAGCGGACCCCCGAGGAATTCATCTTCAACATCAAGTCGTTCCGATTGTTCACCCACCACCCCACCCCCATCCAGTCGCTTCCCGCCGATATTCGCGGTGCACTGCCAGCCGGGCTGGCGGGAAAACAGAAGCTCTACTACAAGGATGTACCGGAAGAACTTCGCCTCCATCTGTGGACGCGGTTTGCGGACGCCCTGCTGCCCCTCGACTCGACCGGCAAGCTCGGCACGGTGCTGCTGCAATTCCCGCCTTGGTTCAACCCCGGCGTGCCGCAACTGGACCATATCCTGTTATGCAGGGAGCGACTCTCCACCTTCGGCATTGCGGTCGAGTTCCGCAACAACCGATGGCTGTCCGAAGGACATCGCGACAGCACTCTGGGGTTCCTGAGGCAGCATGGGCTGTCGTTCGTGTGCGTGGATGAACCACAGGGGTTTTCATCGAGCGTTCCTCCCGTGGTTGCACTGACGACCAATACCGGCGTCATGCGATTCCACGGACGCAAGGCCTCGGCCTGGGAGAAGAAGTCGGCTACACCGACGGAACGATTCGACTACTACTACGATCGGGAAGAACTGTCTCCCTGGGCCGCCCACATCAGGGAGTGCGCCACTGACGCGACAGAGATTCACGTGCTGTTCAACACGAACAACGGCGATCAGGGTGTGGTCAACGCGCGACTCATGGCCCAGTTGCTGCAGTAATCAGCGGCCGGATTCGCACTGACGCGTTCGTGCAGTCCCCGTTACACAGGGAACCATCACCTGTCCTGGCTTTCGGACGACTGTCCGCCCGCTGATGTGCCATTCTGCTGTCCCCGCGGGCGTCGGCGACGCGGTCGGCGACGGCGCGGACGCTCGGATCCGGCACCCTCGGCGCCTTCAGACGCAGGCTTCTGCCCGTTGGGCTCCGGCCCGTCCTGCTGGGGTGGTTCGACCGCGGAATCAGCATCGGCGGACTCATCCCTTCGCGGTCTGCCTTCCGGCACCTCAAGCCAGGCGAACCGTCTGGCCAGGTCTTCAACATGGAACGGACCACCATGTGCCGCCAGCAACATACGAGCTCCCGCCGACACGACTTTCTGCAGGCTGTCGCGAACTTCAGAGATGTTCTCTGCAAACCAGGGCAGGGACGGCGTGCTGGAGCGCACCCCCCGCATCAGAAGATCGCCGATTATGCATGTCCCATCCGGCAACAGGATCGAGATCGAACCGGCGGTGTGTCCGGGCGTCTGGATCACAGTACCCTTGCCGGCATAGCGTCCCAGTCTGTCGCCGTCGTGCAGCATGATATCCGGTTCCACCGCGGGTGGCTTGACGGCAATTCTCGACTTGAAAAGGGTGCCCAGTTTCGATACCGGCTTAATCATGGGAACGGTTCCGAAACTCACATACTCCGCATCGAGTTCATGCACGGCAAGCAGAGCCTGCGTCCATTCCTTGAACTGCGCTGCGCTGCCGAAATGATCCGGATGGCCGTGGGTGATGACAATCAGTCCGATATCGCCGAGGGACACGCGATGGCGCGACAACTGCTCGAGCAACTCGCCTGCGCTCCCCGGTGGCCCGGGGTCGACCAGGACGTGCCTGGAACCCGGAATGAGGTATGCGTTATGATGCTTGAACGGGTTCCTTCCCCCAAGGTGCAGTGTCACCACGGTTCCACTTGGACGTTCTGCCTGGTCGTGGGCGACCTGTGCCGGTGCTGCGGGCTCTTTCTGCTGATTGTTCGTGTCGTTAGGTCTCCTGTATCTGTTGCGTCTACTCATCTGTTCCGTCACTCATTCTGAGATAGGCCCCGTGTCGCGGGTCTGCCGTGCTGAAGCCCGGGACAATGCCGGAAGGGCCCAATCCACCTATCCTGAGCCGAAGACTCCGGTCCCCGAGGCCCGAGGTCATTGCATTGCCAACCTCACAACCGGTGCGACCGGAACCTGACAGGTTCGCAAAGCAGACGCGACCCAGCATAGCTGTACAACTACCGGATCAACGGTCGAAGGAATCCGAGGCACTCGCCTCCACAAGAGACAGTTCGGCTGCGACATCGGTTGTAAGGCAACTCCAGTAAATGACTGCCGCGCGAGGCTGCAATCGCAAGGATATGTTAGCACATATATAGTGTCAAGCTGATACGTACGAAAGACCAGTCGCCGGTACCATTTTCGCGGATTGGCAAGGATTGACGTCCTGATTCCGCAATGCTAGCCTTTGCACATGAGGCGCTACCCCGCAGTCGAGTGGGGGATCGACTCTCCGAGTCGAGCGCTACTACTGAGCCCCACACTGATTGTTCCTCCGGAGTCCTCCGTTCCCACGCAGCCGCCCCATGCGCGGCAATCGCGACGGTCCTGTCCGATCACAACTGTGCGCACTGCTGCCAGGAATGCACGCAAACGAATGAGGAGGTGGGCATGAAACGAGTTGTACTGCTGCTCGCAGACGGCTTCGAGGCGTATGAGGCCGCCGCCTTCACCGACGTACTCGGGTTCGCCAGTACGTTCGGAGATGACGAGATCGAGGTGGTCACCGTTGGCCTTCGCACCGAGCTTCGCTGCACCTTCGGCTTCAGAGTCGTACCCGAGTTGCTGCTCGAGGATATGGACGACGGCGAGTTCGATGCGGTTGCAGTGCCCGGGGGATTCGAAAAGGCAGGATTCTACACGGATGCGTACTCGGACGAGTTTCTCGATGTCTTTCGCCGCTTCGCTGCGGCGGGAAAACCAATATGCGCCGTGTGCACAGGGGCGCTGCCGGTGGCCAGAAGCGGAGTTCTTCAGGGCCGCCGCGCAACGACGTACCATCAGCTCGAGGGGCGACGCCGCAGCGAGCTTGGTGCGATGGGTGCTCACGTTATCAACGAGAGCGTGGTGCGCGACGGCTCTATAGTTACCTCAACCTCTCCAGCCACAGCAGTGGACGTGGCATTCACCCTGCTGGAAATGCTCACCTCACCCGAAAACGTCCACACCACCCGCCGTATGATGGGTTTCGACTGATCTTCATCGGCCACCACAGGCAGCCTGGCCGACCTGATTTCAAACTGCCGCACAACTGCGACATCCCCGCCACGATCCTCATACAGCCCGACCTTGCGTAATCCCGCATCCGGGGATCGAGGGCATCCGATTTGAGCAGTACCGCTCTTCCTTCCATGCTCAGGCCTGCCGGATGACCTCCTTACTTCACTTCTTTCAGGAAGTCAGCACCGGGGATGCAAGCAACTACTGCGGGACCAGCCGAATCGCCATCATCCGGCCCAACCCGACCTTCGGAAAGCCCGGAGTCCCGCTTTGATGTATTCCGCGCAAAATATGCTATTCTCTTATACAGCATAAGCGATAAGGTGGCACTCTTATGAGCAGTTTTCGGCACGCCGAATTCGGCGCACAGGTGAGGCGGTGGCGACAGTCGATTGAGCCACCACTGACGCAGAGACAGTTGGCGCGGCAGATCGGGGTCAGCGATGGCTTCCTTGCGCACATCGAGACGGGCCGCACTCTTCCCGGTCGTGAGACCATCAGAAGGCTCTCTCATTCACTGGGGATACCCGCCGTAGATCTGTTCCGGGCTGCAGGTCATCTGCCCGACTCCTCCGAGTCGCAAGACACGAACATATTCGAGGATCATGAGTTGCGGCTCTTTTTCAGGGATGACTGGAAGAGACTTACGGGCGAGGAGCAGGAGTTGCTCATGGACTTCATCCGAATGATGAAAAAGCGCCTGCAGCGACGCTCGGGTTCATAGTAAGACCTCCACCGGAGGCCTCGGTCCCGCAATCACCGACTTCGTGGGCCGTTTAACTCGTTAATGGCCATCCTGGCCAGCTGATCTGCCCGTTCGTTCTGTGCGACGCCCGAATGACCCGCTACCTTGCGGAATGTCACGTTGTGTGTCCGCACCAGCTTAAGCAGCCGCTCCCAAAGGTCGCGGTTCTCCACAGGCTTTCGCTGCGCATTCTGCCACCCGTTCGTCTCCCATCGTGTATACCACTTCTGCTGCATACCATTGACGAGGTAGGCGCTGTCTGAATACACGACAACCGGCAGGCCCCTTCCCTTGAGGCACTCGAGGGCAGCGATGCAGCTCATCAACTCCATGCGCTGATTGCTGGTGTTTCTCTCGCCACCCCGTATTTCTTTCGAGGCATCTCCATACTGCAGTACGGCACCCCACCCACCCCGGTTGCCCTTGAACTGATTGCCGGAACATGCTCCGTCACAGTAGATAATGACCTGTTCAGGTTCTGATGCCAAATTCAATCCTTTCCAGCAGACAGCGAGGCAAGGCGAACTTCACGGTCTCACAAGCGTCGACGCCCTGCGGTGCCTGTATCAATACCGCAACAGTGCGGCCACCTCTTCACCGTTCGGTACGTGCTTCGGTGCCACGACGTGCACCGCTGCTCCGGTCATAAGAGCTCCGACAACGGCAGCGTCGATAAGGTCTTCGTCCCCCGGCTGGTACTCTTCATGCAATTCCAGGCGTCGCTCATCTCTGTAGAACCTGCCCCAGCGCTGCAATTCCATTGCCACGAACAGCGCCGAGACTCTCCCATCATGGGCTGCGAGCACCACGTCATCCAGCCGTGTCAGGGTGAGTCCCCGACCCGACCCTTCTCCGAAGCGCGCAAGCGCCTTCTCCCACTCCCGTGCGAAATACGCTTCCACAATAGGCCATGCCCTATTCTGCAACTCGGCTGGACTGAGGTCATCGGGATTCCCATCCACGTCATCCGATAACAGATATTGGTAGGTATTGACTTCCCTGTAATGGGCGACAAGGTACTCGACACCGGCCAAGACCAGCGGCGACTGTTCTTCTTTCAACGCCTCATGCAGACCGTGGTCCACCTCGCGCAGGAAGCGAATGAGCTGATCTTTCGCCACATCCTTACCTTCGCCATGTCCATGATACATAGCATTGCCTCTTCCCGCTGCTCCTTGAGTCGGGCCACTGCGAAACTGAAGGTTCTCGCTGAACTCATCGTACTGCAGCACGTCGGCCATGCTTCCGGGCAAGGTGCGGGGAGTCACCTCGCGACCAGCGTCACGACTGCACTGGATCAGCCTGACCTTGTTCTGACTCAGGGCCAGGACGTAAAAGATGCCATCGTTGGCAAACAGTGGAAGCAGCGGACTCACGTGGAAACGCTTGGAAACGATTACCGTCTCATCAAGATGGTAGGGCAGACGGAAGTATCTGAATATGTCGGGGGCCGTGAACAACGCCAACCCATCGCCCTGGTGATGCCAGAACAGGGGGTCATCCACGAGCGCCCACCCCTGTTCCATCAGGTGAGTTGCCTCGGGCTGACGCAATCCCATGCCAAGAAGCTTGTCTTCGGCATTGCGAAGCAGGTTCTTCAACCGTATTGCTCCCTGTTCCACGTCACCCGTTCGCTGGGTCGGCATATAGATTGATACGGAGGTTTCCTCCGGTCTCTGCAGCAATACCTTGAGTTCCGAACGCCCTAGTAGTCTCATCTCTTCTCTCTAACCTCCCGTTCAGAATTGATGTACCCCTGCCCGAGTCTGCGGGCACCCTTGCAACTTCGCAGGCCACAAGGATAGCATCATGCGTGAGACCAGGCCCAATAGATGACGGTGGATCGCGTTACTACACAGGAGTGTCACGCCATCCGATTCCCCGTCTTGACACCGGCATGACCGACCGTCCAATATCCTGAACATTAACTGAGAAAGGGGACCGTGTCCATGTATGAGAGGAAGATGCTCGGCCTCGATGAAGCGGACAGAATCGTGGATGCCATCGTAGCCCATTGCAGGAATGAGAACGGGGTTCCACTGTCGATCGCGGTGGTCGACTACCGTGGTGATCTCATCAAGTTCGTCAGGATGGATGGCGCAAGCTGGAACTCTATTCGAATGGCGCAGGTCAAGGCATACAGTGCCGCCAAATTCAGGCGTGATACCTCGAAGGTGAGTGAATGGATGGCGCAAATCAACGTGCAACTGGCTGACTGGGCCGACCCGAATATCACCTCGCTTGGCGGGGGGATCTGCATCTGGGACAATGACGCGACTCCCCCTCTCGTAATCGGGGCAGTCGCCGTGAGCGGGTGGCCTCAGACCGAGGTGGACGAAGAGTACGCGCGCATCGGAATTGCAAGCCTCGGATGATATGCACCGGTGGGGCAGCCTGAAAGCTTCACGCTGCCCCACCGTCTCCTGAGGGTTCGCACTGCCACATCAATCCTGCATCTAGACCGCTTCCGTGCCGCGCTCTCCGGTGCGAATGCGCACTACCTCCTCCACCGGATAGATAAATATCTTCCCATCACCAGCTTCCCCCGTACGAGCGTGCTGCACGATTGCCTCCACCACTGGCTTAACCGCCTCGCCATTCTCAACCACGAGTTCCAGCTTCACCTTCGGCAGAAACTCAATACGATACTGACTCCCCCGCCACTGCTGCACAAAGCCCTTCTGCTTTCCGTGACCCTTGACTTCCGTCAGCGTCATGCCCGGGTAGCCCAGAAGTTCAAGCGCTTCCTTCACTACCGAGACACGCTCAGGGCGTATGATCGCCTCAATTTTCTTCATGATATATCCTCCAGTCACTTGATCAAGAACGCTCAGTGTAACGGGGGCTCATCAACCACTGTGAAGTTAGGGTATGCCCTGCCGCCATGCTCACCAACATCCAGCCCTTCGATCTCCTCCTGCGGAGCCACGCGAATACCACGCAGCAGGACATCCAGCAATTTGAACAGGACAAGACCAAGGCCAAACGCCCAGACGAAGACGACCGCAGCCCCAACAGCCTGTGCGACCAGTTGCCCCACACCTCCACCGTACAGCAGGCCGACCACCATCGGGCCCTCAGTGGTGTACAAACCGTAGCTGCCGTCCGCAAACAACCCCACCGCCAGAAGGCCCCAGATGCCATTCAGCCCGTGGACACTGACTGCACCGACAGGATCGTCCACACGGATGCGGTCGAAGCCAAGCACTCCCAGGACCACAATCAGTCCCGCCACAGCGCCGATGACTATAGCAGCCCATCCCTCAACCCAGGCGCAGGGAGCGGTGATTCCCACAAGTCCGGCTATAGCGCCGTTCAGCGCCATTCCCACATCAAGCTTCTTCGTGATCGCGTGAATTGCGATGAGGGAGAAGACCGCGCCGGATGATGCAGCCAGTGTCGTGTTGACCGCGATGACGGCGCTCCTCAGCTCGAGAGCGGAGAGTGTGCTACCGGCGTTGAATCCGTACCATCCGAACCAGAGAATGAACACGCCAAGTGCCGCGAGAGTCATGCTGTGCCCCGGTATCGCGTGGGGTTTGCCTTGCCTGTCGAACTTGCCTATCCGTGGACCGAGCACCAGAGCACCGGCGAGTCCGACGAAACCACCGACCGCGTGAACGACGCCGGAACCGGCGAAGTCGACGTGTCCCACACCAAACGGCAGTGCAGACAGCCAGCCACCTCCCCAGACCCAGTGACCATAGAGAGGATAGATGAGCGCACAAATCACGATGCTGTACAGAAAGTACGCCTTCACTTTCATGCGTTCGGCCACAGCCCCTGCCACTATCGTCGCGGCAGTCGCGGCGAACATCACCTGAAAGAGGAAGAGCAAGTACTCGCTTACATCGTAGCTCTCGCCAGACAGAAACCACCCGGATGTGCCAAGTAACCCTCCTCTGGTTGCACCGAACATCAGGGCGAAGCCGACACTGAAGTACGCCAGCGAACCGATCGAGAAGTCCATCAGGTTCTTCATCATCAGATTGACTACGTTCTTCGCGCGGCACAATCCTGCGGTGAGCATAGCGAAGCCACCCTGCATGATGAAGACCAGTGCGGCTGCAAACACAATCCAGATGAAATCGAGCGATGCACTGGGATGCTCCAACAGCGTGGTCTCCCCTGAAGGGTCGGCGGCCAGTGCAGTCACCGGCTGAAACAGCGACGAAGCGGCGAACAACAGAGACAGTATCACTCCACCGCATAACGGAGTCCTCCACCCTCTTACAATGGCCATGTTGGTCTACCTCCTTGGCGGATACGTTGAGACTGAAGTGTGTGCGGAACAGATTGCACCCACGTTGCCGCATTGTTTCAACCGGGTTAAACCCGACAGAAACACTCCCACGGACAACCCGGTGTTACAATTGCGCGACAAGGAGTCACGTCGTTGCTTGCAAGCTGGCGTCAGAGCCTGACCGGAAGAATAGTGTTTTTCGTAACGATGGTCGTGGCTCTCTGCGGCATACTCTCCGTGCTTACGATCGCCGGTGTCATCGCGACACAACTGGAGAATCGCTACCAGTCGGACCGCAAGACGACCGTCGAGTATCTTGCAACCTCACTCGTTCCCATGGTCGAACTGGGGGACTACCCTCGCATCGAGCGCACCATTAACGCCGTGCTCGTGTACGAGAACATTGCCTCGGTCGCCGTCTATGATGCGGAGGAAACCCTCATCCGCTCAGTGGTCCAGTTCACGGAGGAGGATCAGCCGACCGATGTCGTGAGCCACATACTATGGCAGGAAGACATCAAGGTGGGACGCGTGGAGATCGGGTTTTCACGGGGCTACATAGAAGAACAGGTTAGAACGCTCACCGTTGTGCTGGCGCTCGCCATTACAGTGCTGCTTGCGGTAACGGCCGGTGCACTTCTCTGGTACCTCGGACGGACTGTCGTCAGTCCGCTCCGGGCATTTACCAGCACGGTGAGGGCGATGACCTCCCGCAGCATGGGGTTGCGAGTCTCAGTGAACACCCGGGACGAGATCGGAACTCTGGCCGAGAGTTTCAACAGAATGGCCGAGGATCTTCAGGAGTCCCAGATCAGGCTGGAGAAAGCGCACAGCCGGCTGGAGGAACGATACCTGGAACGGGCAGCGCGCGACGAGCGGCGCGCAGAACAGGTACGCCGCATCTTCGAGCTGCGCCGGCAACTGATTGAGATAGCCGACCTTGAGGCATTGCTGCAGTACGTCGCCAATGCGCTACAGCGCGTGTTCTCGTACTACAGCGTCAGCATCTTCCTGGTGAGCCAGGATTCAGGTGACCTTGAACTGACGGCGGCAACAGCAGGGGCCTGGCAGAGCGACCCATTGATGCAGAACGTCAAGCCCGGAGATGGAATAGTCGGCGATGTCCTTCAATCTTGCCGGCCGTTGCTGGTGAGCGATGTGACAGAGGACCCGCGCTACGTGGAAGTGCCCGGGCTGCGCGACACGCGCGCAGAGCTCGCAGTCCCAATCAACATCGGAGCACTTACGCTTGGAGTTCTGGACATCCAGTCGAATCGCGATGGAGGTCTCGATGAGATGGACCTGTTCACCGCCCAGACAGTCGCTGACCAGCTCGCCAACGTAGTCGAGAATGCCCGACTGGCGCAGGAAACCCGCGAACTCGCCGTACTGGACGAGAGGAACCGAATGGCACGGGAGATCCACGATACCCTGGCCCAGGGCTTCACGGGCATCGTGCTGCAGCTCGAAGCGGCCGAACAGAGCCTGTCCGAAGCGCCTGACAGCGTGTCCGTGCACATAGATCGTGCTCGAAGCCTGGCACGCGAAAGCCTGACCGAAGCGCGCCGTTCAGTCTGGGCACTGCGACCGTCGACGCTGGAGAAGCGTCGACTGCCGGACGCATTGCGGCGGGAGGCAAGTTTGCTCGCAGAGGAAGGAAAGGTACAGGCCACATTCCGGGTTTCTGGAGGCGTCAGGTCTGTTCCTTCGGCCATTGAGGATGCATTGCTGCGCATCTGCCAGGAGTCGCTCACTAACGTCCGCAGGCACTCGGCGGCGTCCAGAACACACATTCAATTGACCTTCACCCGGGAACATGTCACTCTCATCGTCCGGGACAACGGCGTAGGGTTCGATGTGACGTCACCCCGGGGAGACTCCTTCGGCCTCACCGGCATAGAAGAACGCGCACGACAATGTGGAGGGCAGGTGCGGATCCACAGCGAATCGAGCATCGGCACAACGGTAGAGGTCAACATACCATTTTAGAGGAGCAGTGACGATGAGTGACATCCGGATTCTGATTGTCGACGACCACCCGGTGGTGCGGGAGGGGCTTGCCACTATGCTCGCGCGTCAGGATGGAATGACCGTGGTAGGTGAGGCAGAGGACGGCTCTGCCGCGGTGCAGAAAGCCCTCGACGCAACCCCTGACGTCATACTGATGGATCTGCGCATGCCAGTAATGGATGGCGTCGAGGCTATGCGGCGCATCACCGAGCGCCTTCCCTCAACCCGCTTCATCGTGCTCACTACGTACGACACCGACGAATACATTTTCAAAGGAATCGAAGCCGGTGCGCGCGCGTACCTGCTGAAGGATTCCCCGCGAGAGGAGCTGTTCCGGGCGATAAGGGCAGTTCACCGGGGTGAGTCGCTCATACAGCCATCGGTGGCCAGTAAGGTCCTGGACCGGTTCGCCACGCTTTCGCGCCAGGCTCAGCCTGCGGAGTTGCTCTCAGAGCGGGAGATGATGGTTCTGCGACTGATGGCAACCGGGGCGGCCAACAAGACTATTGCAGCGCAGCTCTGCATCAGCGAGAGCACCGTCAAGACGCACGTGCAGTCAATCTTCCAGAAGCTGGATGTCAATGACCGCACGGAAGCGGTAACCCATGCTCTTCAGAAGGGCATCATATCGCTCTAGTCCACCGGAGTGCTGAGCCCTGTCTCCCCCATAAGTGCGACGCCTTCACCGCACCATTTCTTGTGCAGAAGTGTATGTCAGGCTGAGCGTTGTCTGCCGGAGCGGATGTACGCTTAAGATATCCGCACGCAATGGAGTCGACTCAGGTTGCATAACACACTGGGAAGTGTGCTCGCCACACTCTGCCTATCGGTGATCGCGGCGGCCGGGTGCGCCGAGGCGCCTGTAGGTGAGTCCATCGATGATGCTGTTCAGACCATCGTACATGCCAACCAGAAGGTTGAAACCGCCACCTTCGACCTCACACTTGCCGGCACGGTCCGCACCGAGAGCGAAATGGATACCAGCGAGGTCCTGCTGACCGGAACCGGAACAGGAGCTGTCGACAACACAACACACAGAATGCACCTTTCGATGACCGTTCAGATCAAGACGCCCGGGCAACCTGCCATCGATCTGCTACTGCATTACTTCCTTGCCGATGAGTGGCTGTACATGGGCAGTTCTGCCCCAGGGGATAAGCCCCGGTGGATGAAGGTGCGGGCTCCTGAGGGCATGTGGCACAACCAGGCGCATCAGCAGATAGAAATGCTTCGCTCCGCCAACGAGATCAGTTACCTCGGGATGGAGGATGTTGACGGCGTTACGTGTCATGTCGTGAGAATAATGCCGGACGCCGCTTCAGTTCAGCAGATAGTGCTGCAGACCTATGGACAACTCGCTCCACTGGGCCTTCATAACCCCGAGTCGATAGACCTCGCCAACGTTGAGGGCGAAGTATCCGTTATTCAGTATGTGGCTGCTGAAAGCCATATGTTTGTGAGAACCGACCAGCAAATGGTATTGGAAGCGATCCCGTTCACTGCTCCGGTACCCGAAGAATCGTCTGAGCGCATCACCCACAGGCTCGCGACCACCATTGTTTTTGGCAACTACAACGAGCCTGTTACTATTCAGATGCCGCAGGGTTCACTGGCGGCAATCGAGATTGGCCAGTCGCACTGACACACGCCAGAAGAAACCGCTCCGGCATGAATGTACCCCCATGAGCATGGGGTGATATGCATCGCGATTCAGGGAGGGACGTTTGACCAAGGATGAATATAGCTGGACAGTACCCGCCACACTTGTAGTGCTGCTCATACTGTTCGCCCTGGTTTCGACACCTCCAACGGCTCGCACGCTCATAATGCGGGGAGCGTCTGCACCCGCTCTCTCCCGGGCACACACCTATCAGGTACTTGAGGATCCGTTTACCGTGGCAGCGGGAGACATCAGCGGCAACGGCCACCAGGATATTGCAGTTACCAACTACACGTCGGGAGCGGTGACAATTCTCATCAATCGCGGTGATGGCACCTTCGAAGAGCCGCGATCCTATCCGGCGGGTGCCGGCACATTCGGAGTTGCGCTTGCCGATCTGAACGGCGACGGCGATCTCGATGTTGCAGTCGCCAATCAGCGAGGCAACACGTTGAGCATCCTGTTCAATCAGGGCAACGGGCTTCTCACATCGCGGACTGATATGAATGCCGGGAGCTCTCCGCATACGGTGACCGTGGCAGATCTCAATGGCAACTCCCTCCCGGATATCGCGGTACCCAACTATCATGCACGCTCAATCAGCATCTTCTACAACCTTGGCAACGGCCAGTTCAGCGAGCGCGAGGCTTTCCCGACACAGGAAGCGCCATTCAGTGCCCTGGCGGTGGATCTCAACGGCAACGGCTTCGCCGACATCGTCACGACCTCGTATCAGACGGGAATGCTCGACATTCTCTGGAATGACGGCAGCGGCGATTTCCCCTCGCGTTCTGCGTTTAATGTAGGGGCCAGCCTCTGGTCTGTGGCCAATGCAGACATCACCCGCAACGGCGCCCAGGACCTTATCGTGACAGAGTATGACAGCGGGACTGTGACGGTGCTGTACAACGGAGGGGATGGATCATTCGGCATAGGATCCGAACTGCACACCGGAGGGGATGGACCATGCTGGGCCGTTCCGTTCGATTTGAATGGGAATGGTCTGCTGGACATCGCGGTAGTTGACGCATCGACCCATCGCCTGTACACCTTCGTGAACGAGGGAGGTGGCTCATTCCGACGGAATGCCGAGTTTGAAACGGGGCGTGGACCCAGCTCAATAGCGGTGGCCGACTTCAGCGGTAATGGCAGGGACGACCTCGCCGTGGCGAACTGGGAGAGCGATGACGTCGTCGTGTTCCTGTCCGGGAATGTGGGCTGACCCCAACGCTCAGTCCTCTTGGGCCACGTTGAGGAGCCTGCGCGGGTTCGCCTTTACCATCCTGTCGATGTCATCCTCGGTAAGACCCTTCCGCAGGAGCGCAGCGATAAACATCCGCAAACCCTCGGCCATCGTCGGGTGCGGAGTTCCACCGAAGTCCGTCGTCAGTATGCAGTTCTCCGGCCCCTGTGCCCGTATGGCATCGACAAAGATGGACGGGTCCCGTCGCTCACTGGTCGGAGATATCGCCTGGGCACAATGCTCGATAGTGATGCCGGAACGGGCAAGTGCCGCCAGTTCGTCAAAGCTCAGGAACTTCTCGCAAATGAACTCAGACATCGCGTGAGTCACAACCATCTTCCGGATGCCCAAACCGAGACATCTGTCCGCCAGTGCATTGACTTCTCGCGGTGTGGCGTGGCCCGTACACACGACCATGTCATAGTCCTTGGCTACCCTCAGGATATCCTCGACCTGTGGCAGGAGAATGCCTGAATCGTCGATAAGACACAGCGTCTCCCCACCGAGGTCCAGGTTGAACATGCGCTGGGCGATAGACATTGAATTGGCCGAATAAAACACAGGCATCCACAATACCCGAGTGCCGATCTCCGCAGCAGCGTTGACGGCACGATAGTTAAGGCCGCCCACCTCGGCATCGAGGGTCAGGCTGCCAAACACCTCTATATCCGGCACAAGGCGATTGATGAGCAGCGCCAGCGGTTGTGTGCAGTAGGTTCTGTTCTTGAGCACGAAGCCGGCGAGTCCCATATCTCGCGCATGGAGTGCCGTCTCGAGTGAATCGAAGCGTCGTGTCATCCATGCTTCAGGTTCGAAATGAACATGCATGTCATAGGCGCCTCTCAGAAGTCTGCCAACCACAGAGTCGTCATACTTCCGGGTCAGTTGCAGCATGAAGTCCCAATCATTCATATCAAGCATGCCCTTATTCCTTCGTTGCCGATACCACCATCGTTGCTTACCTATCCAATGAGATCCCGAGCCTCCTGAAGCAGGACCCGGGTCTTCTCCACATTATGGTCGCGCACGTAGCCCATTGTGAAGAATTGGTATCCCTGGCGGGCCCAACGCGCATATCCCTTTGGAGAGAATCCACCCATGCCGGCAATCTTGCCGGCAGCCTGACAAATGTCCACGATCTCCTGTAGTTTGCGTTCGATGAATGGCTCACTGTTGACCTCGGTGCGTAGCATTCCGATCTTGTAGTCGCCAATATCGAGCGCCAGATCATGCGTGCCCACAACCGTTCCAGTAATGCCCTCAAGCCTCAGAATTCGCGGCAATTCTTTTGCGGCGGCGAGGCTCTCTGTCTGAGGCAGCAGAATCACGTTCCTGTTGACGTACTCGACCATCGTCGTCAATGGTGTGGTGGCCACATCCATGCCATCAAGCAGGTAGGGACTCATTCCAATTCCCGAGCCGCGGCGGCCCATCGGGGGAAAATAGCATTGGTTCACCGCGTACATCGCCTGTTCCACACTGTCTACCTGTGGCACCATCAGTCCCTGAATGCCGGAGTCAAGATAAGGCCGGAAGTACGCTGTTGACTCCTCGGGCCGTAAGAGGATAGGAAGTTCGTATTCTCGGGCCAGACGAATATACGAGTAGATGGTTTCCTTGTTCACGAGGCTGTGCTCGTTGTCGATCATGAAGAAATCGAACCCGATCCTCTTGATGGCGGCCACGGTGGTCTCAGGCTCGTTTCCCGGACCGATCAGGGGGCCAAATACCTTTGCCCCTTGCACCAGA
Source organism: Dehalococcoidia bacterium (assembly GCA_003552125.1). Lineage (GTDB taxonomy): Bacteria > Chloroflexota > Dehalococcoidia > GIF9 > AB-539-J10 > SKVJ01. The sequence continues at coordinate 3,233 of PUON01000080.1, read as the reverse complement.
CGCTGCTTGAACTCATAGGCGATTTCCTGCTTCACTTCAGTCCTCCTTCCATCTGCGTTCGTCCCACAGCCTACGGAATGCTGTCTACGTTCACGAGACCCGGATCATGTACCGGAATAACCACGTCGGCAATCCCCTTTATGCGCAGCACGCTGTTGAAGGCTTCCACCGCATTCAGATGCATTCCGGGGGGAATCACGGGGATTCTCTCACGCACCCCCGCTCTGGGATTGAAGTTCTCTTCGATGGTACACAATCCCGAGATGATCACCTTGCCCTGCACCGTATTAACGCTCACGGCCTGGCAACCGGGGCTCTGGCCGGGCACAGGAAGCAGCTCTATTCCCGGCAGTATCTCAGTGAAACCATTGACCACATCGAAACTGAGCCCCATAAACGACTCCCGCACGTACAGCGGGGCCAGTATGGGGTGTGGCGCCAGAGCAAATTCCAGTTCGGACTCCTGCACCACCACGCGAGCGCTGCTGCACTTGCGCGTGTTGGCGCAGTGATGGAACATCAGGTGCGTCTGAATGACCAGTTCGATGTCGGTCGGCTTCAAGCCGGTCTTTCTTGAAAGGGCATCCTCAAACGAGTCGATGTCGTCCGCTTCCAGTCCGCGGTACTGCCTCAGCTGCTCCGCATTTGCGCCCGTGTCCACGAGTATCCGTTGGCTGCCTCCCTCGATATACCAGGCGAATAACGGCATGTCCATAGAAATGCCGTTGTTGTACCGATAGGTGAAGCTGCCCATGTCCTGCTTCGTATACGATAGAGGCAACGGTCTGATCCGGTACACCGGCAGCAGCGCCGTCTCACCTGAAGCCGTCATGAATCGAATACCTCCGGGTTCACCGCATAGCGCGGTCTCTCTCCGGTCAGCACCCTGACGATCTCCTCCGCGAGGTCTGTCGCCATGCGCTGCATCGCCTCAGTCGTTCCACCGGCGACATGCGGCGTGGCAATGAAGTTATCGAGTGAAAGCAACCGATTCTCGGGAGTCGGTGGTTCCTGCACAAAAACGTCCATCCCGGCACCCGCAATCCTGCGCTCTGACAGTGCCGAGTAGAGGGCGGCTTCATCAATGAGTCCGCCGCGCGATGTATTGATGAGATAGGAAGTCTGCTTCATCCACGAAAGCTCCCGTGTCCCTATCATACTGGCCGTATCCTGAGTTAATGGAACGCACAGCACCACAAAGTCGGCTTCTTCCAGCAACTCACCTATCCGGTTTGCCCGCCTGTAACCCGTGAGCTCGAAGGTCTCCGCGGACACCAGCGGATCATATGCAAGGACATTCATGTTGAATCCCGATCTGCACTTGCGGGCGACCTCAGTGCCTATGCGACCCAGCCCCACCACTCCAAGCGTCTTTCCCTTCAATTCTACTCCGGTGTAGTCCTCCCGCTGCCGGAATCGGCCCGCCTTGAGGTCGGCATTCGCCTGGCATATGCGATTGGCGAGGCACAGCATAAGCGAGAGGATATGCTCGGCAACAGAAACCGCGTTGGCCTTCGGGGTGTTTACCACTGCGACCCGATGAGATGTCGCGGCCTCCACGTCGATGTTGTCGCAGCCGACGCCATGCTTGGCGATAACCTTCAGCTTCGGCGCCAATTTGATTGCATCGGCGGTAATGGGTGCCAGCCTCACACCAATACCATGCACTCCGCCGATCACATCGTCGAGCTTCGTCCCGGAGACCTTCGGCAGGTAGACAACATCGAAGTAACGTTCCAGTATGTCCAGGCCCGCAGGATCGATGTACTCGGTTACAACGACCCTCTTTCGCTCCATGATGTGCCCTCCGAAGCAATAGCTGTCGAGACTCGTCCGCCTATGATAGCACGCCGCTATACGTTCCTGATCGGCTTTCTAAGTCCTGGAAGACCCTTCACACGTACAGTTTGCGACACGCTGCAAAGCCCCGTACAATCTACCTTCCAGTGCCCTGCCGCTCGGCAGGATATCCTGCATGGAGTTCGGGGCACACCTACACTATCGAAGGAGAAAACGAGAATGGAGAACCTCCTTACCGAGACTGAACTGACCTTCAAGAAGGACGTGCGCGAGTTCGTCAAGCAGGAACTGCTTCCCAATGTTGAAGAATGGGAAAGCCGCAAGGAGTACGCCCGTGACGCGGTGAAGAAGATAGCCGACTACGGCCTGTTCGGCATAATGATCCCGCCGGAGTACGGGGGACTGGGCGGGACCGTCACCGAGTACCTGATTGCATCCATCGAGATATCGCGCGCCAGCGTGTCGCTGGCAAGCATCTTCGGCTCTCCCGCCGGCATCTTCACCGATGCTATTCTGAATTTCGGTACTGAGGAGCAGAAGACGAAACATGTTCCTCCGGTGGTCTCTGGCGACATGATCGCCTGCTTCGCAGTGACCGAGCCTGCAGCGGGCAGCGATGCCGCAAACCTGAGTACAACTGCAACGCGCGACGGCGACCACTGGGTACTGAACGGAGCCAAGGCATTCATTACTGCGGGCGACGTGGGTGACGTCCTGCTGGTCTTCGCAACCGTCGACAAGTCGCTGGGCGCCAAAGGTATCACCGCCTTCATCGTCGAGAAGGGTACTCCCGGATTCACCGTGGGTAAGGTCGAAGACCTGCTCGGATTGCATGCGAGCAGCGCTGCGGAACTGTTCTTCCGCGATTGCCGGATTCCCGCTTCCGCCATGGTCGGTGAAGAGGGCAAGGGACTCCGTATCGCCTTCGCCTCCCTGGACCTCGGTCGGATCCACGTGGCCGGACAGGCGATTGGCCTCGCCGAGGCGGCCCTTGAGGCCACGCTCACCTATACCGCTGACCGCGAGCAGTTCGGGCGCCCTGTCGGTCAGTTCCAGGGAGTGCAGTGGATGCTCGCTGATATGTCGGTCATGGTGGACGCCGCGAATCTGCTGGCGCTCAATGCAGCCCGCATGGCGGATGCCGGCAAGGAGTACGGCCCTGCAGCTGCCAAAGCAAAGCTTTATGCCTCCGAGTCCGCAGCGGACATTGCGCGCAAGGCAGTGCAGCTCCACGGAGGCTACGGCTGCACCAGGGACATGCCTGTTGAGCGGTACTACCGCGATGCGAAACTGATTGAGATTTACGAGGGAACGAACGAGATACACCGCGAGGTCATCGCGCGCAGCCTGCGCTCGTAGCACTCCAGTTTGATTTCAGGAAGGTCCCCCGCGTTACGCGGGGGACCTTCCTGAAATCAAACTGGAGTGCTACG
>PUON01000018.1 GCA_003552125.1 Dehalococcoidia bacterium | reverse complement strand
TATGCGGCCCCTGCTACAGGAGAATCGTTCAGACGCACGCCGGATCATGAATATGGTGGCCTACAGGACGGTGGCGGGCGGGTCTGAGACCCGCCCCTACGCCGGAATTTGATTCACATGCGTGACGAATGACGCCACCGTGGGCGTGCGACTTGGGACTATGGCGGGACGGATGTATCCGTCCCCTGCATATACCCCACCCCGCCCCCTCGCGGATCCGTGTGGCAACAGGAACACCCTGCGGGGCAATCGGTGCGCTGCGCGCGTTTGGCAGGCAGGAGGGCACGCGGCAGCGTGCCCCTACCCATGGTCACCTCGCGGCCCCGGCTGGCCGCATGTATGCGGCCCCTGCTACAGGAGAATCGTTCAGACGCACGCCGGATCATGAATATGGTGGCCTACAGGACGGTGGCGGGCGGGTCTGAGACCCGCCCCTACGTGCCATGTGGGTTCGCGGACGTCGTTTGAATCACAATCGCGGTCGCAGCATCTGACGGATGGCGGGCCGTTTGCGAACTGCCCCTACGGGGGATGTTTGTTGTTGTGTGTGATGAATCACACCAGGGCGGGCGTGTGAACCGGGACGATGACGGGACGGATGTATCCGTCCCCTGCGTATAGCCGCCTGGCATCCACCGCATCACACACCCAGAGTTGTGTTATTGAGCGTGACTGACGCCCGGACAACGGAGCGCCACATGTGGCGTCCCTACGGATCCGCCAGCCCGCCCCACCGTGCGGGACGTTCGCGAACGGCCGCTACGGGGTGTGGGGGTTCCGGATGGAACGAATATAAGTAGGAGGCGCATACATGCGTCCAGTCCCGACGAGGGATGTGGGTTCACGTGTGTTGATCTCAATCCTGGACGGAGTGGCGTTGGAGCCAGTCGATAATGGTGGTGAGCGCTTCCGGATCCAGAGACGTTTCAGGTGCGTTGTAATTTGAGAGCGCCGCCATCGCGGTGAGCTCTTCCCGCGGTGTTGGCTCGTGTTTCAGCACATGATTCGCGTTCTCCGGGTATGAGAACGATACGTTGTCCTTCCCGAGGCAGGCCTCTTCAAGCACCTTCCCATCCAGCATCCAATCCGTCTGGATGTCCTTCCTGCCTATGACCACCAGCACCGGTTGCGTGACGCGTTGCAGGTAGTCCGCGGGTCTGAACGACCAGAACTCCCTGCTGAACGGCTGGTTGAGCGGAGCGCTCAGGCTGGCGACAAGATTTGCAGCTAACTCGGGCAGCACTGGATCTGGAACATAGGGCAAACCGTCTTCGAACCTCCGGATGAGCGCGTTGTAGCGCGAAACCAGGTCGTCGCCGTTCGGCAGGCTTGCCAGCTGTGAAACGACCTGGTAGTTGGCAATTTCGCTCAGTGCCCGCCCGGGAGCTCCTGTGAGAACCATGCCGGTGAAGGGGAACACGCCCGGTTGAGTGTGATAGTGGAGGACGTGCACCGCGCCCTCGCTGCTGGCTAGTGCGAACAGATGTGCAGGATCCACGTCCGGGCGGTCAGCCAGGTGCGCTACCGCACCCCTCAACTCCTTAAAATGGCTGTCGAGACTTATCCGGCCAGACATGAAGGCCAGGTTCTGCTCTGCGCGCGGACCGGAGGCGCGCTTGTCGTACCTTATGGTGACGTAGCCTGCGGCCGCGAGTTCTTCCGCCAGGAGACGGCCACTGCCATTCGAGCCCGGCAGGACCGGTGACTCCCAGTTCCTGTCGGTGGGGCCCGACCCTGCCACGAGTACGACGCCCGGGTATGTGCCGGGTTGGTCCGGGGCAGTCACGGTCGCATCAACTGTGGTGTCACCAATGGGCCACGAGATGTCCTCTGCCTTCACTGAGGCGCCTCCTTGCGCAAGTAACGACATGCCGCACCGATGCGGGGGTTTAGCGCCGCCGCTACTCTTCTGTCTTCTGGCGTTTGATGATGGCTGTGTAGATGAGGAGGGCGATGCCGATGGCCGGTACGATCAGTCCTGGCAGCAGGAGTCCCGCACGCACCGTGAATGAGGCTATCAGCAGCGCGATGCCCACGAAGGTAAGGACGAGGCCCCACGCCAGCGTTTCGTGCCACCGCGGCTGGCGCTTCTCCGGCGCGGCGAGTCCTTTCTCGATCATGGCCCTGTTCTTCCTGTAGTCCGTCCAGATGGCCAGGAGCGGAATGCTGAAGATGAAGATGATGGCTACGACCGGAACGATTACCGATACGTCCAACGGCGCGAAGGCCATTACATCAAAGGGACAGACTGTTGAAGAACCAAAGCACATGTGTATTCCCCCTTGTTATCTGCGAGTTCTATGCCGGCTCCCGCTGTGGATTCATGACCGAAGCCCGCGCGAGATCTACCTTCCGTAAGTATAGCGCAGGTTCTGCCTGGCAACACCGGACGCTTGTCCTCACAGGGACAATATCAGTCAAGCGAGAAGGGAGGGTACCGGTCGGTCGAGAGTATGATGGCGTATGCGGTGACACGTACATCCCAGCGCAGGAAGCCGACCACGAACTCCTGGAGCACCTCAGGGTACTTGCCGGTGAAGAGTATGGCGAACCAGGCAATGATGACACACACCCACACCGCGACAGACAGGAAGGCCAGCACGATGATGTGCGGGATGGCGAGCAACCACTTCACCAGTGGCAGCCCCCTGCTCAGAGTGACTGCATCCGGGTACGGGATGTCAACATGAACCGCCTGTTCCTCGTCGGTGGAAGGGTACTCGTCCCGCAGCAGCATCATGTAGCTCGCCACGCGCAGGAAGAACCTGAATATGGCGAGGTTCCAGTCGAACCACCAACGTGGATACTTCTGCTGGAAGAGCAGCATGAGGACGGTGGGCAGGAAGACCAGGCCCCCCACGGGGAACTCGAGTTCCCAGGGCGATCTGGTCCAGCCGATGGACGTTCCGCCGAGCAGGCCGAGGATGATGAGAATGGGTATGGCGACGAACGGCCGGAAGAACGTGGTGAGCTTGTTACGGATGCCATCGAATCGATCGATTGCCAGGCTGGCCGGGTAGTCTACTGGAGTGCCCATAAACTTAACCCCCTGTCACGGATTGCCCGGCTGAACACCGGAGCCCACAGTTATATGCCTCGGCAAGGTGCGGTGTCAAGGAAAGGAGGCAACGCGTTCAGGATCGGCGATTCTGTGGTCTCATGCCTATCGAGGGAGACCGGGACTGGCGATGTCGATCCTGAGAAGGCAGACGCGCCTACGCGGGCCTTACTATCGCAGTATAGAGACAGCGACCGGACGAGATCGCAGCACCACGCCCCGGGGATCTCAGTCCTGCCGGACGGTTGGAGACTCCTTCCTAATGGTGAATAGATCACTTCAGCCGGGAAACCAACACGGCCTGCTGCTGGTCTTCAGTCCCCGGCTGCAGCCTGCGCAGCCCGTCGTCCCAGTTTCCGGGCCTTTTGCTTGTACCGCTCCCTGGTCTTCGAGGATGCCTGGATTCCGCCCGCCTTCAGTCGGAAGACGCGACCGCAACCGGCATGTCCGCACAGCCATCCCAGCATGCGTGAAGGATACCGCGTTATGCCCAGCACCACGTTCATTGGATAAGGTGCGCCGGATGAAAGCAGTACGACACCGATTTTGTTGCGACGCTTTTGAACCCGTCCCGTCGGACCCATGCGCGATGGTTTCATCATGGCGATCATGCGCTCCATGAACCGCTTCATGACTGCGGTGGGACCGTACAGGTAGACCGGCGTTGCGAACACGAGCACATCGCACGCCAGTACCTGCTCGAGAATGCCCCTCACATCATCTTCCTCGATGGAGCAGTCGCCCAGCGCCTTGTCCGGGCTTGTCTCAACACAGTTGCCGCAGCCGCGGCAGAACTCGACGTGTGCGTCCAGCAGGTCGATGAGGGAGACCTCTGCCTCAGGCCGCACCTCGCACAGCCCGGCAACGAGGTTGTCGACAAGCTCAGATATCACGCCATCTCTGTGGTAGGTTCCCCTGATAATGATTGCCTTCACGGTTGCCTCCAGTATTCGGGCGCTTAGTCTATGGAGCCGTCGCCGGAATCCGCACACTCGGTCAGCCGTGTGGTGATAACCCCCGACGGAAGGCCGTCACAGCGCTGGTGAAACTCTCTATTTGCATCGGCTGGTGCATCCACGCTGTCAAAGCTGTACGTGTGAGAGGAGATGCTGCCGGAGTTCCTGCGCCGATAAGGTAGCGGTGACGTGACCCTTGTTCAACACTTGAACCGTACGTCCACCGTAGGAAGACCGTTGTCGTTCAAGCAGGGTGTATTGATCATATCTCGCGAGCAAAGGATAGACATTGTTATCGGTGATGCGCTGAAAGTCGTCCTCGAAGTTGAGTGTGCGCTTCACGTTCTCGGGGTGCGCCTGCCCCTCGCGGCCCAGTAGTCTGCGGTACTCCGAGGTGGTGAAGACTTCGCCCAACGCTGCGCCTGCAAGCATGGGTACGTAAACATGTGCGGTGTTGTGGTATGCACGGTGCAGATTCACTGCCCACCCGCCGAGACTGATCCCGGACAGCACCACGCGAGGACTGCCGGCATCGCGGCATCTCAGTACGAGGTAGTCCAGGAGGACCACTGAGGCGGCGAGCATTGCGGCGAATCTCTCGAGGCTGCTCATCTGCCGCAGGTATTCTCGAGTGCTGCAGGTGTGGTACGGGGCGCGGATGGCAATGAGATTGCAGGCTATCTCCGGTCTGCCCGACGCAAGGATGGTCCTGAACGTGGTCTTGGACGTGCGG
>PUON01000069.1 GCA_003552125.1 Dehalococcoidia bacterium | reverse complement strand
GATGGAATCCTTCGGTAGATTCAGAAGGGATGGGGGATGCCCAGTCGGGCATAAGAGATGCCTGGGGAAACTACCACGTCACGTGCTTTCGCACGGAATGCTTCTGTTCCTGTACGCAATCTCTGTTGTGCGTCTACCACCAGCGCTTGACAGCGCCGCTCAGCCATCCATGACTTCGCAAAGCATCTGTGTTTAGCGGCATTCGATTATCGCGCCACTCGTATCGGTACGGGTTGGTACATCTTAGCTACTCGCCGATGACGGGAGCCGGGTCGCGTCCATCCTGTAAGACACGGTGAGGGGCACATGATTTGGCACGAGGGCCGTGGCCTCAGATCTATACGTGTATGTGCGAACACCGCCGGCGCACCCGATCAACACAGTCCCGATAGTCTACGCTGCAGAAAAGCCTATGCTGCCTGCGGTTGCCCTGCCGGGTGACAGAGAGGGACGGTCCCGGGTCACGGTTCTGGCAATCCTCGCCACTCGCCGGATAGCGGCCCTCACCGTTGCACGAGTGTGAGGAGGCAAGTAAGGCCTCCCCGGCGCTCTGCCGGCAGGAGGTTTGATTACGTACGTGGGTGCCCCACTCATATACTTCCGTTGCTATGCGTTACCATTCGCAGCTGGGTCGAAAAGGGTATACTGTTGGCAGCTTGATTCATACCGGTGGGGGAGGGAAGCCATGAGCCGTCGTCACAGCAACAACCTGCAGGCACTATCTGAAGTCGCCTATTTCACCATGGAGGTGGGCGTTGAGGCCGGTATACCCACGTATAGCGGCGGCCTGGGGGTATTGGCCGGAGACACCCTGCGTGCGGCCGCCGATCTGCGAGTCCCCATGATAGGGATAACGCTGCTGCACCGTAAGGGCTACTTCCGGCAGCACCTTGATTCCAGCGGTAACCAGTCGGAGAGTCCTTCTGAGTGGTCCCCGGAGAAGGTTCTGGAACCGGTTGAGCCACGAACAACCGTGACCGTTGAAGGACGTACAGTCGCGCTACGTGCTTGGCGTTACGACGTGAAGGGTATCAGTGGACATGTGGTACCAATCTATTTCCTCGACACAGCTCTTCCAGAGAACAGCAACTGGGATCGGGAGCTTACCGACCATCTGTACGGCAGAGATCACCACTACCGGTTGTGCCAGGAGGTAGTCCTGGGCATGGGGGGCATAGCCTTAATCCGTGCACTTGGCCATGTGGAGATGCAGTCATACCACATGAACGAAGGGCACTCCGCCCTCCTGACCCTGGCACTTCTGGAGGAGTCCATTCGGCGCAATGAAGTTGCATCGCCTGGTGAGAGGGAGAAGGAAGCGGTACGTCATCATTGCGTCTTCACCACACATACGCCAGTACCCGCCGGACATGACAGGTTCTCGATGGATCTGGCACGGCAGGTGCTGGGTGAGAAGCGAGCAAGTATCCTGACGTCTGCTGACTGCTGCATGGACGGGATGCTCAACATGACGCATCTCGCCCTGTCCCTGTCACGTTACGTGAACGGGGTGGCTATGCGTCACGGACAGATATCCCGTGATATGTTCCCCGGCTACCCGATCAACTCCATCACCAACGGGGTGCATGCCGGAACCTGGGCGGCAGCTTCCTTCCAGCGTCTGTTCGACAGCTACATACCCGAATGGCGCCATGATCACCACTACCTGCGGTACGCGATAACCATCCCATGTGACGACATCCGACAGGCTCACGCTGAGGCGAAGCGAGGCCTGCTTGCTGAAGTTGAACGAAGGGCCGGCGTCCGACTGGATCCGTCCGTGATGACCCTTGGCTTTGCCCGCCGCGCCTCGACGTATAAGAGAGCCGACCTGTTGCTCTCCGATCCCGAACGCCTCAAGAGAATCGTCCGACAGGTGGGCCCTCTGCAGATCATCTACGGAGGCAAAGCGCATCCCCGGGATGAAGGTGGGAAGGACCTTATCCGTCGCGTAGTTCGGGCCGCCGAGGCCGTCAGGGGGCAGGTGCACATCGTGTATCTGGAGGATTACGACATAGCGCTGGGGCATCACATCTGCGCCGGCGTTGATCTCTGGGTGAATACCCCACAGAAGCCGCAGGAGGCCTCCGGCACAAGTGGGATGAAGGCTGCACTCAACGGAGTGCCCAGTCTGAGCGTCCTGGACGGTTGGTGGATCGAAGGGCACCTTGAAGGAGTGACCGGTTGGTCGATTGGTGACAGCTGGCGAACAGCCAGTGATTCTGCGGCGGAAGCAGCTTCGCTCTACGACAAGCTGGAGTACCTGATCCTGCCCACCTTCTACAACAGACCTGACGCTTTTGCCCGGATCATGCGGCATGCGATTTCCCTGAATGGCTCGTTCTTCAACGCACAGCGCATGGTGGCTCAATACGTTCAGAACGCGTACTTCCACCAGCGAGATGAAGTCGACACCGCATGAGGGCGGGAGTAGGATAAGTCCGGACTCATCTGTTCTCAGGGGTGCCCTCGATACCGACTGAAGCGTCCGGTCGGCATCCAACGTCCGAGGAACACACCGGTGATGTGGATCATTTCCCTAGTACGGTTCAGGCGCGAGTTCAAAGTTGAATCCTGCGATCCTCTTTGACGCATAGCCTGTGGCACTACCGGGCACATCCATGCCACCCATACTACTCACCCTTCATCAACTCCCACGGTTTCTCGGTCAACTCGGTGGGGTAGATTCTGACCACTATCTTCTTCTCCGACAGCACTCGACCACACAAGGTTTTGCCAGAGAGGAAAAACCCGTTGATCGGCCCCAGGCAGGCGAAGAACGCACTGCCGTCCTCGAACGGGGTGAACCACATACCCATGCCCGTAGCGCTAACGGGATCCTGAAGCTCGTAGTCAGTAGAAGTGAGGCACTGCAGCGCATGCACGAGGCGAGGAGGCCAGGCTACATGAGTGTTCGGTCACTACCTTCCAGCCATCAAGTAAACCAAGGCCAGATGAGAGATGAGATGCGCATGTCGGGCGGTTCCGAAAGCACGAACGCGACACGGGAGCGGCCCACAATCCCTGCAGGACTGCGGGCCGCTCTATTCAGACAGTGTATGACGATCAGATACGCATCGCCGCAACGCGAAGCCTGGGCTGCCTCTATGACATGCACTCACGTCCGCTGCCGTGCACGCATGATCTGTCGCACTCCAAGAAACAGAAGCGCCGTCACTGCGATACCAGCGGATATGCGCGGATCAAGCATTGCGGTGAACAACACGAACAACGTCACCGCAATGCTGATAGCACCCTCTTTCGCTAGCCCATCGAGTGCTGCACTCCTGCCGTCCCGTGTGGTTCGGCTACGCTTTGCCGATCTTAAATACCTTGGTTCCGCAACCACCACACGAGCCCTGAACTGCCGGCCTGCCGTTCTTCAGGGTGATCTCCTTGGCGTCCTTCACATCGACCTTCTTACGGCACTTCATGCAGTACGCTTGAGTCATGCTGACCTCCTTGCCTGTACTGAGGAGGCAGAGTATTCGAGCACTCTCGGATTGTCAATATGGCAGCCACAGATCTACGGGCCGCGATCACACTATGGGGTGGCTCGCGAAGCAGCGCTTCTCCTGCAGGTAGACGATTTACGACGTAAGGGCGTGCGGGGTTACGTGGGTCACGTCCGTGCTCTGCCCCGCTGCGACAAGGTAATCGCGGAAGTATCGCACGGTGCTGCTCGATGGTGATAGCGCTGTGGCCCTTGCCCTCGGTGACCGCGCATAGCTGGTAAGTCGGGAAGCAGGACCTCGATGTCGGTGCTCGATTTTGACGAAGCAAGCGGTGTATGTTTACGGCTGTCGAAATTCGGGGTAGAATACGTTCGATTTGGGGCGGTTAGCTCAGTGGTTAGAGCGCCTGCTTCACACGCAGGAGGTCACTGGTTCAAGTCCAGTACTGCCCACCACCTCGTCATTGGCACACTCTAGCACCACACTGGTCACAGACTTGCGCTGCACCCCTTATGGCACCGTCGCCAGGCTGATGACACCCATCGTGGCGAGCATCACGACAATGCCTGCAACAAGAACGCCAATGGTAATGGCGATGAACGACTTCATCCAGTTCATCCCCAGCAGCCAGCTCAGCACCGTTCCGGTGTAGGCACCGGTGATGGGCAGCGGAAGAGCGACGAGAAATACAAGGCCGAGAAAACCGTACTTCTCCACCTTCGGCTGACCCCTCCGCTGAACCCGCTCCAGGTACAGGTCGAAGTACGGAATCCTGCAGAACACCTTGCGCGCACAGAGCACCAGTGCGAGCCGTCCGGGCCAGAACACCGCCATATTGGCGAGGACCGCAAGGACAAAAACCAGTGCAGGTTCAAGTCCCAGAGCCACACCAAGAGGAATGCCGCCACGCAGCTCGCTTATCGGCGCTGCTGAAGTCAGCATCACGAGGAACATTGCCTCTATCAATCACTTCCTCCACTGTCCAACGCACCGAAGCGACGGTTCCGTCTGCCGAACTCCTCAAGCGCCCGATCGAGTTCCATCTCGTTGAAATCCGGCCACAGCACGTCCGTGAAGTACAGCTCTGCGTAAGCACACTGCCACAGGAGGTAATTTGAGAGACGCATCTCGCCGCCGCAGCGTATCAGCAGGTCGACGTTCGGCATTCCGGCAGTGTAGAGGTGCGGCTCGATCGTCTCTTCGGTGATACTACTCACATCAATGCTGCGTGCAGCAAGCTCACGCGCGGCTCGAACCATCTCAGCACGCGCCCCGTAGTCGAAGGCGAGACAAAG
>PUON01000042.1 GCA_003552125.1 Dehalococcoidia bacterium | reverse complement strand
GGTTGTGGCACAAGCCGGTGTACCTGGTGTTGCGCAAGCGGCGTTTCCGGTGCGGTGCATGTCGCAGAGTATTCAGTGAGCCTGACCCTGTATGCGGTATGAGGCGACGCACGAGCGGTGCGCTGAGCCGTCGATCACGACCTGATCATGACCAGCATCATCTTGAACGCAGTTGTGGCATCCAGAGAGTGGGGCTCATGCGCCGGCATGATGACCAGCTCTCCAGATTTCACCTGCACGTCCCGTCCCGAAATGGTAACCTGTGCCTCCCCATCGAACACATACACCAGCGCATCGTAAGGCGCGGTGTGTTCGCTCAGTCCCTGTCCTTTGTCGAAGGCGAATAGCGTCACAGTTCCAACTTTGCGGTCGACCACAGTCCTGCTGACAACCGATCCCTGTTGGTATGTCACCATATCAGCCAGCTTCAATGCGTGGCCCCGCAGGTCCTCATCACCCTCCCGTAACCTTTCATCCTGTTCCACTGGGTCACTCCTTACGTTTGCTGCACTTCTTCCAGCAATAGCTAGGCTCCGCAGAGAATAACGATATGCTAGCGCACCCACCATCATTCCGCCAACGACGGCGGTCCCGCTCCAGGATCAGTGTCCGGGTTCGGGCCTGCCAGTGTTGCCTGTTGCCGGCCAGGAGCCAGCGAAAAGCAACCAGTTGGTTGGTTCGCGCAAGCGATGCTACAATTCCCACTGGCGCTCGCGCCTTCAACTCACTTCACCGCTTCCTACATACCATGCAGAGACGAGACTACTACGAAATACTGGGCGTTGAACGAAACGTCGACGAGAGCTCTCTTAAACGTGCCTACCGCACGCTTGCGATGCGCTACCACCCTGACCGCAATCCCGGCGACGCGGAGTGTGTCGCAAGGATGAAAGAATTGAATGAGGCATATGCCGTACTGTGCGATTCTGACAAGCGACGTGTGTACGACCTCTACGGACATGATGGCCTGTCCGGTTACAGTCAGTCCGACATCTTCGGGGGTATCGACTTCTCAACGCTCTTTCGTGACTTTGGGCTCGGGGGCTTCGGTTTCGGCAGCGGTATTTTTGACAACCTGTTTGGTACGGGACGGACCAGCACCCGTGCACGTCCCAAGGCTTCTGACCTCCGTTACAACCTTGAACTCACACTGGAGGAAGCGGCGACCGGAGTAGAACGTGTCCTCGAGTTCCCCAGGCGCCGCACATGCAGTTCATGCCGCGGATCGGGGGCGAAGGAAGGCGCGCTACATACGTGTGAGCGCTGCGACGGCAGCGGACAGGCAATCCGCGAGCATCGTTCCGGTATCGGAGTATTCAGGCAGATAAGCGTGTGCGGACAGTGCAGGGGCTCCGGCAGGATTGTGAGTGAGCACTGCTCCCTTTGCGAGGGCAAGGGAATGCTGGAGGAAGCGCACGAGGTCACAGCGGCAATTCCTGCCGGGGTTGACACAGGCCATACGTTGAGACTGGAAGGCCAGGGTGAGCCCGGGGATGGAGATATCACACCCGGAGACCTCTATGTCGTTGTCAGTGTCATGACTCATGCCGTCTTCGAGCGCCACGGCGAGGATCTCTACATGCAGAAGGATATCGGAATCGCCGAAGCCGCACTCGGCGCGACCCTCTCAGTCCCAAGCCTTGATGGAGAATGCAAGTTGGAAGTGTCTGAAGGAACGCAGCATGGCACGCTTATACGTCTCAAGGGCAAGGGCATGCCGAGGCTGGGCAGCAAGCACAGGGGAGACCTCTACGTTGTCGCCCGAGTCGCTGTGCCAACCCGACTCACCCGAGAACAGAGGGACGTCCTGCAGCAGTTTCAGCGCCTCGGACACGAAGGGAGCAGCCATTGACAACAGGACTTTCGTTATCGACCATGTCTGCACGAGGACACTATGATGACCTCCTTGAGTTCTCGAAGGCTGCTCTGGACTGGGGTTACAGCGCTATTGAGGCGAATGCCTACGTAACCACTCACGGGATGCTGGAGAGACTCGCTTCCGGCCCCCTGCCCCTTTCGAGCCTGCATAACCCCACCCCAAACGCGCGCTCATCGCTAGGTAAATCCTCATATGATCTGAACCTGAGTTCTCTGGAAGAGACTGAGCGAAGAGAGGCGCTCGGGTTCGCCTTCGAGACGATCGAACAAGCGGCAAGATACGGCGCGAAGGCGGTCGTGCTACACATGGGGCATGTACCGATAGGCAAGGAAATGCAGCGTGTGCTGCACGATCTCTGGCACGAGTGCAGGACACAGTCGCCCGAGTATATCCAAGTACAGCAGCGCATACCCGAACTCAGGGCGCGTACCGCTGCCGACCATCTTGAGCGTGCGCTGGAAACGCTGCTTCAGCTGCAGGCAGCCGCTCGCGACAGAGGAATTCTTCTGGGAATCGAGACCCGCCACAACCTGCACGAGGTGCCAAACGTCGACGAGATGCAGGTGATGCTTGACGCCGCCGATCCACAGGTGGTGGGCTACTGGCATGATACCGGCCATGCAGCGACTCACGAACAGCTTGGGTTCACCACACAGGAGGAGTGGCTCCGGCGCCACTCACATCGAATGATCGGCATACACCTGCACGACATGAATTTTGAACGTGACCACCAGTGCCCTGGGAATGGAACCATAGACTGGAATCTGGTGGCGCGCCATATTCCTGAGGGTGCCATCCGCGTATGTGAGATCGGGGAGTGGAATGAGATCGACGAACTGGAGCTGTGCCCGCGCTTCCTCGCATCACAGGGTATAGTGTCCCCCACGGGCATCGATAGTGCAGTCCGGTGATCCAACAGGACAGGATCCTTCACCTTAACCGCCGCTCTGCGGCGCCCGGTGATTTCGTCCTCTACTGGATGCAGGCATCTCAGCGAGCACGATATAACCATGCGCTCGAGTATGCCATCCGGCGTGCCAACGATCTGCACCTGCCGATCGTCGTTGCCTTCTGCCTCATTGACGATTATCCCGAAGCCAACATGCGCCATTTCGCCTTCATGCTGGAAGGATTGCAGAGCACGTTGCGTGAGCTGCGAGACAGGAACATCGAGACCGTTGTGAAAAGAGGCTCTCCCCTCTTACAGATACCGGAGATGGCAGCACGAGCTGCGCTGGTGGTAACAGATCGTGGATACCTGCGGCACCAGAAACTATGGAGAGCACAAGTGGCGGAGCGTCTGAACTGTCCACTGATCCAGGTGGAGACCGACGCCATCGTACCGGTGGAATCTGCGTCGCGGAAGGCCGAGTACTCAGCAGCAACGCTGCGCC
Organism: Dehalococcoidia bacterium; assembly: GCA_003552125.1. GTDB lineage: Bacteria > Chloroflexota > Dehalococcoidia > GIF9 > AB-539-J10 > SKVJ01. The sequence goes on along the minus strand of PUON01000042.1, from coordinate 16,105 downwards.
CGAAGATCGGGCAGGTATTGCTGCGCTACCTCGTTCCACTCGAAGCCATCGACGCAGTTGCCCCACGGATCTCACTGGATGAGGGGACCGTCGACCTTACATCCGTAGCAGGAACAATGCATGTCGATACTGGCGTGCCGCCCGTTACGGGAATGAGCGGCGGCGCGTCAGAGGCGGAGAACCTGCTGACATCATTCCTCGAAACCAAACTGCCCCTCTATGACCAGGACAGGAACAATCCGGCGGTGGTGAGGTCTTCGAGACTGAGCCCCTACATTCATTTCGGCCAGATATCCCCTCTGTACATAGGGCTCAGGACGCACGAACGGGAGGGCCCTGGAGTCGAGTCGTTCCTCGAGGAGCTCATTATCAGGAGAGAACTGAGCCTGAATTACGTGCACTATCACAAACAGTATGACTCACTCTCTCCGCTGCCCGCGTGGGCAAGGGCGACGCTGAACGACCATGCTGGGGATAAACGACCGTATCTCTACGATCTCGATTCACTGGAGCGCGGCGAGACTCACGATGCTTACTGGAACGCCGCCCAGCTGGAGATGGTACGCACAGGAACCATGCACAACTACATGCGGATGTACTGGGGAAAGAAACTGATCGAGTGGTCCACAAGCGCAGAAGAGGCGTTCAAAACCGCCGTCTATCTGAACAATCGCTGGGAGCTTGATGGCCGTGATCCGAATTCGTATTCGGGAATAGCCTGGTGCTTCGGCATGCACGACCGCGCGTGGTCCGAGCGACCCATCTTCGGCAAGGTTCGCTATATGAACGCTCGCGGACTCGAGCGCAAGTTTGACATGAAGGCATACCTCACACGTATCAATGCCGAGGGCGTGGCTCACCACGCGACACCAGCGGATCTCCCCACCAGTTAGCCTGGTGACTACTGAACTGCTCTTGCAACGCCACGGAGCGCTGCTGATGCAATGTAATGGAGGAGCAGCAACCCGGGTTGGACTGCAGTCGCGCAGACGCAATTACGGAGCTTCGACAGGGTCTGCGACGTCCGCCGTGGGTTCATGAGATGGGAACCGCGCTTCAATCGCGAATCAGCACTGCCCGATGGCAATCATACGTCTATTCGCTATAGCCATCTCACTATGGCGGCTCCGCTGTCCGCCTGGATTACAGGCGAAAGAACCCGCCTGATTGCGGGCTCTCGTAGAAAGACACGCATCCCGGCGACACACGCCTAGGCCTGGGACAGGTTCATTACCGCCTGCTTCACGGCTTCACGTGCACCTGACTCGGCAGCAAGACCAAAGTACCGCTTGAAATCGATGAACTTGCCGACGCCGTCGATGACCGCATCCGGCACCTTGGAGTCGTTAAGAACAAAGGTGTGCATCTCCACGCCTACACGCTTCCTGATCTCTTCAAATGTCACAGAGTTCTCAAGACTATCCCCCGCGGTCCTCAACCGATCGTGATTGCCGGATAGTTCCGCGTAACGGGCCTCCAGGTCCGCATGAGTTTGCCTGAGTGCTTCCAGCTGCCGCACATAGTCGTCGCATTCGCCAGTGAGGGCCGTCTTTTCCTCCTCAAGCGTATCGATACGCTCGCCGCGTTCCGCTATCTGAGCCCGTAAGTCGTCAGCAGCTTTGCCGTGTTCTTCCCTGAGTGTCTTGATCTCGTTTTCGTATTTCGCGGCCGTGTCCGTCCTCTCCTGTTGCAGTACGGCGATTTGCCCCTCGTATCGCTGCATGACGTCGGACTTCTCCCGCTGCAGGTCCGCCAGTTGTGATTCATATCGCTGCGCAACGTCGGATTTCTCCCGCTGTAGGTCCGCCAGTTGTGATTCATATCGCTGCACGATGTCATTCTTCTCTTGGTTAAGCACGACGGTTTGCAGCTTGAGGTGTTCGACATCGGAGAGTCTGTCTACGACGTCTTCGTAGTTGCTCTTCAATTGTTCGTAGTCGCCCCCGACTACGTCCGCAACCTTCTGCACCAGGGTGTCATAATTGGCACGCTCGCGATCGCGCTGGCTCGCGACCTCGCTCATCTGGTCCTGCATCTGGTCGAGTTCCTTGGTATATTGCTGATGCAACGCACTGTACGTCATGAGGGCGGAAACCTTGGCCACTGATTCTGCCCGGCCCTTTACATCGAATGGGCCAAAGACTTTGTCGGTCGCACGATCCATGCCCCGCAGATTCGTGTTGTACTCTTTCAGAACCTTCTCAACAACCGGGTCAAGACCAAGCTGGGAGTACAGCCGCTCGGCCATCCTCTGTTGCTGAAGGTCCATAGACGACAGGCTGATTTCCTCTGCCTTGACGATCTGAGTGTTCTCGAGACTGTGCTTAGACCTTTCCATACAACGACTCCTCCTTACACCTGTACCATGTACCAATAAAACGCCACTGCACCGCTGCCAGTTTATAACGTTGCACATCTGCATTGCTTTCTCAACAGCATGGCAGCTACGGTACGAAATCAAGGCTTCAAGTCAGATTGCAGCAAACGACCAGGAGCGTAAGGAACGAGGCCCAATCAAAGAGCAGATACCGCGTCGCTGAGGGAAGGATACTGAGAAACCAGCTGTTCGATCGTGATTTCACGACCATCTGTCAGAAACGCACGAAGACCTGCATCATCTCGCACGATGACGCCGATGGCCTCGCGGCAGATCGCCATCATGAAGCCCTTCGAGAACCAGTCCCGCCGACCCACCGTGCATACGATAGGAATCAGGTCGTGTTCGGCCACGTGAACCGCTGACTCAAGCTCTACCTGTCTCTGCCCCATCGGTAACGCACCAGAAGGAAGACGACCCTGAACATGGAGAGTGAGAACATGAACTTCAGCACTTGGGGTATAGTACAGACGGGATAGAACCGAACTGCAAGATCGGCCTCGCCATCGAGTACGGCATCACCAAAAAACGAAGGAGACACGCGGAACGAATGGCGAGTCCAAACATCAGCCATTAACGCCACTTGAGACATGCCTCCAACCACGAGCGCGGTATCCACAGGATCACCCAGGTCCACCCGGAAATCAGTGCGGAGTCTCTTCACAGTAATAAAACGACGCATACGAGCAATCAGTCGAACTACTGACCGCCATAGCCCGGGAACGCGTACAATCTGCCAGACGATGCTTCCCTTCGCACGGACGGTCGAAATACCCCCTCGGGCTTTCTTTCGCTTCCGGCCCCTTTCTTCCTTACCCGCGGCGACAGCGTCCTTCTTCTGCGTCTTTGGCACACCCGTTCCAAACGTCTTCTTGACGAGACCGAACAGCCACGCCACCCTCAGATGCACTGCGGATTTACTGTGGACCTCGATTCTGACGTCGAGGTCCACAGGCACGGACAGTACAAGGATTGTCAGCGCAACGAGCACGCAGAGCGCAACGACAACCCACACCGGGTGCTACCCTTCGCTCGACTCGGCAGATTTCTTCCCACGCAAGACCTTCTCCACCTTGGGAATCGTCTCGCTGATCTGCTCAGCCATCTGGGCGAGGCTTCCCTTCATGGGCTCGATCCTCACGCCGTTCTTGTCGATAATGAGCACCGCCACCGGCTTGACGCCACCGGCACCACTGCTTCCTGCGCCCTCACCTTCGCCCTCGCCCTTCGATTTCTCGCCACCCTTACCACCACCACCTGCAGTACCAAACCAGAATCCTGCACTTCTAAGGGGCACAATGGTAGCGTCGCCTACGGTCACCGGCTCCCCCATGACCGTCTTGCTGCTGAGCATCTTCTCCAGCTCGTCAGCAGTCGTTCTTAACAGCTTCTCAACATCATCAAGCATCTCGGACCTCCTGATCCTCCGGCGACGGACGACCACGCTGGTCACCGCCATTCATGAAGTAACTATAGTGGTACGCTGACCGACGTGCAAGTGTTTCTCCAAATTGCGGCGCAGTTCAATAGACCAAGTGAAGCACACCGCATCTGCGTCCTGCGCCGATCCTCCATCAACTCCCAGACACTCCCCAGTAACGAAATCTCTCCAACCATGGAGATTTCTTGGTGCACCGGCGATCATTGACGTGCCGAACCTGCACAGATAGGAATGTAGTTCACATAGATGCTATCCCGCGCTCATACGAGAGCCCGCGAGTAGGTCGGCAGGATGCACAACCAGCCACACCCTCACGGAAACAGCCTTGCTGACACCGTGAAGGAGCCACATCGAACCGATGTTGATGAGCCTCCCCTTACTCGGCTCGTTAAGGGTCGGGCAAACTGCCTGACAACGGAGAAACGCACCCTTGAGGTTTATAACCGTCACGGTGTCCCGTTGATCCCGCGAGCAGTCCTGAGGCATCTTCCGGTTATTGACACCAGCGCTTCTGACCAGCACATCGATCCTGCCGTATCGCTTCAGCACTTCCTGAACGCTACTCTTAAGACTCGAAGAATTCCTGAGGTTACAACCCACGCTTTGCACCTTCATCCTGAAAAGCCCGCCCTCTTCTTGTGTCGCCCCGGCGATCTCATCCTTCTGCGGCCTGCAACCACAATGGAGCTGCATTCATCCAAAGGTCCTGCGCGATTCTGATGCCGATTCCGCCGTTACTTCCAGTCACCAGCGAAACGTTGCCCTTAAGACAGAATAGATTGATTATGCTTGACTCCGTGTACTCAGCGCCCAAATGCTCAAGAGACGGATCATCTTCCGATCCATAGTCATTCATCCTTGTACATACACGGGCGCGAGCGTAATGGTACGTGCCGTTCATTGAACTCCACGACATTGGCTTAGCTCCTGTCTTCGTGTACCATTGCCCAAACTCGACAGGAGGTGCGCAATGAGTGCATTAATGCCCTGGGATATGATGGATTTTCTGGCCAGTGGAGTGGGGAGCGTCACAGGCATCGTGCTGTACATCTGGTTTGCTCTCTGTCTCTTCATCATCGCCAAGAAGACGAACACCGAGAACGCCTGGCTTGCCTGGATTCCAATCGCGCAATACATCCTCGCCCTTCAGATAGCGGGAAAGCCATGGTGGTGGATATTCCTGTTCCTCATCCCTATAGTCAATATCGTCCTCGGCATCATCGTCATCTGGAAGATCTGTGAAGCCCGCAACAAGCCGGGCTGGCTTGCAATACTCATGCTCATTCCCATAGCCAATCTCATCATCCCCGGCATCGTCGCGTTCGCGGACTAAACGGCCGTTGCAGTACAGGAGGCGAAGTGGACACTTCGCCTCCTGCCGCTTAGCCAGCGCGCTTCCGCAATAATGATGTTCTTGGTGGGCTCACTTGCGACGGCACCACAGTTGGCGTATTGTGAACGATTATTGAGGGGGACTTCGAGTCTTACGACTGTTAACACATCCGGAGTAACACATGCACTCCATCAGGTTGCCCCACCTAATAGCAGGAACGATCACTGCCATAGTCGCGATAGCGTTCACCACGACGCCTACTCTGGCTGCCGATTTGAGGGCGGGCGACATAGTGTCGGTTACCGAAGACGAGGAAGTGGATAGCGACCTGTATCTGGCCGGCCGCTTAGTCTCAAGCAATGCCGGCGTGCTGGGCGATGTCTTTGCAGCAGGCGAAACACTACAAATCGGAGGCCATGTCGAAGGCGGACTCTCCGCAGCAGGAGAGACCGTACACATCGATGGCGAGGTCTCACGTGGTGCCCGCGTCGCGGGCGCCACGGTTGACGTGACAGGACGCATCGGCCGAGATCTGATGCTGGCAAGCCGAGAGTTCACACTCGCCCCCGGGGCCAGCATTGGACAGGACCTGTACTTCGGCGCCGGGTCAATTATGCTCAGCGGCGATATCGAAGGTGACCTTCGGGGCGGCGCCGAAGACCTTACCATCCGGGGCACCGTCGGAGGCAATGTAAATGTGGAGGTCGGCACACTGGTCATCGATCCTGAAGCGAGGATTCTCGGCGATCTTACCTACAGAAGTCGTGAAGAAGCCGCCATACCTGCTGGTACCGTCGAAGGAAATGTCTCTTACTCGCAGTATCCCGGCGACAGGATGCGAGGGCGTTTCTTCCCGGATGTCGAGATACTGGGACCCCTCGCTGTATTAGCGAGCGTCATGTGGAGGGTGTCCTGGTATCTCATGACACTACTGGTAGGTATCGTACTGATACTACTGACACCCCGCCGCATGGCTGGAGCTGCAACCGTATGCAGGACCGATACCGGGCCGGTGGCAGGTTGGGGCGCCATCGCACTATTCGGGACTCCTATAGCCGCCATTCTCATATCTCTGACGTTCATAGGGCTTCCGCTCGGGATTATCGTGCTGCTGCTTTGGGGCATACTGCTGTACCTCGCCCAGCTGCCCGTCAGCCTGTTGATCGGACACCTCATCTTAGGCCACCGGAAACCGCTGGAAAACAAGGGGGGCATGATAGGGGCTCTGGCATTGGGCCTGCTCATACTCACGCTTCTGCGGGCAATGCCCGCTGCCGGTTTGCTCATATGGCTCGCCACTGCACTGTTCGGACTCGGCGGTATGGTGGTTGCAGAACACCGACTGGCGCAGTCGCGCCGCATCGCCACCGACGACACCTTCGTTAACTGAATCGGCAATACGGCGAAGGCTAGAGGGAAGAACCACTGTGTTTCCTGTTTGGCATGTCAGGGCCGCTGTGACCAGCGCCGTGTCCACTGCAAACATGGTATCGAACAGTCCGCGAAGCATCGGTCCTGACACACGAGGAATGCGCACCGGCCGGTTACACCCACATCCTGCCTACAGTCGCCCCCGGTTGAATGCTTTCCCCAAGACAGTTCGGGTATGCTTCTCAGCACGCTCAAGAATCAGCTATTGCAGAGACGGACGGCGGCAGACGAAGAACTCGTACCCATACCACGCCGAATACTTCTCGTGAAGCGCCATCTCAACCTCGTTCTCGGCAATCAACGCGAGCGCGTGGGGCGAGTCGGCGAACCTCCTCCGCAACTCGGGCATAAGCTTACGCATCGGCGTATAGTACTCATTCCACCACGCGGTGGCCGGCAGAGTGAAGTGACCCGTCATCTCAAAACCGCAGTCGTTTGCGAGGCTCACGTTCTCGGAAACAGACTTGATATCCGGATAACTCTGCTCCCAGAACTCCCTGAGCTCGCCCGGAGGATCTGACTGTAGCCAGCAGACTTCGCTGAAGACAAGAAACCCACCTGGTCTGAGTAATGCCCCGCACCTCCGAAGCGCATCACCGACGCCCATGATATAGAGGGCCCCCTCAGACCAGATGAGATCGAACGTCTCATCAGGGAAGTCCATCTCCATCATCGACTGCTTTGTGGTAGATATTCGATCGGCCAAGCCTTTCGCGGCTGCCTGTTCAGACAACCGATTGAGTGCCCAGTCGAAGACATCCAGTGCAACGATACGTCCTTCCATCAGCCTCGCCAGTTCAAGTGTCGGTCCACCAGTGCCACAGCCGATATCAAGCACATATGGTCGTTCGCGAAGAGGCCTAACCATGGAGAACGCCTTTCGCGTGCACTCGGCACTACCCGGTCCCTGACGCGGCAATTCACCGTACAGTTTCGCCATCATTTCGCAGATATTGGGGGCGTCTTCGCCCATTAGATTACCCTCCCATAATAAGGATGCACCCTCATTGTACTTCCTTGTCACCTTTGTGGACACTGTCGAGGCACTACACTACAATGACCCGGCACAACAGAAACCTGCGGGTGAGATCCCTCGGCCGCAACGACTAAGGAGGAGAAAGCTGTGGATGACCCACGCGGACGCGTGTTGTACCTTGACCCATTTTCCGGCATCGCAGGAGACATGTTTCTCGGACTGCTGTTCAACCTGGGCATCGATGAGGCTGCGCTTGTCGATGAGCTCGAGCGACTGGAAGTCCGCTTCGACCTTGCCGTGAGCCAGGTACATAAGTCCGGCATAGCTGCCGTCAGTACACGGGTGACAATACCATCCGGCCCGGATTACGATGATGAGAGCGACGTACACTACTGCGATTGTGACTGCGACGAGTGCGGGCACGGACATGATCACCACGAGGACGAGGACCACACGCATAATCACCACCATTCGCACCATCACGCGCACCATGAGGATGACCCGGGTGACGATGCCGAGGCCGTACCCCACGGGCATGGCCTTACTGTCGATGAAATCCTGACCATACTGGACCGCCTCAGTGAGCCAACCCGCTCGAAGGCGAAGGAGATGTTCCAGTCGCTGATTGAGGTCGAAGCCACGGTGCACGGGACCGCAAGTGAGTCGGTCCACCTGCACGAAGCAGGCGCTATCGATGCTATCGTGGAGGTAGTTGGCGCGGTCAAGGGTCTCGAGTTGCTCGGTGTCGATCACGTGGTCTGCGGGCTGGTCAATACGGGAACGGGCTTCGCCGGAATGTCCCACGGCACCTATCCGGTGCCGGCGCCAGCCACCGCCGAACTGCTGACAGGCATCCCGACCCGCATTGATTCCTTCGCGGAAACCAGGAAGGAACTGGTCACGCCCACCGGGGCGCTGATACTGCGCCACCTTGTCGATGAGTTCGCTCCGATCAGTATGACGGTGACGCAGGTCGGCTACGGTGCGGGGAAGCGGGATACGACGGTGCCCAATGTGCTTCGAGGATTCCTGGGTTACTCGGCAGCCGCCGAGGCTCCGAGACGGCTGGCGCTGCTGGAAAGCAACATCGACGACATGAATCCACAGCTCTTCGGCAACCTGATGGATGCGCTCTACCGCAGCGGGGCACTTGACGTGTTCTTCACCCCGATTCAGATGAAGAAGAATCGCCCGGCTACAAGAGTATCAGTACTCGGTGAGCTGCACGACAAGGACCTGCTGGTACAACTGTTGATGAGGGAGAGTACGACGATTGGCGTGCGTGTCAGCTACCCGGAGCGGTACGAAGCTGAGCGGAGTATCAACGAGGTAGAAATGGAAATCGGCACGGCCCATGTCAAGTTAGCCACCTATAGGGGCGAGATTGTCAACGTGTCCCCGGAGTACGAATCATGTCGCCGACTGAGCACTGAATCCGGCATCCCCCTCAAGGACGTCTACCGATTGGTAATCGAGGCAGCTGGAGGCCACATGTCTGCGACCGAGGAGGACAAGTAATGGCTGAGCGCAGGATGTTCGACGAAATCCTTCATGCATTCAACCGGGGCGAGATAGATGAGTCGGAAGCCGGAGCCCGCATCCTCGAGTTGTTCTACAAGGGACAGGAGCACTTCATGCTGGACCTTGAGAGGGAGAAGCGCCTGGGGTTCCCTGAGGTGGTGTACGCGGAGGGGAAGACCATGGCCGACCTGTTAGACATCGTTGCGCGTCTGCTCGAAGCGAAGGGCAAAGTGTACATCGCCAGTCTCAGTTCCGAGGCCGAGACGAGACTGGAGGAGACGTTCCACTCGTATGGCATACGCTCAGGCGGAAGAGCCATGGTGATCGGATCGATGAGCAAACATACGGAGGAGCTTGGAGTAGTCGGAGTCATAACCGCAGGCACGTCGGACATATCTTTCGCCAGAGAATGCGTCCTGCTTCTTGAGGAGCTGGGAGCTCGGGTGGTGACGTCATTTGACGCCGGGGTTGCTGGCATTCACCGTCCGGTCATGAGCATGCAGAAGATGCGGGACGTGAATGTACTGATAGTGTTTGCCGGCATGGAGGGAGCGTTGCCCACAGTGCTGGCATCTCTCACCGATATTCCGGTGGTCGCAGTGCCGACACCCATTGGCTACGGATTCGGAGGCCAGGGAGAGGCCGCGCTCAAGACGATGCTGCAGAGTTGCTCTCCCGGGATCACTGTGGTCAACATCGGTAACTCCGTCGGCGCCGCGGCCGCCGCAATACGCATACTGCGCGCGATTCGAAAGGGATAAGAATGAGTCGGATTGACGAGCTTCGAAGTGCCATATTTGAGAAAGGCAGACTCCTTATCCTGTTTTCAGGGGGACTCGACAGTGGCGTGCTGGCGAAACTGGCACACGACGCCCTTGGTTCTGATGCAGAAGCGCTGACGATCGACTCTCCGGTTATCCCGCGAAACGAGTCTGTTGCGGCTCGGGCAGTCGCCGATGAGATCGGCATTAGCCATCATGTGGTGACTGTGGATGAGCTGGAAGATGCGCACTTTCAGACGAATCCGCCTGACCGCTGCTACCACTGCAGGAAGTCACGTGACGCCAGCGCGTGGAACTGGGCGCGGGATCACGGCTTCCCGGCAATTGCCGACGGGCTGAACTATTCCGATCTCTCGGACTACCGTCCGGGATTGAAGGCCGCCAATGAAGACGGTATCTGGCATCCATTCATCGAGTTCGAGGTTGTCAAGGAAGAGATTCGAGCAATCTCGAGAGAGTTGGGGCTGTCAGGATCGGACCGGCCCAGCATGGCATGCCTGGCATCGCGGTTCCCTCATGGCTTCTCGGTATCGGCACAGCGGGTCAAACGAGTGGACCAGGCAGAGCAGTATCTCCGCTCGCTGGGGTTTGTAAAGGTGAGGGTGAGACATTTCCCCTATGACCTTGCACTGGTGGAGGTCAACGACCCCACACGAGCCCTCGGCATGCGTGCCGACATCACTGCACAGCTCCGTGAACTCGGGTTTGCGTTCGTTTCGCTCGACCTCGAGGATTTCGCCAGTGGCAAGATGAACCGCACCGCAGATGCGTGAGACACTGTTCGAATGCGCTTAACACCCTATTGTGGCTATCGGCGCACTGTGTCATGCTGGAACTGTGCCCACTACCTGACCGGGCCACCACCCTGTCGGGAGGCTGCGTAGAATTCTGCAGCAAGTGATCGATCGGGCATAACCGGCGGCGTCTTTCAGACGTTATACAGTCAGGCAATCAGAGAGGAGCTGCATGATACTCGACCAGTCGCTAACCTTCCTCATCAACTGGTTTTCCAATCCGAATCTTGCTGCCATAGGTCTGGCCATCCTGATGAGCGTGGTCTGGTACGCCTTGTATCTGCCGCCCATGCGTGGTTATGGATTCCTCTGGGCAATAGGCATTGTGGCAGCAGTGATAACCCTGCTGGCAATCGTCATCATACAAATGCCACTGCAGGCACTTGTCGGCATGCTGCTCTCAAGAGTGTTCGAACCTGGCACACTTACCAGGTGGATATACATACTGGGCATGCCACAGATACTACTAAGCGGCTTCGTTCAGGAGGCAGCAAAACTTGCCCCCGTTCTATACGTCTGGCATCGGGCGGAGCGGTTTCTTGACCCCAAAGTAGGACTCATAATGGGTGCCACAGCCGGGCTTGGCTTCGGCATCTTCGAGGCCGTGTGGGCGATGAACCAGGTATACGCTGCAGGCTGGTCCTGGGCAATGGTAAGTGCCTCAGGCTTCTCCGGACTCATGCCTGTCTGGGAGCGTTTCTTCACCGTCGGCGGGCACATCGCCTTCTCCGCTCTGGCCGGCTACGGTCTGGCACGTGAACGGGGTTGGGTCTTCTACCTAATCGCTGCGGTACTCCATAGCCTGATGAACTATACCGACGTGATGCTCCAGGCAGGACTCATCTCCATCACCACACTGCAGATACTGATCGCCTTACTGGCAACAGCTGCAACCGGATGGATTCTGTACCTCCGGCATACCGGGGACAATGCGCCCTGGGCGGGCGGCAGCTACCGCAAGAGACTTCACCTTGGCAAGGAGCCCAAAGAGTACGTAACCAAGTGACGAGGGAACGCTTTGGCACCGATGACGGAAATAGTTTACAGGCCGATTGGCGTGGTGCGCTCTCCATTCGAGCCTGCTGTAGACGAGCCACTCCAACGCATTGATGCGCGAAACACCATCAGTACAGTCGAGATCTTCCCGGAGTTCATGACAGGGTTGCGCGACCTCGACGGATTCTCACATATCATCCTTCTGTGTCACCTCCACCTCAGCAAGGAATACATGCTTGAGATCATTCCGCGATCCGACACGGAATCGCACGGGGTGTTCGCCACCCGTTCTCCCAGACGGCCTAACCCCATCAGCATGAGCCTGGTAAGCCTCAGCGAAGTTGATGGCAACTTCCTCCACGTCCGGGAACTGGATCTGTTCGATGGAACCCCGGTGCTCGACATCAAACCTTACATGCCGCCGTCGCTTGACGACAATACACTACGCGCAGGCTGGTGGGAGAGGAGACAACGATGAGAAGTGGAGTTGATGCAGACACGCGTGCAGCAGCAGTGTGGGAGGGCACAGGAGTCCTCTTCATTCTGGGAATTGGTTCCGTGCTGCACTTCTTGTTCGAATGGAGTGGCAATTCCCCTCTGGTCGCCCCATTCGCCACTGTGAACGAGAGCGTATGGGAGCATCTGAAGATGGCCTTCTGGCCCGCGCTCGTCTGGGCGCTGATTGAGCGTGGTCCTCTCAATCGCCGGATCAACAATTTCGACCTTGCCAAGTCTACGAGTATCCCGCTCATGCTTTTGCTTATCGTAGGACTGTATTATGGCTACACCGGAATACTGGGCGAGAGCGTCCTGTTCCTCGACATCACCATATTCGTTGTTGCTGTGCTGGCCGGACAGTACGTGAGCTACAGATTGCTTACAGGCGATGAGCGCAGCCCCCTGCTGAACACCGTTGCGCCGATCATCATCATCGTGCTCGCAGTTCTTTTTGTGGTGTTCACCTTCTCACCTCCACATTACGCCCTGTTCCAGGACAGTGTCACGGGAGGATTCGGCGTACCTTAGCGCCGTGCTATTCCATGAACCCGAGGGAAGACGAGTGCACGCATTTGACAGCCGCAGCCGGTCCTACTCTTGCCAGAGGGAATGTGCCAGTGAGGACACAACCGGTCGCCGTTGCTGTGTCATCCTTGTGCGCTGTTGTTGCTCCCAGAATGCGCAACACCTTCTGATGGAAACGGCGATGGAATCGACCTTGCCGATGTTGAACTGCGTGAATACGAATGGGTAGACCTGTCTTCGATCACACACTTCAGAGAGAACTCGATACGCGGACTTCAGACCGTGGACATCGATGGCTACACGCTTACGGTTCGTGGACTGGTCGATGACCCGAAGATATTCGCGTATGACGAGATCATCACGAGCTATCAAGTATACCGAAAGATCGTGACGCTGTACTTCGTGGAAGGTTGGGATGTCACGATACTCTGGGAGGGTATGCGGCTCAGAGACGTGATCGAGGAATCAGTCGCGGCACTTCATGCCCGCGCGGCTATATTCCATGCAGTGGACGGATAACGCACATCATTGCCCCTCACCTTCGTGATGAGAGACGGTATACTCCTCTCCGCAAGATGAACGGCGTCATACTGCCGCCGGAGCGCGGCTTTCCGTTCCATCTGATCGCAGAAAGCAAGTGTGGCTGCAAGTGGATCAAGTGGGTGAACACGGTCGAGCTTTCCGATGACAAGCACTTTCTGGGTTACTGGGAGCAGCGGGGCTTCGCAAACACAGCGGATCGGGACGAATCGTTCTTCGGGTGACAACGAGTGAATACACGATTAGTGCGCAAGCTGGTTCACTAGTCACTCCTCGTGCTTGCCGTGGTCGTGATAGTGTCGGGACTCGGCATTACCGAATCGCGCCTTGTCGAAGCAGCGACATTCGGCTTGCTTCACAAGGCGCATGCGTTCAAGATGCATCTGGCCCTTTGGATTCCATTCGTACTGTTGCTGATTGTCCATGTGCTTCTCACCGCATGGCGCGTAACACCTCGGATATCAGCTGGGTCCGTGAACCACCGACAGAGCTAAGTGGACGATGCAATCCATTGCCCGAGTGGCCATGTTTGTGGCTGCAGTCCTTTCGAAGAAACAAACTCCAGCACGTCACCGTCAAGCATCAGCCTTGCGCGTTCGGCTTCAACCACTAGCTCCAGTTGTGCGTCCGGTCGCCTATCGCGAAGGATGTTGGCAATCAGTATCGCTTTTTCAACACCGTCACCTCGTCCATAATTCCATACTTCATCGGGTTGGGCCAGTCGACCTTCCTCGTCATAGATAGACTGGGAAGGCATGTCGGACACGAATCCGATTACCTCGGCATCGGACATCTCGCGGGCGCCCTCAAGAGATACTGGATTGCGTTCGAGCGCAGCGAGCAGGAATGGCCACGTGTCACTGCGGTTGAGGTCACGATAAGAATAGAACGCAAGATCGACAACGGGATGACCCGGACGCAACTCCTCGAGCCGGGCTATGAGTTGGTCGCGATTCATACTGGGGAGAAGGCCCAGCGGTTCACCTTCAGTCACGAATCGCTTCGTCTCCGGGTCGGGGAGTCGCGGTTCGACACGACAGAAGGCCACAAGCGCGTCTATGGCCGTGCCGGCGCGTTCGCAGCCCTGGCCGAGTTCATCTTTCAGCCGGCGGATGTGCTCCGGCTTGCTGCAATCGAGTTGGCTGTCACGTATGAACGTCTCAAAATCGTTCAGCACCATCCTTCCCGGCAAGGGGGCCGACATGTACTCCTCTTCATCGATATCATCCAACAGCTTCGCACGGGTCGAGTCACTGAGTCGATACGGACTGCCATGCTCATACGCGAACGCATGTTCGGCGGTAATATAGTGGTCGGTACCGTGGATGGGCCACCGCACCTGGAAGCACGACTGCGTATCCCTGTGGTGTCGCAGGAAGTTCACCAGTATCTCCTCATCAATCGATGTCCTCAGGAAACCACGCAGTCGCTCGGAAAAATGGGCATACGCAGCCGGATCAATCGTCGCCTCGTCGTACACTGCGTGAATATGACCTGTCTCATGAGCAACTATCGTGACCCGCTCGTTCTCAAGTGCTCTACGCGCTTGAGCTGACAGTGCAGTCCCGTTGAACCACATCGCCTTCGTGAGCAGCCGACGATTATTAGTCAGAATGCCCTCTCCCACATCGACGAAGTTCTGAGAGTGTAGCGGAGTAGCCATCAGGTAGATATCCTCAAGAGGTATGCGCGCAACGACGAAGAGAGCGGCCGCATAAAGGGCAGCAAGCGACACGCATTCCCCGGCCCCATTTCCGTAGGATGGCCTGAACTTGAAAGCATCCATCGCCTCAACGGTCTCGGTCTTCCAGTACGGGATGACATCTCCCTCGTACTTGTCAAGCCCGAAGTGTGTACGAATATCGATACTGAAATAATACTTGTCACCCTCGTAACCAAAGAGGGCATTCGACTGGGCCAAAGTGTCGGCATCGATGAAGTCTCTGAAGCGTTCAAGCTCCCGGTCCTTCGTGGTTAATCCCCACGTATCCAAATCGAGGTTGAACACGTAGTGGTCCATTATGTACTGTTTAAGCCTGTTGATGCGGCGGTAAGGTTTAGCCCTCTCAATCTTGTCGAACCATGGATCGTCGCGCCATCGCCAGATGCGCGGGGACATCAGATTCGCGAGCAGAAGGCTGTACATCAGCCGCGGAAAGATGAAGACCTCCATGTCGGACAGTGTGACCGCTGAAGAACGCATCTCAAGCTCTCGGGAACGCGCCATATCTTCTCCTTATGCAGATTGTCACGGCAGACGAGACTATATGCCGCTGATGCGTTCGAGTCAAACGCGCACCAGAGCACAGCCATGGGATTCCGACACCTGTGCTTTGTCTTGTCGGTACTCACTACCGATGTAGTATCCGCCGACCATAGACCACCGGCAGTTTGCAGAACGACAGCGGAGGGCAAAAAAGAAGTCCCAAGTGGCCTCACAAATACCGGGATCTCGGCTTGGTCACCTCGGGCTACAGGCCTACCTGACCCCTCCACCTGGCGGCTTCGGGATGCTTCACAGCCACCACCCTCCGGGCAACCAGCCCCTCTATCCCTTGTTCGGTCACTTGGGACACAATCAACGTTACCAGCCGATTCAGTCTCTGTCAAGGGCCGCCCAGCTTCGGATACGATATTCTTATCCGATTTTTCCAGGAAGTCTCTCTGCCTTGCGAGACATAGTTCCATTGTGAAGACTCTCCTTGACCTCCAATGATTTCCACGCACATCCGTTACCTGATCCCCACCGCCAAACGGGAGAGTACCCGTAGCTTTGCACAACGAACTTCACCGTGACATCATGAAGCACATCAATCAGTCCAGTCCAAGAGATCCCTAGTTCTGAACACGGAGGAGCGAAGCATGAATGTACTTGGGATTTCCGGCCGTCC
>PUON01000090.1 GCA_003552125.1 Dehalococcoidia bacterium | reverse complement strand
TGAGACCCGCCCCTACATTCGGATACGGTTCACGGGCGTGATTGATAACACCGGCGTGGTTGCACCACACAACAACGGACGGCACATGTGCCGTCCCTACATATTCGCATTGGGTTCAGAAATGTGATTCACATCACGAATGTGGGCGTGTGATCGGGACGATGGCGGGACGGATATATCCGTCCCCTGCGTATAGGGCCGACGGGTGGTTATGTGTAGGGGCCGCATATATGCGGCCCGCACGGGGTGGGGTGGGGTGAGCACGCCTCAGGGCACGCGCTAACCAAACGGAGCTTCGGCGCTGCAGGGAGACTCAGGTCTCGGCGGTGGTGGGATCGATCATGCCACAGATGAGGGCCACCCGATTGCAGGGGAACCCGCCCCTCTTCGCGTGCTCCACGATAGCGTTCTCATCCGGCGCAATGTAGATGCAGTACAGCTTGTCATCCGTGACAAAGCTCTCAAGCCACTGGATCCGCGGACCCATCTCCGATAGAACCGCGCAGGACGTCTGGGCGGCACCTTTCAACTGTTCCACAGTCATCTGACCAGCGCCGGGAATCTCTCTTTCGACTACATACTTCGGCATACCACAACCTCCTTTTCCTCACAGGATTAGGAGCACCGGCACACGTCATCTCAGGGCCGCAGGTGCCCCGCTTTGGGCCGCATAACCATGGTCGCATCGGCGCACACCGGTGTCAATACCCCACGCCAGCCACACTGGTCTATCGGCCAATCGCACAGGCACGCTGCATTGACGCCTGCGGGGGATGGGGTGGGTCTGCGTAGGGGCACGCTGCTGCGTGCCCGTGCGGACGAATTGGGTTCACGGATGTGATTCGCATCATGAACGTGGGCGTGTGGTCGGGACGATGGCGGGACGGATGTATCCGTCCCCTGCGTATAGGGGCGACGGGCGGTTATGTGTAGGGGCCGCATATATGCGGCCCGCCCGGGGCGGGGTGGGGTGTCATAGGGTGGATCCGTAGGGACGCCACATGTGGCGATCCGTAGCACAGACGTCAATCACCATCGATGACACAACCCTGGGTGTGTGATCAGGACGGTGGCGGGCGGGTCTGAGACCCGCCCCTACGTGGGATTTGCGTTCACAGGCGTGATTGATAACACCACCATGGTTGCAACACGGAACAACGGACGGCACATGTGCCGTCCCTACATTAAGATTGGGTGCACGGATGTCGTTGATGGCACCATCGTGGGCGTGTGATCGGGACGATGGCGGGACGGATGTATCCGTCCCCTGCGTATAGGGACAAAGGGCGGAAATGCACGGCGTCATCCCCGCAGGGGCGCATCGCGATGCGCCCGGTTGAATGGGAAAAGGGGGCAGATCTTCACAACCTGCCCCCTTGCGAATTCATCTCTGGCGGCTATGCAGTGCCGGGGATTACGCCTTCCTGCGCGCCAGCCTGCGGTAGCCGTATACGCCACCCGCGATCAGAATCAGGGCGATGACGCCGGGCAGAATCCAGGAGGTGCCCTGTCCGCTCACCAGTATGCGTACGGGAACCTCAGGCGGAGCGCCCGACAGCGCAGGCTCACCATCGAACTTCACCGTGGCCATGTAGTCGCCGGGTATTGCATCGGGCGGTGGTGTGACGTACACCTGTACCTCAGTCTCCGCGCCGGGGGCGAGATCGGTGACCAGCGGCGGATCAAACGCGACCGTCCACGCCTCGCCGTTGACATCCGGCGGCAGCTCGGCCGAGAGCACCACGTTCTTCATAGGAGCAGTTCCGGCGTTCACCAGGCTGAGGTCGAGCGTGGCATCCTGTCCAACAGTCGTCCGCGCCGTATCCAGGCCCGTCGTAGTATCAGCCTCCAGCTCATACCTCGGCGTGATCACTGCAGTCAGTGATACCGAATCCTCCAGCTGAGCACCTGAGATACGCATGTCGATGTCGTATTCGCCCGACTCAGGGTAGAGCCAGAACGGCGCTACCGCGACTACCGCCACAGGCTGACCGACCGTGTACGGCTCCAGGTGGATGGCAGATATCTGGTTCTCAAGGTTCATCGCGGACTCCGCCGCATACAACAGCCAGTCAGGCGGGCCGGTGACCGTCAGATCAAAGGAACGACCGCCGGGGTCCCCAGAGCGGAAGTTGAATTCCACCTCGAACACGAACGTAGTATCCGCAGGTCCTTCCATTACGGGAAATTTGGGGTTTGCCTGCAGCATGTCTTCGATCTCCGGCGGATCAACGTCCGATGGATCGGGGACCACCGGCACCCCGTTCTCATCACCGGGTACCACGGGCCACTCATGTTCCTCTTCCCCATACACCGAAACGGGAGCGAACGCCGCCATCATAAGGGCAGCCACGCAGACCGCTCCGGCAATTCTCAGCAACCAGCAGTTGCGCATTTGCTGTCACCTCCGAACTGTATTCACTGAATCTTATCGCACGGCCTCACCCGTAGTTCAGGCACGTACGCTGCAAAGGGTATCAAACTCGCCACACGTTCGTCGC
This sequence comes from Dehalococcoidia bacterium, assembly GCA_003552125.1. Classification (GTDB taxonomy): domain Bacteria; phylum Chloroflexota; class Dehalococcoidia; order GIF9; family AB-539-J10; genus SKVJ01. The sequence continues at coordinate 2,422 of PUON01000090.1, read as the reverse complement.
ATCCGGCAACAGCGCCGGCTACAGGTACACCTCTATCTCGGCGTTCTCACGAAGTGTCTCCAGCAGCCCGGGCACCACCTCCATGAACTGCTGGTGCTCGAGCTCAGCCCGCAAATACGGACGCACCTGCTCCAGAGGCGGCATGTCCTCGATCATCTCACTGTACTGATCATACGCATCCTCGACCTGGGAGTCCGTCACCTCCATGCCGCGTTCCGCGCGCACGTGGTCCTGCAGCCCGTTCAGCACTACCTCGTCCGCGATGAGCTCCATCAGCATGTCCCGGCTCATGTTCTGCGCGTTGAGAAGGCTCTCGAGGGATTCCTCACCCCCGACCTGCTGCACCAGCACCTCGTACTCCGCATCTATGTCCTCCTGCGAGGCGGTAACGCCCTCATCGGCCGCGTAGTCAAGGAGCAGGATCTGATCAACCATCTCCTCCAGTACAGCCGACTGAATCTCGGCCAGCAACTCCGGCTCTGCATCAAGATCCACGCCCTGGCTCGCGTACTGCTGCCGGTACTGGTTCAATTGAAGGTCCAGCTCCTGTCCTGTTATCTCATTGCCGTCAACGGCTGCGACTACAGACGGATCATCGGCGCTTCCGCTGCATCCACCCAGGGCCAACACGCCCGCGGCAAACATACACACAAGTGCAACTCTTATCATAAAACCTCCTCCCGGCTGATGGTCCGGCCGCACACTATCAGTAACGTGATGCCGCTGCCAAATCGCCTGTCGCTGCGCCGAACCACCGCCGGGTCATGGCATGACGTCACCCCATGATTGCACACAAATGTTAAGTGAGGATGAAGTCATTACCGGTGGTGCGAAAAAGGGGCGCCTGGCGGAGCCGGGCAGCTACGATGATCCGGGGCCGCAACGTCTGCCATGGGCATTCACGGCAGTTTCAGGCTTCACCTGCGCGGATGGCCGCCTCACCACCTGAGGCAGGGATAACGGCTACGCTGCAGGTCAAGCGGAGAGGACGGGCTCACGCGTGGCAGCCAACTGCTTTGAACCATCACGCAGCGCATACCCCGTGCCGCGTGCGTTCACGATCAGCGGATGATCGTCGCTTGAGTGTTGCTCCAGTTTGGACCGAAGCCGGAAGACAGTCTTGCGCAACAGGTCGGTATCGGTAACATACTCCGGGCCCCATACGGCGGTGAGCAGTTCAGCGTGTCCCACGGGCACATCGGGACGTTCGGACAGCACCTTCAGCAGCCGGAACTCCCGGGGCGACAACGCCACAGGACGATTCTCCACCGTTGCGGTGTTTGACGTCATATCGATGCGGACGGGACCGCATACGCGGGGGGCATCGAGAACGCGACGTGTACGACGCAGAAGGGCGTTCAGCCTCGCGATCAGTTCCATCGGCGATGCCGATGCCTCAACGCAATCGTCTGCACCCATCTCAAACGCGTTCACGCGGTCGATCGCATCAACGCCATCGGCGTACAGGATGATTCCCGACCGTGATATGGACCGCACACGGGCGATGAAGTCGAGAGATGGCCTGATCTCATCCATCGGACACACGAAGACAGCGTCAGGAGCGACCGCAGTCACCGCCGCAACCGCAGATTCGAGATCCTCATGGTGGAGGATCTCGGGCGATGGCCACCGTACGCCGAGGACGACCGACAATGTCTGGATAACGGCCGAGGATCCACCTGCAACCACCACACGTATCATAACCACACAACACCGCTTCAGCGAACGCAGGGATCACGACTGTCGGGCACTGTATCGACGGACCGACCTCCAGGAGGTCCGCTCAACACAGGGGAGCCCCCACGCCCACTACACTGCACTACCATAGTACTACGGACCACTGGCCCGGCGTCAAGATGCAATCTCTTCAACCTCTCCAACGGAACTTACATGATGTGCCAGTTCAGCGGCAAAACCGGCGACTTGTGTTCCGGGACCGCTGACTCACGGACCATAAGGCTATGGACAATGGGGGCCTTGTGTAGTTAATGTAAGTCGGTTGGCATAGGTGTAAGAGGAGTGGTGAAGAATGGATAACCCGAACGGTGCCGGCATGCTGATGACCACCAGCCAGGTGGCCCACCTGCTGCACGTCCATCCGAACACCGTGCGGAAGTGGGTCAGCGAGGGGTTGCTCTCGGCATATCGCCTGGGCCCCCGGGGCGATCGGCGTTTCACTCACGAGGAGATAGACCGCTTTCTGCGCGCGGGCCCACGCCCACGGGACGGCTGAGACGTAGCGTCCGACAGGCACAGGCCCTCACCGGATGCTACTCGAAGCACGACAACAACCACAGGCGTGTGGTCGGGTGGATGGCGAGTGGTTCTATGCAGGGGTGCATCGCGATGTCCCCCTACGCGTACCTACCCAATGACACTCCACTGTGCTGACCGCATTCATGCGGCCCGCCCGGGGCGGGAT
>PUON01000162.1 GCA_003552125.1 Dehalococcoidia bacterium | reverse complement strand
GGCCACATCTACTACGCAGTGCGTGGAACGAATCAGCTCTATGAGTCTACCAACCGGGGCCAGACCTGGTCACTGGTCCGCAACTGCCCGGATGATCTCACGGACGTGGCAATCGTGCACAGCGAGCGCATCTACGTCCTCTCGGATGAGCTTCTCGCCATAGGCCGCGTGGAACAGATCCGACAGTTCGAAGTCTGGCGCTGGACGTATGACATCGATACCGGACTGCAGTCCGGAAACACGATTCGCTTCTTCGGCAACAACTTCATCTTCGTAGGCGATGATGGCGATGGGGAGATCGCAGTCTCGAAGGACGGAGGCGAGACGTTCGAGCTCCTTCCGGTACTGCCCCAGCCGGGAACAGTGCATATGGCGCTCGATGATGATTTCGCGAGGAACCGCATCCTGTATGCCGCCACCGAGATAGGCATGAGCGCCATCTACCGCTGGGTCATCGACGGCGCTACTTCATGGGCGACCCTTCAGCCGCCGGAGGCAGGCTACTCCGGACTGTCGCACCTGCGCGGCGTCCTCTACGGTGCGTTCGGCGAGGGTGTGGTCCGGACGCTGGTGCCGAGGAACCCGACGGTGAACGTGATCGACTGGGATACCCTTACGGTGGGGCTCACCCCGGGCACCGATTTCCGTCCCGATACGCTGCGCACTTCCACCAACGATATGGTCAATATCTGGGCCATAGATGGCCGGACGTACGACTACGAGGCCGAGATAGGGCGCCTCTGGGTCTACTCGGATACGTTCGTTGTGCCGACCCCATGGCCGGTATCCCCGGCGCTCAACGAGGTGATCAACTGCGACATCTGCGGCTGCGTGGCCGAACTCTTCTGCTTCCGGTGGAAGCCGATGCCCAAGGCGGAGACGTGGGACCTGTGGATCGCCATGGATGAGAACTTCCGCTTTGTGCTTCACAAAGAGGAGGATATCAAGCCGGTATGCTGTGATTCCCCCGGGATATGCGAATTCGAAATCCCGTTCATCTTCCAGTGCGATACCACCTACTACTGGCGCGTGCGAGCGGTCAGCACCACCGAGGGCGAACGTGTGCGCAGCCGCTGGTCACCCTCGATGCACTTCCTCGTGGGTGCGGGATCAATTGTGGACGGCATGCACGTGGCCCCCATCATATGGGCGCCCGAGCCTGGAGCGCGTGATGTGCCCCGCGATCCGGAGTTCTCATGGACCGGATTCCAGTCGACCGAGTTCTACGAGCTCGAGATTGCGACTGATGAATACTTCAGCGCCGTGATTGCGCGTGAGCGACCCGACGGGTCCGCGTACGTCTACCCGAGCCTGCTGGAGTGGGGAGAGACGTACTTCTGGCGCGTACGTGCGCTGCAGCCCTACCCGAGCAAGTGGTCTCATGCATCATTCACCGTCATGGAGGAACCGCAGCCTCTCGAGCAACTGCATCTTCCCGAGCCACCGAGCCTCGTGATTCCACCCGAGCAGCCTGCCGCGACCCCCCTGTGGGTCTGGCTCGTCATCGGTACCCTCTCCTTCCTGATCCTGTGTGTTGTCGTCTACGTCGTGGTCGATCGCCGCAGGTAATCGGCGCCGCATGCGTGTTCTGCCGGAAGCAGTACAGAAGTCCGCATAATCGACCTTTTTCGCGCAAAATAGAACTGTGTTCTATTGACAGGCGCCCGTCTTATGGTAGTATGGCCCCGGTACATAGGTACTGTATGGGTTCAGCATGAACAGGCGACGCTCCAATATAGAGATAATCGCGGAGATGCTGAAAGCCGGCCAGAATGGCGCGGGCAAGACCGAGTTGATGTACACGGTCAACATGAGTTACGCCCAGCTCCAGAAATACCTGAAGTATCTGCTCAGCAACGGTCTGATCCATAAGGTGGAGGTGGGCAATCCGAGCGTCCGCTACCATGTGACGGAAAAAGGCGCCGAGCTGCTGACAAGCATCACTGCGGTCATGGATATCCTTGATATAGAATTGTAAAGAGCGACCCGGACGCGTTACCCCATTCCGCCAGCACGGAAGCTACGTAAGGAGGAACGAACTGCAATGTCTGAGAAGAGAATGCTGGTCGTTGATGCCGACCTTGTCCGAAAGATAGACGAGAACAGGGGCGAGCTGAGCCGGTCAGAGTTCATCGACCTCCTCATCGAGGGGCAGTTGCGTGAAAAAGGCGAGAACGGAAAGCAGTCGGGTCAGCGTGACGACGTGGTAACGCGCGAGGAGTTTGTCCAGTTTCAGGAAGGAGCAAAGGAGTTGCTCCGCAGCTTCCTGGATTTCTTCATCAACTACGGGCTTGAACTGGGACGTGAGCCGCGCGACGAGGAGTTCGAGCAGTTGAGTCGCAAGCTCAGGACGCTGGCACGATCACACCGCGATTAGCGTATTTCACCGCAAACCATCGACCGCCCCGAGTTTCCGGGGCGGTCTTCTTATTCCGCCCACAGTATCAAACGGCCTCCACTAGAACTCTGTTCTAGAACACAATCTCTAGGCACGGCCCAGGACTATTGTCATAGTTAGCTGGTACGGCAGTGTGCTGGCTGCCGACAGCGGTCCGGTGTGAAGTGTAGCCAAAGAGATGAAGACGGAGGTACGGAAAATGACGAGACCGATAGATCTCCTGCGGGAGGGGAAGAAGGACGAACTGTGGCAGATGTGCTGCGGATTCATGGACCTCGATATCGAGCAGTTCATGGCTATCCAGCGGCGCCTCATGAGCGAGCAGATCGAGCTCCTCAAATCCAGCGAGCTGGGCCGCAAGCTGATGAAGGGCGCAATGCCCTCCACCATCGAGGAGTTCCGTGCAGTGGTTCCGCTGACCACGTACGGCGACTACATACCCGAGCTCACCGATAAGATGACGCATACGCTGCCCGCGCACCCGGCCCAGTGGGTACGCACGTCCGGCTATACCGGCAAGTATGAGATCAAGTGGATCCCCATGTCCGAGCGGTTCGTGGAGGAGATGACGAAGGTCTGCGCGGCCATCGTTATTCTCTGCACCGCCGACTACCGTGGGGATATGCGGGGTGTGAAGGAGCACTTGAAGGTGCTCTCCACCTTCGCCTCACCGCCCTACGCCTCCGGCGTCATCGCGCACCTGTTGCGGGAGGCCGTCAACTGCGATTTCCTGCCGTCCAACGCGGACGAGCTGTCTTTCATCGACAAGGTGAAGGCAGGCTTCTCGCAGGCACTGGATGAGGGGCTCGACGGGTTCGGCGGACTGCCCTCCGTGCTGGTCACAGTCGGGGAGCAGCTTAAACAGCAGTCGAACCAGGTGGACAGGAAGGAGCTGCTGAAGCGTCGGCGGGCGTTGATGCGCGTCATTAAAGGTAAGCTGAAGAGTCGGTTCGCCGGGAGACCGATGCTGCCGCGCGACCTCTGGAAGGTCAGGGGCATTCTTGGTGGTGGCACGGACTCTGCGGTGTTCAAGAAGCGCGTGAACGATCTCTGGGGGCGCACCCCGCTCGAGCTCTACGTGGGCTCCGAGGGGGGCATCTACGCCGTTCAGGCATGGGACTACTCAGCCATGACGTTCACGCCCAATTTGAACTTCTACGAGTTCATTCCCGAGCGGGAACACTTCAAGTGGCAGATGGATCATTCCTACAAGCCGAAGACAGTGCTACTGGACGAGGTGGAGGAGGGACAGGTCTACGAGATAATTCTCACCAACCTGCACGGTGGAGCGCTGACCCGGTACCGGGTGGGTGATGTCGTGCGGATCGTGAGCCTGCGCAACGAGGCTGCCGGTATCAACCTGCCGCAGATGGTGTTCGAGCGCCGTGCAGACGACCTGATCGACATCGCCGGGTTTGGCCGGCTGACCGAGCGCGTCATATGGGAGGCCATAGAGCATGCCGGGCTTCCGTACGTGGACTGGACTGCGCGCAAGGAAGTTTCCGGAGACCAGGCGTTCCTTCACGTCTACTTGGAACCCTCCAGGCCGCAGCCACCTTCAGAGAAGGCGTTCGTAGCTGAACTCTACCGGCAGTTCAGGGAACTGGACAAGCAGTACAATTTCAACATCTACTCCATATTCGGTGAGGAAGAGGAGCCTCCGGCGGACCTGCCGCTGAAGGTAAGCTACCTGCCGATGGGGTCCTTCAGGCGGTACATCGTGCGGCGCCAGAACGAGGGGGCCGACCTGGGACACCTGAAGCCGCCCCACATCAATCCCTCCGATGCGGTACTCAGTGCTCTCTCCGAACCGGCTGTGGAGGTTGAGCGCGTCGCTGTCGAATCCAGGGATCGCGTCAGCGCATAGAGTCGTGGTTGAGCAGGGCGGCCGACCGGCGGCCGCCCTGCTCAAGCGTTGTTCTGACCCCAGCGGACTACCCATGACTTCTGTACCATGCCGGCATCACCATCTAGACGCTCGACGTCCTCTTTCGCGAGTTCCCAGTACCTTGGTCAGTCTTGACCACGCGTACCTTTGTGCCATAATTGCAGAATGAACACCCACGTGGTGATCCCGTTCATCGCGTCGGCCGCATACCTCGGCCTTATTGTGCTGCTGCTGGTAAACCGGCCGTGGGGACCGCGCCAGAAGCTGTTTGTGGCGTTCGTGACCGTCGCCTTCTTCTATAGCTTCGTCGATCTGTTTGCGCGCAGCGGCTACTTCGTCGACTATAAGCGCCTGCTGGCACAGATTGTCATCTGCGGTGCGATATGGACGGTGGTGCAGTTCCACTACTTCATCCGGCCGTACTTCAGCCGCACCCCTGTGCGCATCCCGCTGGCGTACCTTTATGTGGTTGCGGTGGTCGTGATGAGCTCCATTGGACTGGTGCCTCGGGAAACCGTGCTCACCGGGACGGTGCTTACCGTCTATTACGGATATCCTCTGCTGGTCCTGTCGCTGATGATATTCGTAACGCTTGGAGTGCGGGACCTGGTCTGCCTGATAAGACGTCACAAAATGGCGAGCGATGC
>PUON01000057.1 GCA_003552125.1 Dehalococcoidia bacterium | reverse complement strand
GTCCGGCAGGGCGGCCACCGTCAGCACATCCCGCGCCATGGCATCGATTCGTTCATCGGTGAGCAGCAGGCGATCGAGCATCGCCGCATTCATTCCAGAGGCGCGCGCTTCGTCGTAGTCTTCCCGATTAGCCGCAAGCACGCGGCTGCTGCCATCTTGAAGCGCCGTGGCAACGGACTTGAGAGCACGATTCTTCACCGTGGTCGACAGATATCCGAGTCGACCGGTAGCCTCCCGCGCCCGCTGCGCCTTTGACTCGAGTTCACGCAGTGCATGCTCCACTGTTCCTCCTCGCTAGTACACCACCATGTTGTTACGATGAATTATTTCGTCCCCGTACGCATGTTCCAGCACTTCAGGTATGCGATCAGAATGCAGGCCCTGCACCTTCCGGACGTCAGCACAGTCATAGTTAACAATGCCAGAGGCCACGCGCTCTCCCCGCTCGGAGACGATGTCGACAATATCACCACGCCCAAAGGTGCCATGAAACGCAACGATACCCGCAGGAAGCAAACTCCCCGTAGCCTTCTTGATTGCACGCACGGCACCATTGTCCACGGCAATGCGGCCGTGGGAAGCAAGGCCGCTGGCCATCCAGCGCTTCCGACTCTCAAGTTTGCTGCTGGTCGCGGGAAAAAGCGTGCCAATGCGTTCACCGTCATCCAACCTGAGCAGCGCATTTGCCTCGTAACCACTTGCAATGACCACGTCAACACCTGAGGACGTCGCGAGCCGCGCAGCCTCTATCTTCGTGTGCATGCCTCCAACACCCTGTCCACTCAGCGTTCCACCTGCACGAGCCACAATGGACGGGCCGATCGCTTCCACCAATGGAATGAGCTCAGCATCGGGATATAGCCGGGGATCGGCACTATAGAGACCACCAGTATCGGTCAGGATGATCAGACGGTCCGCATCAACCAGGTTCGAGACCATTGCCGACAGATTATCGTTGTCGCCGAAGCGGCGCTCCTCCAGTTCTTCCACCGCGACCACGTCGTTCTCATTGACAATGCAGACAGCGCCCATGTCACACAATGTCAGCAAGGTATTCCGGGCATTCAGATACCCGGAGCGATCCATGAGACACTCACGTGTGAGCAACGCCTGCGCAGTGATTATGTCATGTCGTGAGAACAGCATTTCGTACGTGCTCATGAGGTGGCTCTGTCCTATCGAAGCCAGAACCTGCTTCAGAGGGGTACCGCTTACGCCAGTGGCGATCCGCCGCCGAATCCGTTCCCGTCCTGCTGCCACTGCACCGGAGGAGACAAGTATCACCTCTCTACCCCGGGCGTGCAGTTGGGCGATCTGTTCCACGAGCATCGCGATCACGGAGAGGTCGAGGTGATCCCGCCCTGAGGTGAGCAGTGTAGTACCTACCTTGATGACAATCCTTCGATGCGACACGTCAGGAATTATAGCAGTGGCCTCGTGTAACAACCACAGGCTGCAATCCTGCTATACTGCGGCTCGCGAATGCATCTTCACGGACTCCTGCCGCTGCTGAGACGCGCACCGGAGTATCGGCAGCTACGTGACCGACTGGAGGATCCACAATCCTCAGCCGAGATGGGCATCCTCGAGGCTGCGACTCCCTACCTGCTGGCATCGCTCCAGGATGACCTGTCGGTTCCCATCTGTCTCGTCGTTGCAGACCCGGAGCAGGCGATGGCCGCGCGCGATGAGCTGTCTGGATGGATGCCGCCGGATTCAGAGGTTAGAGGCCTGCCCGAGCCGGACTTCCCGTATGCAGACATTGACGGCCCTTCCAGTCCGGCCATGACCGCGCGCGCGCAGCTTGCCAGCTACCTGTCACTGAGAAGCGGCGATCAGCCACGATTAGTGCTGGTCGCCTCGGTGCTCGCCATGATCGGTGCGCTGCGCCCTCCGCAGGACATTGCGGGTGCGACGGTGCGGTTGCGTCGAGGCGACAACACCCGCCCCACCGCGTTGCTTGAGCGACTGGAACGCATGGGCTATGAACGGGTCGAGTTCGTGACACGCAGCGGTGAGATGAGCAACCGGGGAGGAATAATCGACGTCTTCTCCCCGGCTCACGAAGAGCCGTTCCGCATTGAGTTGTTCGGCGATGAGATCGACAGTATTCGGTTCTTCGATCCTGTTTCACAAAGAGCCACCAGTGCCGTGGATGAGGCACTCGCCACGTCAAACTCGGCTGAGGGTGAATCGGCCTCGATTCTGGACTATCTGCCGACCGACACGCTCGTCGCACTGCAGGACCCCCACAGTCTCAGCCTACGATCACTGCGACTGCATGCGGAGCTCGCGGAATATAGCGGTTCCATGAGCTCAACGCATGGGTCCGGGGGCGGCACCGCCTCCTACCTCGCGTGGTCGGAGTTGGAAGCAAGGCTGCGGACGATGCGACGACTTCTACTGATCCCGTGGAAGAGCCCGGAGAATGAGGGACACCCTGCGCTCTTCCAGGCCGCCCCATCGTACGTGCAGAAGATGGACGAACTGATCGCCTCAATCTCGCAAGCGGTTACGCGAGAGGAGAGAGTCGTGCTGGTTTCCCTCCAGGCGCAGAGGTTGCAGGAACTGCTCGAGGATGCCGGCGTTCACGTGCCGGTGAACGCCGACATCAATGAGGTTCCCCCGTCGGGCTCAGTTTCGCTCGTACAGGGATCAACCGGAAGGGGCTGGATCCAGAAGGATACCTTGCGACTCATCTCGGACGTGGAGGTATTCGGCTTCGTCAAGCAGGAGAGGCGAACAAGCAGGACACGGCCACGCCCAACCAGCTACTCACTGTCCATCAACCCGGGAGACCTCGTCGCACACGTGGACCACGGCATAGGGCGCTTCGGCGGCCTCACGACACTGAGCACCGGTGAGATCGAGCGAGAGTACCTTGAGGTCACCTATCTTGGTGGCGACACACTGTATGTGCCCACGGACCAGATACACCGCGTCACTCGGTACATCGGCGGCGCCGATCATGCACCCACACTGAGCCGCCTCGGATCCACGGAGTGGGAGAACGCGAAGCACAGGGTAAGGCAGTCTACGCGTTCCCTTGCCCGTGAGCTCATCGACCTCTATGCCCGGCGGCAGTTCGCAGAAGGTCATTCCTTCAGTAGCGATACAGTCTGGCAGAGTGAGATGGAAGCCTCGTTCCCCTACATAGAGACGCCTGATCAGGCCGATGCGATTGAGGCCGTGAAGCGCGATATGGAGAGTCCGCGCCCTATGGACAGGCTGATATGCGGGGACGTCGGGTATGGAAAGACGGAGATCGCACTTCGTGCCGCGTTCAAGGCGGTGATGGACGGCAGACAGGTTGCCGTACTTGCGCCTACAACAGTGCTCGCGCAGCAGCACTACGTCACCTTCACCGAGAGACTAGGCCCATTTCCCGTACGTGTCGAGGTACTGAGCAGATTCACTTCGCCGGAGAAGGAGTCCGAGACGCTTGACGGTCTCGCCTCAGGCGCGGTGGATATCTGCATCGGCACCCACCGGCTGCTTCAGAAGGATGTGACTTTCAACGACCTCGGGCTGCTTATCGTCGATGAAGAACAACGCTTCGGCGTGCTCCAGAAGGAATCCCTGAGATCGATGCGCACCAATCTGGATACTCTGACGCTCAGCGCCACACCCATACCGAGAACGCTGCACATGTCGCTGACGGGGATACGCGATCTTTCCACAATGGAGACGCCACCGGAGGAACGACTGGCGGTCCGTACACACATCGGACCGTACGATAATGCACTGGTGCGGCGCGCTATCCTGCGTGAACTGGAACGAAACGGACAGGCATTCTTCGTGCACAATCGCATAGAGACTATAGATGCAGTCGCAAACGAACTGCGGATCCTCGTGCCGGAAGCCACGTTCGGGGTCGCACACGGCCGAATGCCGGAGCATGTGCTTGAGCGAACTATGAAGGCATTTGCCGCGAAAGAAATCGACGTGCTGGTGGCTACCACGATAATTCAACTGGGGCTGGACATGCCAAATGCCAACACGCTGATTATCAATCAGGCGGAGCGATTGGGACTGACTCAACTCTACCAGTTACGGGGTCGGGTGGGACGGGGCCGGAACCAGGCGCACGCCTATTTCTTCTTCCCTCGCCACAGGGAGTTGACACCACAGGCGAACAAAAGGCTTCGCACCATATTCGAGGCAAACGAACTGGGCGCAGGATTGGAGGTTGCCCTGAGAGACCTCGAAATACGTGGCACAGGCAGCCTGCTGGGAACCAGGCAGAGCGGGCACATTGCAGCTGTCGGTTTCGAGCTCTATTGTCAGATACTTGCAGAAGAAGTGCGCCGCCTGCAGGTTGATGTTGACGGCGTGAGAGCACCGGCGATCAGCAGGCAGGCACCCAGTCTTGACCTTCCCGTGTCGGCGTACATCCCCGAGGAGTACGTCAGGGGGCAGGGCGCGCGCATAGGGCTCTACAAGAGGCTGGGCGATGCGGCGACCGTGCCGCAGGTTGATGCAATGGAGGAAGAACTCGAAGACCGGTTCGGCCCACTACCTCCGCCGGTCCGGGAACTTCTGTATGTGGCCAGGGTCAGGATTCTGGCGACTGCCGCCCGGGTCACGTCAATTACCCGCATGGGCAGCGACATCGTCCTTGTCCCGGAGCGCATGGCCGCGTTACCAGTATCGCTTAACCTCGGACCTGCAGTGCGTGTGGGAAACGAACAGGTGCGCATCAACACGGCACGCACAGGCGGCAAATGGCGCTCACTACTGCTCACGCTGCTGCAGAATACAAACGAGGGGCGTGAGAACGCCCCTCGTTAAGCAGATCACAAGTACCTCGGACGCCCCTATCGCTTCTTCGCCAGCCACGCAGTGCCAAGTGGCAGTCGGTAGCCGAAATCAACCAGCACTATCGAGGCCATGATGTAGAGCGCGGTCAGTGCAGTGATAGTGAGTACAACCGCCCCCATCGTGAGCCACACCTGACCGCCACCCAGGAAGCTCCCGTCCAGCAGAAGAAAACCCAGCAGCAGTGTCACGAACAAGAACGAATGAGCCCAACTGGCACGCAGTGCGCCGAGCGTGTAAACGACCGTGGGAACGGTAAATGCCACCAGGAACCAGCCGATGTCGGTCGTGCTCGGTGTGAAAAGTCCGTAGTGCATGCCCGCCCAGATACCCGCCAGCGCCATCCAGAATGCACCATACGTCGTGAACGCTGCAAATCCGAAATTGTTCCCGCTGCCATACTCTTTCAGTCCGGCAACTAACTGAGCAAGTCCGCCGAAGAAGAGTGCGGTCCATAGTACGACTCCCGTACCACAGAGCCCGAAGTTGTGAAACTGGAGCAACAGCGTAGTCGTACCAAATCCGGCCAAGCCGACAACGGCGGGATTACCAAGCCGGGTATCTGTCATAGTCACCCTTCTCCTTACGATTGACGTGATACGCAGACGGCGGATGCTGACGTGCATCCGCCGTCCCTGATTCAGCAACTATTAGGTCTATTTCCTGCCCTGCACGAGATCATCTACAACGGACGGGTCGGCAAGGGTGCTCGTGTCGCCAAGCTCCTTGATGTCGCCGGCAGCGATCTTCACCAGTACCCGACGCATGATCTTGCCGCTGCGGGTCTTCGGCAACCCGTCAGCGAACTGAATAACATCCGGAGCCGCGATGGGACCGATTTCCTTGCGTACATGGGTCACAAGTTCCTTCTTCAGCTCGTCGGACTTCTCCTCACCCGCGTTCAGGGTCACGTACGCATAGATGCCCTGCCCCTTAATCTCGTGGGGCATGCCGACCACGGCGGCCTCAGCAACCTTCGGATGAGAGACCAGGGCGCTCTCAACTTCGGCAGACCCGATGCGATGACCGGACACGTTGATGACGTCATCGATCCGGCCCATCAGCCAGTAGAAGCCATCGTCATCGCGGCGGGCCCCATCACCCGTTGTGTACACGCCGGGGAACTGAACGAAGTAGGTCTCTTTGAACCGGTTGGGATCGCCGTAGACTGTGCGCATCAGGCCAGGCCATGGACGCTTGATCACAAGGTATCCACCCTCATTCGTCTCAACCTCGCTGCCATCCTCACGCAGAATCGCCAGTTCGACTCCAGGGAACGGGAACGAGGCAGAACCTGGTTTCAGCGACATCGCGCCGGGCAGTGGAGTAATGAGGATGCCGCCCGTCTCGGTCTGCCACCAGGTGTCGACAATAGGACATCGTGACTTGCCGATAACGGTGTAGTACCACATCCAGGCCTCAGGATTAATGGGCTCACCAACCGAACCCAACAACCGCAGGGACGAGAGATCACGATTGTTGACCCACTCATCACCCTCACGCATCAGGGCACGCAGCGCGGTCGGGGCCGTGTAGAAGATGTTGACATCGTACTTCTCAACTATCTGCCAGAAACGATCCGGCTTCGGGAAGGTAGGCACGCCCTCGAACATGAGGCTGGTCGCACCGGAGCAAAGCGGTCCGTACACAATGTAGCTGTGACCGGTGACCCAACCGATATCAGCGGTGCACCAATACGTATCTTCATCACGATAGTCGAACACCCACTTGAACGTCTGCGTTACGTAGACGAGGTAACCCGCCGTGGTGTGCAGCACGCCCTTGGGCTTGCCGGTGCTGCCACTCGTGTAGAGAATGAACAGTGGGTCCTCTGCATCCATCCACTCGGGCTCACATTCAGCGGTGATATCGGGAGCAGACATTTCATCGTGCCACCAGCGGTCGCGGCCCTCAACCATGGGAACCTCGACACCGGCCCGCTTCACGACGAACGCACGCTTGACACCGGGACACTGGTCCATGGCCACGTCGGCGTTCGCCTTGCTGCCTACGATCTTGCCACTGCGGTAGTAGCCGTCGCAGCAGATGACCGTCTCAGAATCGCAGTCCTGAATCCGATCACGAAGGGCCTCAGCACTGAAGCCTCCAAACACAACGCTGTGGATCGCGCCGATCCGGGCACAAGCCAGGAGCGCAATCGCCAGTTCAGGAATCATCGGGAGGTAAAGGGTAACTCGGTCACCCTTCTTCACGCCGTTCTTCTTGAGTACGTTCGCAAAGCGACACACCTCGTAATAGAGTTCCTGGTAGGTGTACGTCTTGCTCTCGTTAAGCGGCTCACCTTCCCAGATAAGCGCGGCCTTGTTCTTTCGCCAGGTCGTGAGATGCCGATCGATGCAGTTGTACGTCACATTCAGTTTGCCGCCTACGAACCACTCGTGCTTGGCGTTGGCGAAATCCGTTACGAGTACCTTGTCCCATTTCTTGAACCAATCGATCTGTTCGGCACGCTCGGCCCAGAATCCCTCATTGTCAGCCAGAGACTGTTCATAGATCTTCTGGTACTCCTCAAAGCTCTTGATGTGCGCTCTTTCGCTGAACTCCTTGGGAGGCGGAAAAAGCCTCTTCTCGTCCATCATGGACATCATCCCTTTGTCAGCAGCCATACGTCAGTCCTCCGAAAATATGTATTTGGAAGCAAAATCAGATACATCAGGAAGCACGAGATGTGCCGATCTAGTCCGATCTCTGACTGTAACACGCGTTTCTCGATTATGCAATTTCTGCAACTGAGTCGCCACGGCTGTCCAAGGGCTCGTGTGGTAGAATGGGCCGACGCATAGACAGGAGGTACCCATGCCTGCGGAAATAATTGATGGCCGCGCTATCGCAGCCTCGATTCGGGAAGAACTGAAGGACAGGATCGCCAACCTCGGAGGAGTGAAACCCGGCCTTGCAGCAGTCGTGGTGGGAGATGACCCCGCTGCGGCCTCGTACCTGAGAGGTATCGCGCGCGGATGCGAAGCGGTTGGTATACATCACGAAGAGGTCAGACTGCCCGAGGAGGTGACGCAGGATCGACTCGAGGAGACGCTGTCTTCCCTCAATCAGGACGACCGGTTCCATGGCATCATCCTGCAACTCCCGCTTCCCCGTCACCTTGACACACTCGCTGCGGAGAGCGCCATAGCGCCCGAGAAGGATGTGGACGGCACGAACCCTGTGAGCGCCGGACGCTTGCTTCTGGGAGAAGACACCTTCTTTCCCTCCACCGCGCATGGTGTTAAGGAGCTGCTGGTGCGCAGTGGTCACAGTCCTGAGGGACGTCATGTGGTCATATGTGGTCGCAGCAACATAGTCGGCAAGCCGCTTGCCGGGATATTGATGCAGAAACAGGCCGGGGCCAATGCAACGGTCACAGTGTGCCACACGGGAACTCGTGACATGGCTCAGTTCACCAGGACCGCCGATATTGTGGTCGCAGCGATGGGACGCCCGGCGACCATCACTGCGGATATGATTCGCAGCGGTGCCGTGGTAATTGACGTTGGGGTGAACCAGGTACTGGATCCCGAGAGCGACAAGCCACGGCTCGTGGGCGATGTCGATTTCGACCCGGTGTCACAGGTAGCTGGCGCCATCACACCGGTTCCCGGTGGCACAGGACCTGTCACCACCGCAGTACTGCTCAGCAACACGGTGCTCGCCGCTGAGAGGCTGTCCTCTCAATAACATATGGTGAAGGAGAAGGACCATGCCTGGAACGATACTTGATGGCCGGAAGCTCTCAACAGAAATTCGCCAGGAACTGACAGAACGGATAAGGGTGCTTGAGCCGCGGGGTATCATCCCTACGCTGGCAGGCGTTCTTGTCGGCGACGATCCCGGATCCGCAAGTTACGTGCGGCTCAAGGAGAAGGCCTGCAATGAAGTTGGCTTGAGGGCCGAGATGCAACATCTTCCGGCTGACTGTTCTCAGGAACACCTGCTTCGCCGATTGCGCGACCTTGTGCAACGGACAGACGTTCACGGAGTCTTTGTGCAGCTTCCGCTTCCAGGTCACATCGATGAGGAGCTTGTGCTGGCTGAAGTGGCCCCTGAGAAGGATGTGGACGGATTCCATCCGCAAAGCGTGGGGTGCTCGTGGCTGGGACAGCGGTCGTTTGTACCCGCCACACCTTCCGGGATAATGGAGATGTTGAAGCGCACCGGCCATGACGACTTGCGCCGGAAACACGCCGTCATAGTAAACATGGACAGCCTCGTGGGCAAACCGATGGCGGCCCTGCTGACCCGCAACGATGTCGGTGCAAACGTCACCCTGTGCAACCCAGATACCCCCGACATTGCTGGGATGACCCGACAGGCGGACCTGCTCGTGGTCTCCGTGAACCAGGCCGGTTTCATTACTGCGGAGATGGTGAAGGATGGAGTGATCGCCATCGACTTCGGATCGAATTACATTGACGACCCCACAGCCAAGCAGGGATACCGCTTGGTTGGAGATATCGATTTCGAGGCTGTGAAGCTGAAGGCAGAGGCAATTACACCAGTACCCGGAGGCGCCGGACCTATGACGGTGACGATGCTGCTGGCACATACCGTGATTGCCGCAGAGCGTGCCTCGCTAAGCGCATAGCTGAACAGCCAGCGTGCCTATGCGCGCTACGCCTCGGAGTATACGAACCATCCGAAAGATGCAGGCGTTCATCCGGGAAGTCACACATGCTTGACAGTCAAGTCGAGAGGTGCCTACAATTTCGCCGGTGTTCTTCCCCTGTACACCCGACTCTTTCCGTTTTTGGAGTGTTCCACAGGTAAGATTCTGTATTTCTTATGGCGAAGTACGTATTCGTCACAGGTGGCGTCCTTAGTTCGGTTGGCAAGGGCGTGTCTGTCGCATCTCTCGGCCAGATTCTCAAGAGCCGATCCTACGTTGTCGGCGCGCAGAAACTGGATCCATACCTGAATGCGGACCCGGGCATCATGTCTCCCGCACAACATGGCGAACTGTTCGTAACCAAGGATGGAGCCGCCGCTGACCTCGACCTGGGCCATTACGAGAGATTCGTAGGAGTGGAACTCACGAGGTTCTCCAGCGTCACTGCAGGCCAGGTATACCACGCCCTGCTGGAAAAGGAACGGAGGGGAGACTACCTCGGGGGGACGATCCAGGTGGTTCCCCAGTTGACGGACGAGATCAAGCGACTGATCCGGCGTGGGGCCGATGCGAACGAGGCTGACATCGCCATTGTAGAGGTAGGCGGCACCGTAGGTGACATCGAGGGACAGCCCTTCCTCGAGGCAATTCGTCAGATGCGCAACGAGGAAGGTCGTGACAACGTGGTGTACGTCCACGTCACGTTCCTGCCTTACATTGGCGCAACCAAGGAGCTCAAGACCAAACCCACCCAGCACAGTGTTAACGAGCTGCGGCGCATTGGTATCCAGCCTGACGTCATATTGTGCCGGAGCGACCTGCCGGTATCCGAATCAATACGGGACAAAATATCGCTGTTCTGCGATGTCGAGAAAGAGGCCGTGGTCGCACTGGAGACGAGTAACACTATTTACGAGGTACCATTGCTCCTGGAAGAAGCCGGACTTGGAGACTATCTTTGCAACAGATTGGGACTTGCGAACCCTACACCCGATCTCGATCAGTGGCAGGCGCTTGTTGACCGCCTCAAAGAACTGCATGACCCAATTCACATCGCCGTTGTCGGAGAACACGTGAGACTGTGGGACGCATACTACTCCGTGAGAGAAGCGATTGTACATGCGGCCCTCAAACACGATCGCGAGCCGGTACTTCACTGGGTGGATTCTCGCGAGCTGGCGGAGAATAACGCAGCCCCGTTGCGAAGTGTCCAGGGAATTGTGATTCCCGGCAGCTCACACTATTCGAGCATTGAGGGCCTTGTTATCGCCGTAGAATATGCACGCACCCACGGTATTCCTCTTCTGGGGATTAACTCTGGAATGCACTCTATCGTTATTGAGTACGCCCGAAATGTGGCAGGATTGGAAGGCGCACACTCAACGGAGTTTGCGCCCTCAACTCCACATCCGGTTATTGACCACACGGTCGACGGCGATTCCTCCGGCTTGAGGCGTGGCACTTTGCCCTGTAAGCTGACAGCAGGAACCCGCGCGGCAGCAGCATATGGAAGTGGCCTTACTTATGAACGTCACCGCCACGCATTTGAACTGAATAATCACTACCGGCCACAACTGAGGAATGCAGGACTGGTCCAATCCGGGTTGTCCGCTGATGATGAAGCGGTCGTGTTAGTCGAATTAAGGGATCACGCCTGGATGATTGGATGCCAGTTCCACCCCGAGTTCCGGTCGCGACCAGATCAACCTCACCCGCTGTTCGTGTCGTTAATCAGTGCCGCGGATGCCGTAATGCTGGAGGGAACGCAGTCACCGTTGCCGATCAATTAGGAGGTTGCCATGCGCCTGTTTCTTGATACCGCGAATCTCGAGCACATCCGCCATGGCGTCGAACTGGGAGTCGTGACGGGTGTCACCACAAATCCGAGCCTTGTCTCAAAGGAAGGAAAAGTCGACTACAGATCTCTGGTGAAGGAGATTTGTGCGATCGTTCCCGGCCCGGTGTCCACCGAAGTCCTCAGCCTGGATGCCGACGCAATGGTTGCCGAGGCACGTGAGATTATCACGTGGGCGGAGAACATCGCCGTCAAGATACCTGCAACACCGCAGGGACTCAAGGCAACATCGATTCTAGCGAGGGATGGCATCAGGGTCAACATGACACTCTGCTTCTCGCTGAATCAGGCTATGCTGGCCTCCGAGGCTGGAGCGGCTTACGTGAGTCCTTTTGTCGGCCGGCTTGACGACATAGGGGAAGACGGAATGCAACTCGTAGTTGACATCGTGAACTACCTGAGCTACTATAACCGTCCCACCCAGGTAATTGCCGCCAGCATCAGGCACACCGCACACTGTCTCTCGGCCGCAAAGGCTGGCGCTCACATTGCAACTATCCCGTACGGGGTTCTGCTACAGATGGTTGCACACCCGTTGACGGAAATCGGGATCAAGCGGTTCGCCGACGACTGGAACAAGGTAATGGGCACTGCCGGCATTCTTCCATAGAGATAGCCGCGCATCATATCAATCAACCCGGGAGAGAATCATGCTTACGATGGCGCTATTGGAGAGCAAGAATCGCGAAGAGGTAGAGGCGATTGCAAAGGAACAGGGGATGACGGGATACTCGGCCATGAAGAAGGCCGACCTCATCAACCAGATACTGAAGGCTCAGGCAGAGCAGCAGGGAAATTTGTTCCTTGAAGGCATTCTGGAGATAATGGGCGAGGGCTACGGCTTCCTCCGTCAGGAAAGCTTCCTCCGCGGCTCAAGCGATGTGTACGTATCCAATTCGCAGATTCGCAGGTTCAATCTCCGCGATGGCGATCACGTGTGCGGTCAGGCGCGCCCTCCGAAGGAGGGAGAGAAGTACTACGGCCTGCTGCGGGTAGAAAGCATTAACGGTCTGGACCCGGAGACTGCCAAGAAACGTCCGACATTTGGCTCGCTTACGCCTCTGTTTCCCGACAAGCGACTCACACTGGAGACGATGCCTGATGAACTCTCCACAAGGCTTATCGACCTGATCGCTCCTATTGGCCGCGGGCAGCGCGGCCTGATTGTCTCGCCGCCCAAAGCAGGCAAGACGGTGCTGCTCAAGAAGATCGCAAACGCCATAGCCACGAATTATCCTGATGTTCACCTGATCGTCTGTCTGATCGGCGAGCGCCCGGAAGAGGTGACAGACGTACGACGGTCCGTCCATGCTGAGGTAATTGCGGCGACATTCGACGAACCTGTCGAAACACAGACTCGCGTCGCCGAACTTGCGTTGGAGCGCTCCAAGCGTCTCGTCGAGCTTGGCAAAGACGTGGTGGTACTGCTCGACGGCATCACGCGTCTGACCAGGGCCTACAACCTCGCCATGCCCGCAAGCGGCCGCACCTTGTCAGGTGGCATCGACTCCGCCGCACTCCATCCGCCCAAGCGCTTCTTCGGAACGGCAAGGAACACCGATCAGGGCGGCAGCCTCACTATCATCGCTACGTGCCTTGTCGACACCGGTAGCAGAATGGATGAGCTCATATACGAAGAATTCAAGGGCACCGGCAACATGGAACTGCATCTGGACAGAAAGATGTCTGAGCGCCGCATGTTCCCCGCAATCAACATCACCCCCAGTGGCACACGTAGAGAGGAACTCCTGCTCGATTCTGAGACCCTGCGACAGGTATGGCTGCTGCGCCGCATGGTGAGCATGCTAAGCGACGACACTCAGAATCTCGGAGAGGCAACGGAACGCGTGCTGCAACGCATGGCCAAGTCGCGAAACAATGCCGAGTTTCTGGCCAACCTCACCAAGGATATATAATCCCGGGAGACCCTGACGGCCCGGCCAGGAGTAGCCGGTGTCAAGGGGCAGGACAGACCATGACAGGCAAAGGACCAAGCCGGCTCGATCTCATGCGCATCCGCTTCAGGCGGGCACTGGGTCTCAATGTCATTCTATGCGAAAGCTGTAAATGGAACTGGCGCAGTGCCTGTCACCGGCGCGAGCGCCCCCATGCCACTTGGTGTCCGGACTATTCCAAGAAGGGCAGCTAGTCAGCTGCCCTCTCGAATATCGCCGCCATGCCCTGACCCCCACCGATGCACATGCTCACAAGTCCGTAGCGTAATCCACGATGCATCATGTCGTGCATCAACGTGACTACCTGGCGAGCCCCCGTGCAGCCGATCGGGTGACCCAGAGAGATACCACTTCCGTGAGGATTCGTCTTGTCCCAGTCGAAGCCAAGCTCGCGCACGCAGGCGATAGCCTGAGCAGCGAACGCCTCATTCAACTCAACAACATCCAGGTCGGATACATTCAGGCCCGCACGCGCCAGCGCCTTGCGGATTGCGGGGATTGGGCCGATACCCATGTACTTGGGGTCCACACCGCCTGAGCCAAACGACTTAAGGCTCACGATGGGCTTCAGACCAAGCTCGTCTGCCTTCTCACGGGTCATCATGACCACAGCCGCAGCTGCATCATTGATGCCGGAAGAGTTGCCCGCAGTGACGGTTCCGTTCGGACGAAACGCCGGTTTCAGATTGGCCATCCTTTCCTTGGTGGTATCCATGGGGCGTTCATCAGTATCGAACACGATTGGATCACCCTTGCGCTGGGGCAGTTCAACTGGCACGATCTCACCTTTGAACAGGCCTTCGGTAATCGCCGCGCGAGCTCGCTGATGACTCATCGCTCCTACTTCATCCTGATCCTCGCGACTGATCCCGTAACGTGCCGCCACCTCCTCCGCAGTGTTACCCATGTGGAAGCCATAGAATATCTCCCAAAGGCCATCGAAGACCATCAGGTCCCGAAGCTCTCCGACTCCCTCGACATCCATGCGGTACCCCCAGCGCGCCTTCGGAAGTCCATATGGAGCACAGCTCATGCTCTCCATTCCTCCTGCAACCACCACATCTGCCTCACCGAGCATAATGGGTTGAGCACCTACCGTGATCGCTTTGAGCCCCGATCCACAGACTTTGTTGACGGTATATGCAGGCGTCTCCTTCGGTATGCCGGCCCTGATGGATGCCTGACGTGCTGAGTTCTGTCCAAGGCCGGCCTGGAGCACGTTGCCCATCACAACCTCATCAACCTGCACCTCTCGCAGGCCCTCATCATATTTGTAGAACCGCTGTTCCAGATCTATGACACCATCGTCCTTCACACGATCCGGGCTGACATCCCGGAACCAATCCCCCGTGCGCGGGCGAAGACCCGCGCGTCGTAGCGCTTCGCGCATCACCAGAGATCCAAGATCGATGGCGGGTACGTCCTTGAGGCTCCCACCAAATGCACCTATGGCAGTCCGACAGCCACTGACTATAACGACTTCTCGCATGCTTCTCCTTTCGTTCGACTTCAGTCAATCCGACATTGTGCCCTAAAACGCGGCCCCAGGCAAACACGTCTCACGCGTTTTGTAGCGGCATGGATTCACGTTGCGCATTCAATCGACACTGTCATACAATGGCGATTCAGGTGTTGAATCGACACTGTGCACCAGTCCCGACAGACGGCCACAGCATCGACACAAGGAGGTCAACTCATGGCATGGGATCCCGAAATACTCGCCACTTCGGTGCAGAACGGGGATGACGAGCAGACAGTCGCACTGGTCAAGCAGGCTCTGCAAGAGGGAGTCCCTGCAATGAGCATTCTTGACGAGGCACTCGTGCCGGGCATCCAGCACCTTGGAGATCTGTTCAAGGATGGTGAGGTCTTTCTTCCCGAGGTGCTCATAGCGTGCAGGGCGATGGACAGAGGTGTAGGGGAGTTGAAACCGCACCTGGCCGCCGGCGACACTCACAGAAAGGGAAGAATCGTACTTGGAACGGTTGAAGGGGATCTCCACGATATAGGCAAGAACATCGTGCGCATAATGCTGGAGTGTGGTGGATTTGAGGTCGTGGACCTTGGGGTCGACGTGCCGGCGACCACATTCGTTGATGCCGTGAGACAGCATTCCCCGGACATACTGGGCATGTCCGCGCTGTTGACAATCTCGATGACGAACATGCCGGAGGTAATCGATGCCCTTGACAAAGCGGGCCTGAGAGATAGGGTGAAGGTGATGATAGGGGGCGCGCCAATTACGCGTGAATACGCGGATCAGATAGGCGCCGAAGGCTTCGCCGAGGATTGTGCCTCGGCAGTGCAGGAGGCTGAGAAACTGGCGGCGCGGTAAGAACAGACGGGAGAGCAGACCAGATGACGGAGTCCACCAGACAACGGTTCCTGGATATATGCAGATTCAAACGAACAGGCGATCTCTGTCTTCTTGCCCCGTGGTTGAATGACTTCTGGATGGAAACACCGGAGGTCTGGGTCAATCGTGGCGCTCCGGCTGAATTGCGTGATTCACGCTCCTTGCGCGCTTACTTCGAATTTGATCACATACGTGTCCTCCGGGAGATTCAAACCGGACTCTTCATGGACAAGCGACTTCAGGTCCTGGATAGAACTTACGTATATGCCATACCACCTATACTGCCGACCTACGAGACCAGGAAACTCTCGGAGGACGAACACACTATCACTCTTGTAAATGAAGGTGGCCAGGTGGTGAGAATCGATAAGAGAGACCCCCAGAAGATGCCGATGTACCTGGACCACCCGGTGAAAGACCGTGCCACGTGGCAGGAGTATAAGAAGAGGCTGAGCCCCAACGACCCGGCACGGTTCCCCGCAGACTGGCAGAGTTACGTTGAGCGGATGAACGCTAAGGATGAACCGCTGCTGCTGAATGTCGGCAGCTTTTTCGGATTCCTACGAGAATGGATGGGGCTGGAGCCGCTCCTGTTCGCATTGCATGACGACCCGGGACTCATCGAGGATATGATGGACACGCTATGCGAGATGGAGGTTTCCTGCCTCACCCGGGCACTGCAGGATATACGGGCCGACGGAGCGATGTTCTGGGAGGACATGGCATTCAAGTCAGGGCCATTGATATCCCCGAGGATGTTTCGGCAGTTCATGATGCCACGTTATCGGGTAATCACAGACATGCTGCGTTCCAAGGGTATCGATATCATCTTCGTCGACAGCGACGGGGGTTTGAATCAGCTCATTCCCCTTTGGCTTGAAAGCGGCATCAATTTCTTCTGGCCGCTCGAGTGCGCCGCAGGTAATGACGCAGTGGAATTGCGCAAGAAGTACGGAAAGGATGTCATACTGGGTGGCAATATCGACAAGCGTGCTCTGCTCAAAGACAAGAGTGCAATACGGAATGAGGTACTCTCAAAGGTGCCATACCTTCTCGAAACCGGAGGATACTTCCCGTCGGTCGACCATTTCGTGCCGCCGGACGTGCCGTTTGAAAACTTCGTGTACCTGATCAACAGTCTGCGGGAGGTAGCAGGCCTGCCTCCATTGAAGAGGACGCTGGAGTAGGCGGATAACGCTTCAGGGCTTCCAGCATAGCGTACATGCGCGCATAGGCATCGCCCGCACGGTGATCGACCTGCTCCAGTTGTCGTCCGAGCGAAGAAAACTCTTCGATCAGCGCAGTTCGATCGCGTGTCTCAACCAGTCGGGCGAAATGGGCGGCACTATCCTGCAGGGCGCCGGCGACCTCAGAGGCGGACGGCAATGCTGCCAGGAGCGTGCCGTACAGCTCGCTCCCCTCGCACAGCATGCTTTCTGTCAGCGAAGCCAGTACTTCAAGCGACGTGCCGCTTACCTCTCGTGCCATTCCGAACCGGCCACCAGCCAGCACTGAACGTGCGACCGCAGCTACAACCAGTGCAGGCAACCCGAGAACCACTGACATCAGATCATCATGTGTCTCAACGTCCATCGAGACTACATGTGCGCCAAGGGGTTCAACGTACTCGCGCACCTTGGTAGCGAGCGCTTCGGCACTTGGATTGTCCGGGACAAGGATCACGTTGTGACCCGAGAGACTCTCTGCGCCTGAGCCGAACATGGGATGAACTCCGAGGAAGCACGCATGTGCCATGTGAGCATCTGCCGCACCCTGAGGCGCACGCTTGAGCGAGCTGAGGTCTATGACGGGTTGGGATTCACGGACATGAAGCCCAAGTTCCGCGATGACACGTTCCACCACATCCATGGGAACCGATACAATAACGAGGTCCGTGGATGCCAAATCCTCGAGCTGTCCCACCACGCAACGATCCATACGTGTAGCCAGCAATTCGAGAGGCTCCCGTCGACGTCCCACCAGTACGAGTTCATGACCATGCTGATGCAGCAAGGTAGCGAACCAGCTTCCCAGCTTTCCTGCGGCTCCAACAATGGCAATCTTCATAGTGTCTTCCATACCGGCTTCGCTTTAGGGTACGAGCCAAGCACTCTGACGAAGATACAGTACGGCTCAATACTTTTGAGCGCAGCGTCGAAATCGGGCTCCAGGCGATGACCCTCGAAATCAAGGTAGAAATTGTACTCCCACGGCTGCTGCCGAGTGGGGCGCGACTCGATCTTGGTCAGGTTGACACCCCGCTCTGCAAGAACCCGGAGAGCCGCATACAGGGCGCCTGGTTCATGCCTGACCGAAAACACGATCGATGTCTTATCCCCACCTGAAGGAGGCACGTCCCGTTTGGAGAGAATGAAGAACCTGGTGTAGTTATTCCTGCTGTCCTCAATGCCAGTGGCAATCACCTTCATGCCATACAGTTCAGCAGCGCGCGCCCCTGCCACAGCCCCCGCATCACACGCCGGTTCCTCGCTGATCATTTTCACGCTTCCTGCAGTATCGTACGCAGGAATGAGTTCACATCCGAGATGCGACAGGAACGAGCGGCACTGGCCCAGCGCCTGAGGATGGGAATAGACGCGGCGTATTCCACCGAGCGTAGCGTTACGATGCGCGATCAGACAGTGCACGATACGCAGGGCCGTCTCGCCACAGACACGCACATCGTGATCCATGAACAGATCATAGACCCTGCTTATACTACCCTCGGAAGAGTTCTCAACCGGCACGATTCCAAACCGCGTGCGTTCCTCCGCAACCGAACTGAATACGTCATCGAAACTCTCGCATGAGCAGGTAGTCACTGCGCGACCGAAGAATTCCAGCGCCGCCTCTTCACTAAACGCTCCCGGTTCGCCCTGAAACGCCACGGTCGTATGTTGTACCGACCTGGAAACATCGATCACTCGCCTGTACACACCTTCGATATCCTGCGCATCTACTCCGAATTCGGATGCGAGATCACGAACACGCTCCAGTACCAACTGCTCTCTCGCAGCATCCAGAACCGGTAGTCCCAGCTGCTCTTTCACTTCTCCAATCGCACGCGAGAGTTTGAACCGCTCTGCCAGAAGGCGAACGAGTTCTCTATCAGTCGTATCAAATCTCTCACGAAGCTCATCAATACTCATACCATCACTCCTGGAATCAACCCTCGCCTCAGGCAAAGGTCGCAGAGCACACATGCCACCATCGATTCCACCACCACAACCCCGCGCGGCACAATGCACGCATCATGCCGACCTCTCACTATCAGTTCCGCGGTTGTTCTCTCCTCAAGGTCAACCGTCTGTTGAGGAAGGGAAATCGAAGGAGTCGGTTTGAAAGCCGCACGCAGCACCAGGGGCATTCCGGTAGACAGTCCACCCAGTATACCGCCGGAGTCGTTCTTCACGCTCCTGACCGAGTCACCACAGAACTCATACGGATCATTTGCCGCAGATCCATGCAGACGGGACAACGCGAAGCCTCCACCAAATTCGATTCCCTTGACCGCAGGAATCGAGAACACGGCGTGGGAAATCTCCGACTCAAGTCCGGAAAAGACCGGCTCACCCACTCCAGGGGGCAGGCCAAGAACGACACATTCCACCACTCCTCCCACACTATCGCCACGTGCCTCCGCCTCACTGATGTGCTGAACCATCGATTCTGCACTGCGGTCGTCGCAACAGGACAGCGCATTGCGTCGATTGAGCTCCCTCACCCTTGTGGGCTCACATACCGGTGCTTCAACTTCACCGATGGCGACTGTGTGTGCATGAACCTCAACACCAATGCGTCCCAGCGCCGCACGGGCGAGCGCTCCAGCCATCACAAATCCAGCCGTTATACGCCCGGAAAAACGGCCGCCTCCCCTTGGATCGTTGAAGCCGCCATACCTGATTTTGGCCGTGAAATCTGCGTGCCCGGGGCGTGGCGTTCGCGGATAAGGCAGGTAATTACTGGATTCCACATTCGCATTGTCGATGACCATACATACGGGAGCGCCAGTGGTGCACCCCTCGTACATACCAGAGAGTATGCGTACCGCATCGGCCTCCCTGCGTGGTGTTGCGCCAGCCTGTCCGACAGCTCGCCGCCGATCGAGATCTCTTTGGATGGTCCCCTGATCCACACTGAGTCCCGCGGGGCAGCCATCAACCACCACGCCTACTACGGGACCATGGCTCTCCCCAAAACTCGTAACGCGAAACAACCTGCCGATGCTATTGCTCAAAGTAGTGCACCTCCACTCCAAGCTGCTCCATGGTCTCCCAGAAAGATGGGTACGTCTTTGAGACACAGCCGGCATCTTCAATCGTGATGTCGCCAACGACTGTCCCAAGGACGCCAAACGCCATTGCGACGCGATGGTCGCCTGCTGAAGATACCACGCCACCCTGTGCAGTGCCACCCCACACCCGCATCTCGTCGGCATCGACTTCGACCCGAATTCCAAGCAGTCGCAACCCATCCGCCATCGCTGCAACGCGATCTGACTCTTTGTCACGCGCGCGACCGATTCGTGTGAACCGGGTGACGCCTTCCGCCACCGCTGCGAGCACACAGGCCACCGGAAGCAGGTCTATCGACTCCTCAAGGTCGAACGTACACGCATGAAGACTGGTCTTCTCTGTAGTCACCCCGTGCGAATGCGTAGTCACCGAAGCTCCCATGAGTTGAAGGAGACTGACCATGGCAGCGTCAGCCTGCACGCTTGCCGTATCCAAACCGGATGCCCCCACTTTCCCGGACAGGGTTCCCAGAGCAAGAATTGCAGCCGCCGCAGACCAATCGCCTTCCACCACATAGTCGGTCGGCGTATATCCCCCACCGGGCACGAAGAACGCGCGTTCTCCTTCCAGAACCCTCACTCCAGCACCAAACCGGCGCATGCACTGGACGGTCATCTGCAAATAGCGCTCAGACACCAGCGACGACGCGACGTGCACATGAAGTCCGCCGGCATATCGCGGTCCCGAAAGGAGCATGGCCGAGACGAACTGCGAACTGATGTCCCCACGGAGCATCACCCGAGACGATTGCGCCCGACGTCCCTCCACAACGAGTTCGCCGTCGGCTACATCGAAGCTGCACTTCACACCAAGCTGCCGAATCGCATCCAGCAACGGCCCCATCGGACGCCGGGCAAGCGAAGGAGCACAGCGCAGCACCGATCTTCCGGGGATCGTGGCGGCAACTGCAGCAAGGAAACGAAGTGTCGCGCCGGATTCCCGACACCACAGCGGGTTAACGGATTCATGCAGATCGGTGCCATGCACCAGCAAACCGCGTGACGACCGGGACACGTCGGCCCCGAGCGCACGAACACACTCCAGGACTGCGTGTGTATCTTCTGACTCGAGCGCATTCTCTATGATGCTTTCGCCCTTGGCCATCGCCGCGCACATCACCGCACGAATGGTGTAGCTCTTCGAGCCCGGAATAACCACCATCCCGGCAACATCACTACGCTTAACAATGACCTTCATACGCGCACCAACTCTTCCTCAACTCTTTCTACCACATGGTCGATCGGGATACGGTCGGTCTGCACGGTGATGTCCGCAGCGGCGCAGTAGATGGGTTGTCGCTCTTCCATCAAGTGCCTGACCCGAGAGTCACGATCCGGCCCGTCAAGCAGCGGTCGAATCTTCGATCCCGGACCAATCCTCTGCAGCACGGTCTCAGGCGTCACATCCAGAAAGACCACCACCGATGACGTTTTCAGCCAAGCAACGTTCTGTTCACGCAATGCCACACCGCCACCGCACGAGATGACCGTATCGGTCATCTGCGCCACTCGGGAGACTACCTCAGCCTCAAGATCGCGAAAACGCTCCTCTCCGAAACGGGAGAAGATGTCCGCGATCGACGTCTCTGCGTATTCTTCCACGAGCGAATCCGTCTCGACGAACGACCTGTTCGTCCGGATTGCGAGCATTCTGCCCACGGCTGACTTTCCAGCTCCCATGAACCCGATTAGCGCGACGTTACTGCGCGCCACGGCCAAGCTCCTCCCGCACCTTCGAGCGCATGATTTCCACGGGTGCGGTTATGCCCATCCATAACTCAAACGCCAGAGCACCCTGCTGCACCAGCATTTCGTCCCCTGTGATAACGCGCGCCCCACACTTCCTCGCCTCGCTGAGCAACAGCGTGTCAATGGGGTTGTATACGATATCGCACACGGTGAGATCCCGGTGAAAGAAACGCGGCGGGCAAGGCGACTCCTGGCAGTTGGGATACATGCCCACGCTCGTGGTATTTACCAGCAAGGCACAACCGGGCATGTGCTCCTCAAGGCAGGAATCACTGATTGTGCCGCAGGCAATACCACAATCCATCTCGGCAGCAACATCCCGGGCAAGCCTCTGCGCACGCGCGACGTCCCTATTCAGCACAACGACCCTGGCGCCCAGCTCAAGCAGAGAAGAAACTACTGCCCTGGCCGCTCCTCCAGCCCCAAGAACCAGAACCTCCTTGCACTTGACATCGACACCGAAGGAATCCAGTGAGCGAGCGAACCCGGGGGCGTCGGTGTTGTATCCCCTCAGCTTCCCTTCCTCTTTCACCACCGTGTTCACGGCACCAACTCTCTGTGCCGACGGGTCGAGGGAATCCAGAAATGGTATTATGTCCACTTTGTGCGGCACTGTAACGTTGAGCCCGCACAGGCCCATCCGCCTCACTGCAACCGCAGCCACGTCAGCAGCACCTCTTGTCAACAGGAACGGCACATACACACAGTCGAGACCGACAGCCTCGAACGCAGCGTTCTGCATCGAGGGCGACAGGGAATGCGCGACAGGATCACCCACAATGCCGTATACGGCAGTTGCGCCTGAGATGTGCATTTACCTGACCCCCATAGCCTCATATATTGCCATCAGTTCTCGAACCGTCAGCTGTCCCGGCGCTGCCTCACGCCCGGCGGCAAGTGATGCATAGGTGAACCGGGCACCCGCCACTGGTGCGAGCACACGGCTCACAGTCCCGTGTTCTCCCATCGCGAAAGCGACCAGAGGCACGCTGGAGAATCTCCGTGTAAGGCGGAGAAGGGTGATGTTATCACCGAACCCGCAGGCTGTGGTTACGAGCTTGCAGATATCAGCTCCGGCTGCCCTCTGTTTCTCCACGATTGCTGCGAGAGTGTCCATGTCATCGGTCTTCTTCATATCGTGGTGTGAAACCAGTACAGTCGCCCTTCCCTTCGTACTCTCTACCAATTCATCCAAACCCGGCGCGTCGAGCTCGATATCAACGATCGCCGCACCGAGATCCACCGCCTGCCCCAATGAGGCCATTCTCAGATCCTCTGACTGTGTACAGGCGCCACCCTGCGACACAAGCCGATTGCAGGCAATCCATGGAAGTGACAGTGACGCGACTAATTCGGTCCACCGCTCGCCGATAAGGTCTATTCGCACCTCGTAGTAGGAGACCAGTTCCCTTACATCCATGGCAGCTGGCAGATCGGCTGCATCTGTGATGCATGCACAGATATCAGGTCCCTGCATACAATGCCTCCAGCGTCTGGTATACCTGCTCAGCAGGCACGTCATCACGAATCTGAACCTCGCCTATGCTTACAGGCAGGATGAACCGCAGGCGCCCTTTCACCCTCTTCTTATCGTGCATCATCGCATCGACCACGTCATCCCTGTCCACGTGAAGCGGAACTGCGACCGGAAGGCCTGCTCTTTGAAGCAGTGTCTTCAGCCGCTCGCAACACGATGCCGACATGATTTGCATCGACGAGGCTATACGGGTTGCAGCAACCATGCCGATCGCCACGGCCTCACCGTGAGCAATAGAGAAGGCCGAAGCCGTCTCTATTCCATGCCCGACGGTATGACCAAAGTTCAGGATATTGCGCAAACCCATATCCTTTTCATCTTCTTCGACGACCGTTGCCTTGATGCCGGCGGTCACTGCAACCACGTACTCCAAGGTTTCACTATCCCGCGCCACGACCCGCTCAATGTTCGACTCGAGGTACCCGAAGAACTGTGCATCACGAATCATCGCGCTCTTGATTACCTCCGCGAGCCCGTTGCGATACTCCCGCTCGGGAAGATGCAACAGCGAAGCGGTGTCGGCAACCACCGATGCAGGCTGGTAGAACGAGCCGATGTTGTTCTTGAGTCTCCCGTGATTCACTGCGACTTTGCCGCCGATGCTGCTGTCAACCTGGGCAACAAGGGTGGTAGGCACATGAACCAGCGGCAAACCACGAAAATAGGTCGCCGCAACGAAACCGGTAAGATCACCGATTACACCGCCGCCCAGAGCCAGCATCGGGGTCGACCGCTCGGCGCCAAGATCATTGAGACGACTGTACAGTGCGCTGGCGGTCTCAAGATTCTTCTGTGCTTCTCCCGGGGAAATCACCTCCAACTGCGGCAACAGGCCCCCTCGCCGCAAGTACTCTTCAAGGCATGCGCCGAACAAGCCTGCAACTGTCTCGTCTGTTACAACCACGACGGTCCCGGAAAAGCCGAGTCGGATAAGTTCATCCGCAACCATTTCCAAAGCGCCGGCACCGATCAACATACGATACGGGTTGTCGGAACACCTGACTTCCAGCGTCTTCATCTCAATTCTGTGGTGCCATCGTCCTGCGCAGTCGACCGCACGTCTCAATGATCTCCTTCAATTCATCCGGAGTTACCATCTGCGGCCCGTCGACAAGGGCCTCCGATGGATCGTAGTGCGCCTCGATCATAAGGCCATCAGCCCCGGCAGCAACCGCAGCGCAACTCATCGGGAGTATCAGATCACGTCGCCCGGTCCCATGGCTCGGATCAAGTATGACCGGAAGATACGTCTCCTCATGGATCACTGGTATGGCGGCAAGGTCGAGGGTATACCTGGTGAAGCTCTTACCCTTGCCCATAGGCACGATCCCCCGCTCGCAAAGAATGATGTCTTTGTTCCCTTCGGCAGCGACGTATTCACTGAACGAAAGCAGTTCTTCGATGCTGGCTCCAAAATGTCTCTTGATCAGTACCGGTTTCTGCTGGCAGGCTACCGCGACAAGCAGGTCCTGATCATACATATTTCGTGCGCCAATATGCATGATATCCACATATTTTGCTACAAGTTCGACCATGGACTCTCCCCTGATCTCCGTCACAACCGGCATATCGAAGGCGTCTCCAGCCTCACGCAACCAGCGTAGTGCCTCTTCTGCTTCTTCGCTGCCAGTGGCGCCAAGACCCTGAAAGGAGTGCACCGAGCTTCGCGGCTTGAAGACGCCGCCGCGAAGCACATGCGCTCCGGCCTTCTTGACTTCCTCAGCGATACGCATGAGCTGCGCGCGGCTTTCGACCGCACACGGTCCCGCGATGATAACGGGTTCTCCGTTCCCGACTCGCACATCACCAATCACGACGGTCCTGTGCGCTCCGGGCTCGCCAAAGAACCGCGCATACTCACGACTGATGAGCTTGTACGGTGACTCAACGCGATTGGCTTCTTTGACACCCGGCAGTGTTGCCAACCGATCAAAGGGAAGCCTTCGTTCGTCACCGACCGGGCCAATGACTGTCATATAATCGCCACGCGATACGTCCGCACGCAGTCCGCTGCGTCGAATCTCCTCAACGACCCGCTCGATATCCTCCTCTGTGGCGTCCGTCTTCATGATGATCATCGCGATCCCTCCATTCTGTTCGTCCGGACTGCTTCTTCAGCCGTCCGGCGGTATACACAAACAAAGGACCCTCCCGGCGGGAGGGTCCTTTCTCACTTACCTGCTACCTGCTATCTCTGTGCGTTACGTGGCAAGACCGCTCCCGGGCGTGACGGTGCGATAAAAGTAGACCCAATAGACGAAGCGTACCCGGAAGGTGTTCATTGCCTCAAGACGACCGATCTTCCCTTACTTTGAGACGATTGTAAAGAGGGGATCTCGTAATTGTCAAGCTGAATCCACACAGCGCCCTGGATGTGTTCGAGACGTCGCACACGACGGTTTCTTGACGGGTATGTGGCAATCGCATAGGCTATTCGACGAGACGGATTACTGCGCCGGATAAGTCGCGGGTGTACTTGCAGACCAGACGGTCGTCGGACGTCGTGGACCACCGATGAGCACAGCTACCGAGGAATTGTCACAGCATACTCCTGAGACACACACGCTGCTCACACTCGGCGTATTCGACGGGGTCCATCTGGGACACCAGTCCTTAATCGAAACACTCGTGGAACGTGCGCGGGCACGTGGGTTGTGCCCGGGGGTCGTGACCTTCAATCCACATCCCCTCGAAGTGTTGCGACCGGACATGCATCTTCCGTTGCTGATGAGTATCGACGAACGCGTGCATTGCATACGTAAGAGCGGCGTACCGTTGACCGTGCCTCTCACCTTCACACGCGAGATCAGCGAATACTCGCCGCTCGAATTCGTCCGAATGCTCGTCTCACACCTGCACATGCGCGGGTTGCTCCTGGGCCCTGACTTCGTGCTGGGCAAGAACCGGGCAGGTACGGCTGAAGCTCTTGAGGCACTAGGCACGCAAGTCGGCTACACCGTCGAGGTTGTTCCTCCCTACATGATCGATGGCCAGGTGGTGAGCAGTACCGTTATACGCGGAGCACTGTCCGCAGGAGATATCGGTACCGCTACGCGGATGCTCGGTCGGAGATACACGCTAAGCGGCACGGTCGGATCAACCAGCAAGCGTGGCGCCTCGATTGGTTTCCCGACCGCTAACCTGGACATCTGTTCCAAACGCGCGTTGCCGCGTGATGGCGTTTATGCTACTATCGCGCACGTACCAGACGGCCAGTTCGCATCCGTCACCAACATCGGTTTTCGACCCACCTTCGGTCACTCAGAACGCGTTGTGGAGACCCACATTCTCGATTTCGAAGGGCAAGTCTACGGAGCGCCGCTTACAATCGAGTTTGTCGCCTTCATAAGGCAGGAGATCGCGTTCCGGGACCGGGACGAACTCGTGTCCCAGATTAACCGGGACGTGGTGGAAACTCGAACAATCCTGGGGGATAGCAACAAATGAGTGATACTGCCAAGGTAACGCTGCTACGTGATCTGCCGCCGGCACGAAGAGATTTCCTGCTGCGCCGTGGAGTTGCAGAAATCATCCCGGAGCACGAATTCACCGATCTTCTCAACCGCGGCACGCCCGCACGGCTCAAGGAGGGTTTCGACCCCAGTTCTCCGGACATACACCTCGGCCATGTAGTGGGATTGCGCAAGCTGCGTCAACTCCAGGAACTCGGCCACAAGGTCATCCTAATCGTAGGCAACTGGACTGCTCGAATCGGTGATCCCAGCGGCCAGTCAGCCACCAGACCAATGCTCACGGAGGCACAGATCGAGGAGAACGCGCAAACCTACATGGAACAGTTCTTCAGGGTGGTGGACAAGGATCGTACAGAGGTGCGCTGGCAGACTGAATGGTTCTCCGATTTCACGCTTGATACGGTCATCCGACTCACTGCACGTTTCACTGTTGCACAGATACTCGCGAGGGAGGATTTCAACAAACGATACACGACTGGGAACCCGATCTCGCTGTGCGAAATGCTCTATCCCCTGCTGCAGGCGTACGACTCCTACGCCATTAATTCGGATGTCGAGTTCGGAGGCACGGATCAGAAGTTCAACTGTCTCCTCGGGCGAGAACTCCAGCAGATGATGGGACAGAATGCCCAGCAGGTGTTTTTCACTCCTATTCTCGTGGGTACCGACGGCAAGAGTAAGATGAGTAAGAGCCTCGGCAACTACATCGGCGTAGCCGAGCCACCGGGACAGATGTACGGGAAAGTTATGTCGCTCGACGACTCGCTCATCCTGGATTACTTCGAACTCGTCACGGATGTGAGTGACGAGGAAATGAGAGAAATGAAGGAATCCTTCGCCTCAGGTACCGCAAATCCAATGGACGCCAAGAAGAGATTGGCGTCGGAGATCACGAGCCAGTTTCACGGCGCCGAAGAGGCTGATCAGGCCGAAGCGCATTTCACACGCGTGCATCAGATGCATGAGCTCCCCGATGAGATGCCGGAAGTATTCGTCACCGGCATTCCGGACGGCGACGACGTAAGAGTCGACCTTTGCCGTCCACTGGTGGAGGGTGGTCACGTCAAGAGCACAAGTGAATTCAAGCGACTGGTGGCGCAAAACGCTGTCGAGATCGATGGCAACAAGGTAGGCGAACTGACCGTACCCGTTCGGGATGGCTCTGTGGTAAAGGTTGGGAGACGGGTGTTCGTACGTGTCAGACTGAACTAGGGATGCTGGCCTGTACACTCCGAAGATGCAGGAGGATCAGCCTGTCAAGTAGGCCAGAACCTGACCCAGGACACGCGATGACCTTCCTGGAGCAGCCCTTTCATCAGCGACGCTTCCATCGCTGAACGGCGTCTTCAGGAGACACTTCTCGCACGACAATAGTCCGGCGTTGTTATAGAATGACACGATAGTGCGTGGCTATGTTACCGCGGTCATGATGAGGGGGTACACATGAGGATACTCGTCGCAGATCCCATCGCAGATGAAGGCGTTGCCCGGCTCAGAAAGTGCGCCACCGTGGATGTGAAAGCGAAGCTTTCCACGGAAGAGTTGTGCGACGAAATAGCGTCCTACGACGCCCTCGTGGTCAGGAGCCAGACGAGGGTAACTGCCCAAATCATTGAGCACGGTCGAAGCCTGCGCGTCATAGGCCGTGCGGGGGTCGGCGTGGACAATATCGATGTCGAGGCCGCTACGCGGCGTGGCATAGTGGTCGTCAACGCTCCGGCGGGCAACACCGTTTCCGCTGCGGAACACACCATGGCACTGATGCTCACGCTGGCACGGAACGTGACCCTCGCTGATACAGAGATGCGGAAGGGTGTGTGGGCTCGCAACAGACTTATGGGTTCGGAGCTTAGACACAAGACGTTGGGAATCGTAGGATTGGGGCAAATAGGCACGCAGGTAGCCGTAAGAGCACAAGCCTTCGAGATGCACACTATCGCCTTCGATCCATATATCTCCGCAGAGTATGCGCGTTCCTACAAGGTAACGATAGTCACGCTTGATGAATTGCTGAGTAGGGCCGACTACGTATCTCTGCACGTTCCACTGACCCCGGCAACCCGAAATCTGATAGGAACTCCTGAGCTTGAGATCGTGAAACCCACGGTCCGAATCATCAATTGCGCACGCGGAGGTGTGGTGGATGAGGCCGCCGTAGCAGCCGCGCTCGAAGAGGGCCGTATCGCGGGCGCCGCCTTCGATGTCTTCGGAGAGGAACCCCCGGTGGATAGTCCTCTGCTGACCGCCCCCCGCTGTGTGTTGACGCCGCACCTGGGTGCCTCAACCGTCGAGGCACAGACCAACGTATCAGTGGATATCGCAGATCAGGTTCTCACGGTGCTCGACGGACAAATCAGTAAGTACGCGGTGAACGTGCCCCATGCCTCGCCCGAACTTCTGCCGTATGTGCACATGAGCACAGTGGTGGGCAGCTTCGCCAGCCAACTCATGGAGGGTCAGATACGAAAGGTAACCGTTCATTACGCTGGCGAACTGCAACAGGACACCTGCGAACCACTGAAGGCGGGCGTCATCGCCGGCATCCTGCAACAAGCAACCGAAGAACGCGTGAATCTCGTAAATGCAGAGCTTGTCGCCCTACAGCGTGGCCTGAAGATCGTTGAGGAATTTGATCCTGAATGCGTCAACTACTCGAATCTACTCACGGTTACACTGGAGACGGATAAGGGATCAACATCGGTCTCGGGGACTGTCCGTGAAGGCGAAACACGCATTGTGCGGGTCAACAGATTCTGGATGGACATCAGCCCCACCGAGGGCCATTTCCTGCTCTGTGATCACATCGACGGCCCTGGACTGGTCGGGGCTATCGGCACGGTATTGGGTCAGGCGAGCATCAACATCAGTTCAATGCACTTGAGCAGACTCGCACCACGGGGCGAAGCATTGTTCGTGATGGCGCTTGATGAGCCGTTGGGCGATTCGCAGAGGAACGTCATCCTCGCCATCCCCAACATCCACTCGGCGAGAACGGTCAGCCTGATCGACCTGCCGTCCTAGTCGAATGGGTACGCAACCAGCCCAGTCGGCGGTTTTGGATAGAAGTAGGTCGACTTGCGGGGCATGCGCTCCATCTGGTCAGCTATCTTCTTGACCAGTAGAGGATCCGGCGGAGCCAGCAGAAAGGCCATCCGGGCCTCATCATTCTGCACAGCGTGAATGACCCCAACCAGATCAGGACTGTAGGACACGCCTTCTCCATCAGGGTTTATCCCGAGAGCCCGGGCCATGACGACGTGATTGAGGATGCTGACATTAAACGTGCGATACTCGCTTGAGTGTTCTCCAGGGACGAGAGAGCCCAGGTCGACCCCCGATCGCGGGCGCAACTCAGCCGAATAACCCTCACGCAACCCGACGGCTGCCATCAGCGCCATCTTATCCACAGGCACAGCACGTTCAATCACGTCCTCCAGTGCGATGTAATCGATCGAGAAGTACTCGCCCAGACGTCTCTCAATTTCGTCCGGGTCTGGCAAATCAATCCCTGAGAGCACGCGATACACGGGCGAGATGAACAGACCAGGGTCGCGAAAGGCCGTGAGGGTCATTGGGATGAAGTCATACGCGTGAAGCCGCGATGGGTTCCCCTCCTCAGCCCTGCGTTCCCCCTGATACACGAGTCCCGTCTCATAACGGTGATGCCCATCGGCAATATAGATAGACTCGGAACCAAGGGCTGCTCCAATGCCCTCAAGAATCTCAGGATCGCGGATCACCCAGACCTGATGGCCATCGGCAGACTCGCAAGCTGTAACATCGGGCGGGCGATCATCTACGGAGGCGTTCAGCAGGTCAGCCACGGTCCCACTCGAGTCTTCATACAATCCGAGCGGATAGCTGAAACTGGCTCTACACGCACGCATCAATTCAAGGCGATCCTGTTTTGCCTTGGTTCCTGTGAGCTCGTGCGGGAACACGCCCTCATACCAGGGCCTTAAACGCACCGCACCTACGAGTCCTCTGCGCACGTGACGACGCCCACGGTATTCAAAGTTGTGATCGTGCACATACAGCACCGGCTCGTCTTCCTCGGTGAGAATCCCACCCCGAAGCCAATCACGATACATCGTTGCTGCCGTCCGGTAGCGTTCGCGCTCATCCTGGCCCGTACTTAATGGCATCGGATGTTCGAGCCTTATCATGTTGTGCGGATCTCGCGAATACAACGCCCGCTGCTGGTCGGCATCTATTATGTCGTATGGAGGACACAGCACGGATGAGAGATCAGTGATGGCGGACGGGTTGTAGCGGATACCCCGAAAGGGACATACCATCATGGACGATTGTAAGTGAGACATTTCCACAACCACCGGCCTTGAGATGCACCGGACTCACCGATGCCGTACTGGACACGCATGACCGAGACGACCGTACCGCACACCAATCTGATCAGAGGGTTGAGAGCATTTCAGTCACTATCTCATTGACTTCCTTGCCATCAGCCTTTCCCTTCACGGATGGCATAAGATGTGACATTACCTTGCCCTTATCCTTGGGACCGGTCGCACCAACTACAGTAATGGACTCACGCGCGAGCCGGACAACCTCGTCCCGACTCATTTGAGCGGGCAGGTATTCCTTGATCACCGCGAGCGCCTCTTCTTCGCAGGTGACGAGATCGGACCGACCACCGGAACGAAAGGCGTCGATGCTCTCAACACGACGCTTGGCCTCGCGAGACAGGACCTCAATCACCTCCGCATCATCCAAGGCGTGCATGCGCGCAATCTCTGCGTTCTTACATTCAGCAAGAAGGACGCGAATGATTGACAGCCTTTCTGAGTTTCTTTCTCGGAGGGCTACCTTGAGGTCTTCACGAAGCCTGTCCTGCACACCCATGGAAGAACCTAGCGCGAACTCTTGCGCTTCTTGACCGCTTCCTTCTTCTTCCTGACAGCGCTCGGTTTTTCGTAGAACCTTCGCCTTCTCACCTCGGCAAGGATCCTGTCAGTCTCCACCTGTTTGCCGAAGCGACGCAGCATGCTCTCAAAACTCTCGCCTGAACCCAATCTTACGTTTGCCATAATATGGTCGCAATTCTACTCGTATTGACACATTGGTGTCAACAAAACCTACACGGGTGAATCAGCTGCCGCGCAGAAGACGGCACGATGTGCGAGTATTCAGGCTCCAGAACGGCCAACGCCGTGGCGCACACTACATACCACCATCGATTCCGATCACTTCTCCGGTGATGTACGACGCCTTATCGCTTGCCAGGAATGCGACCAGTTCGGCAACCTCTTCGGGCTTGCCAGGTCGTTTCAGCGCAATCATTTCCAGGAACCTCTCACGTACATTCTCTGGTAACACACCGGTCATCTGCGTTTCGATATAGCCGGGCGCGACTGCATTCACCGTGATGCCGCGCGACCCGACTTCGCGGGCAAGACTCTTCGAGAACGCAATGACGCCACCTTTGGATGCCGAGTAGTTGGCTTGTCCGGGGTTGCCGATAACACCGGCTATCGATGAAATACTCACGATTCTTCCCCAGTCACCACGCATCATCGGCTTGAGGGCGTGCTTCGAGCACAGAAACGTCCCACGCAGGTTAATATCGACAACATCGTCCCATGCCTGCTCCGACATGCGGAGGAGCAGCGTGTCGCGCGTAATGCCAGCGTTGTTGACAAGTATATGCAGGCCATCCCACCGAGTCACGATTTCGTCGACCATCCTCTTCACAGCTTCACCATCACGGACATCCGCCTCCACCATGAAGGCGTCGGTGCCCATTTCCCGTAATCTCTCAACTACATCGCAAGCATCGGCTTCGTTCTGTTCATCAACCGCCACGTAGTTGACCGCAACCCGTGCTCCTATGCTGCCAAGCTTGAGGGCGATGGCACGTCCCAACCCGCGTGACGCTCCCGTGACGAGAGCGATTTTGCCTTCCAGTTCCATAACGCCTCCGGGTAGAACTGCGTTCGCGCAATTCCGATGCCTGTCATCTCCGCTAGTCTTTGAACTTCGAGAACACGAGAGAACAGTTCTCTCCGCCAAGACCGAAACTGTTCGTAAGACTCACATCGACAGTCGCCTCACGAGCGGTGTTCGGCACATAGTCCAGATCACACTCTGGATCAGGCGTGCGGTAGTTAATGGTTGGATGAATGGTATTGGTACGCACAGTCATTATCGCGACAATGGATTCCACAGCTCCTGACGCGGTGATTGCATGGCCAACGAGCGACTTGGTCGAGCTGATCGCCAGCTTGTAGGCATGATCTCCGAACGCGATCTTCAGAGCCCGAGTTTCAGTGGGATCATTCAACCGCGTGCTCGTCCCATGAGCGTTCACGTAAGCGACAAGCGCCGGATCAATTCGCGCCTGGTTCAGCGCGAATCTCATAGCATATGCCTCGGGCTCAGAAGCCGGAGCAGTCTGATCATAGGCATCGAAAGACCAGCCGGCACCGACCAGTTCTACAAGAATCTCTGCATTACGAGCCTTCGCGTGTTCGAGCGATTCGAGTACGACGATGCCGGCTCCTTCTCCAAAAACGAATCCGCTGCGTTCAGCATCGAACGGCCTGCACGCAATTGCGGGATCAGGCTCCCGTGTAACCGCACCAACTATGTCAAGCCCGGCCACACCCAGCGGAGAGAGACAGGAATCTGTACCTCCCGCGATCATTACATCGGCATGTCCAAGCTTGATGAAGTTCATCGCAGTTCCAATGGCGTCAGTGCCAGTCGCACACAGGCTGTTCGGACTGCTATTGGGTCCACGCGCCTCGTATAGCATTCCGATCTGCATAGCCGGGGCGCTGGGACCGGATCGCGCGACGAACAATGGATCGACACGACGAACTCCCCTGCGTTCAAGTATGTCTGCCTGGCGCACGATGTAGTCACTCTCCGACATGCAGCCAACGCATACACCAACGCGTTCAGGAACTTCGCGATTCATGTCAATTCCGGCTTGGGTCATCGCCTCGCGGGCAGCTGCCAGTCCAAAGTGCACTGCACGAGGATTGCGATCAGCTACCTTCGGGTCCATGTGCGCATATGCATCGAAGCCCTTGACTTCTCCAGCTACCTTCACATAGAAGTTGGTCGCATCGAATCGCGTGATGTGACCAATCCCGGACTTGCCGGCCACAGCGTTCTTCCAGAATTCCGGGACGGTATTTCCGATGGGATTTACCGACCCCATCCCGGTGACAACCACGCGTGGCGTACTCATCACGAATCTCCCTTTTCGATCACCGACGACCATGGCGCCACGCTTGTTCCTCCGTCAACGATAATCGTCTGTCCTCGAATCATGTACGCATCTTCGCTGCAGAGAAACGCCACAGCATTCGCAACGTCCTCAGGCGTCACCATGCGACCAACAGGTGTGGTCTGCTTGACGTCTTTGACGAGACCTTCCCGGATGTAGAACTTGAGCGCCTCGGTATCCACTGCGGAAGCCGACACCGCATTCACCGCTATACCTTTGGGAACGAACTCAATGGAAAGGTAACGGGTCACCGCCTCAAGGGCAGCCTTAGACACTCCAACGGCAGCATACGTGGGCCATACAAACTGGGAACCGAGGCTGGAAATGGCGACGATTTTGCCATTCCGGCCATCCATCAGCCCGGCTGCGCGCTGTGCACACAGCAGTAGTGCTTTCGCATTGATTCCCAGCGTCCAGTCCCACGCCTTCTCGTCGATCTCCATGATCGGGCGGCCGACGCCGGAAGCTGCGTTGCCGATGAAAATA
This sequence comes from Dehalococcoidia bacterium, assembly GCA_003552125.1. Lineage (GTDB taxonomy): Bacteria > Chloroflexota > Dehalococcoidia > GIF9 > AB-539-J10 > SKVJ01. The sequence continues at coordinate 21,487 of PUON01000057.1, read as the reverse complement.
TCCAGGTATCCGAACTCGCTGGAAATGGTATCGAACATGTCCCGTATCTTGCCGGAGTCGCCCATGTTGGCCTTGACCAAAAGGGTCTTCACACCAAGCTGTTTCAATTCTTCGGCGGTCTGCTCGGCCGCTTCCCGCCGTCGAAAGTAGTTCACCACAATGTCGCACCCCTGGGAGGCGAGCTTCAGGGCAATTGCCTTGCCGATTCCACGGCCACTCCCCGTTATGAGTGCCAGTTTCCCCTGCATTGGCTTCACGATGTTTACCCCTTCTTTTCAACCTCTTGCTGCACGAAATCAACGAAGTCACCGAAGTTACGAAACTTCTGCGCCTCTTCGTCAGGAATCTCAATGTCGAACTGTTCTTCCACCGCCACCAGTGCCTGAACCACATCAAGTGAATCAGCCTTCATCTCTTTGAAGGTAGATTCCCTTTCCATGATGCTCTTATCGATATGGGCGATACGTGAGACGATGTCCTTAATCTGTTCTTCGACGGTCATTATCCTTCACCCTCCTTACTCTACTCTGTACTCTTCTGTAGATTGAGCGAGGCTATCTCGCGTTTGAGATTGCTCACGATATCACTCTCAACAGCCTTGCGGGCAGCATTAATCCCGTGGACGATGTGTTCCGCCCGACAGGCGCCATGCGCGATGCGAACCACACCATCTATACCCCAGAGGATACCGGTCCCTTCTTCCTCTCCCTCATAGGATAGCTTCTTGATTGGGAGGACCCGGTCGAATACATATCCCACCAGCCCTTTAATCCGTGGATGCTTCCCCGTCAGCCAGACTCGTGCGCGATCACCAATACTCTCGTAGAACTTGAGCAGAATGTTCCCGACGAAACCATCACACACGATTACGTTGGCTTTGCCCGTCAGGATATCACCACCCTCAATATTACCGACGAAGTTGAGGCCGCTGTTCTTGAACAGCGTATATGCTTCTTTGACCACCTCGTTGCCTTTGCCTTCCTCGCTACCCGTGCTGAGAAGACCGACCGTTGGATTCGGAATGTGGAAGATGGTGCGGGCGTAGACGGTTCCGGCAATCGCAAACGACAGTAATTGATGCGGCCTGCAATCAACATTGGCGCCCAGGTCCATCAGAACGATGTTCGGAGCGAAGCTGCTGAAGCCGCCACCAACAGTCGGGCGCTCCATACCATCGATCATGCCTACGTAGGTGGCCGCAGCAGCGGCAACGGCTCCAGACGAGCCCGCACTTACAAACGCATCCACCTCTCCAGCATGCACCATCCTGGTGCCGATGACGATGGAAGACTTGCGCTTCTGTCGGATGGCGGTTGCCGGAGGCTCCCCCTCCTTGATCACTTCCGGCGCATGCACACACTTCATCAGGTTCTCAGGAATGCCCTGGCTGCGCAGCTCCTCCGCAATCACATCTTCCTGCCCCACGAGGACAACCTCAACCTGCCCCGCTTGAGCTGCGGCAGCAGCACCCTTAATTATCTCGGTCGGCGCAAAATCGCCTCCCATGGCGTCGACGGCTACTCTCACTTTGCCAGGCGACTGTGACATACTGGTCTCCTCGTCAACTGACACGAACTCCGGGGATTTGAACCTGAGGATACGCCAATCGCCGCTGCATCACAACCGATCCGGGATCCTCACACGTGCTTCACCCGAAACCAGAACCTCATCCGCCTGGTTGCGACATACAACGGAACAAGTGGCCAATACTATATCACTCTCTGCACTCAAGGCATCAATCTGACCCGATACCGTCACGGTATCGCCAGGGCGGGTAGGGCTCTTGAACTTGACAAACAGTCGACCGGATTCGTCCCACGCGTCACCGAATGTACGAGCGAGCATCTCCGAGACAAACGCCAACACAAGCATCCCATGAGCTATAGTTCCCTTCAGCGGAGTGCCAGCGGCAAATGCCTCGTCTATATGAATGGGGTTATAATCGCCCGAAGCCTCTGCGTAACGATTGATATCTGCCTGGGTGATTTCCTTCACCAGTTCGGGAAGCATCAAGCCTTCACGCAGCGTCATAGCAGTATCTATGCTCCCGGAAGCACAATAGCGGATCGCCCCACCTGAATCAGTGCCCCCGACTCATTGGTGATTCTCATCTCGAGCGTAAGCATGCGTATCGGCCCACGTGATACTTTTCGAATCACCTTCGCTACACAGGAAATCCCGTCCCCGGGAGACACCAGCCCGTGAAACTCGAACTCCTGAGATGCATGAATCGTCCCGGGAGGCAGTATCATAAGCTCTCCAAGTGACGCTATAGCCCGTGCAGCCACAGCCAATGGCGGCACATGGCCTGTCTGTTCCACGCCGACTACTGCAACATAGTCGGCGACAATTCCTTCCTCCAAGCGGTACTCGACCGGAGGGAACTCGAATCCGGGGGTCAATTCATCGTAATTGGTGGGCAACTCGGAACCACCTGATCAGACTTCGATGCCGGCGGGTTCTCCGTATCGCCGTCATTCGGAGCATGGGTTGGGTTATGATGCCATCGCCCCTCAGGCGTGTCAATAGCAGCTTGAATCCTTGTATCCACGAGAATAATATACCGTTACAACCATGACAGAGATTTTCGTGTCCTTGTGGGACCTCGGCATGCCCGTGTTGAGTAACCAGATGCTGGTTGCTCCCATAATTGCATGGATGCTCGCCCAGATCATTAAGACGGCGATCGACAGTCTGCGCCGACGCAAGGTAAACCTGAAAATGCTCATCAATCCCGGAGGCATGCCCAGCGCGCACTCCGCCCTGGTTGCGGGCCTTGCTACCGCAACGGCACTGAGTCAGGGAGTGGATTCCCCGCTTTTCGCAATCACATTGGTGCTGGCGATGATCGTCATGTACGACGCAGCAGGTGTGCGGCAGGCGGTCGACAGACAGTCGGAAATACTCACGCATATACTGACGCACGTGCCCCGCACCTCAGATGACCTGGATCGGTTTCTGATGGGGCTCGTTGGCCACACAAGAGTACAGGTGGTAGCAGGCGCACTTCTGGGCATCACGATCGCGATGCTCTGGTACTGAACGGCCGGCGACGGACAGACTTTGGCACGCCACTAGCTCTTCCTCTATAATCAGTAAATGCGCCCCACACAGTCTTCAGGGATGAACGCCATTCTGTTCATCGTATCTCTCTGTTTCCTCGTCTTCATATTCACGCTGTTTCGACCCGAACTTATCAGGACACTCGGCCTGATACCCGCTCGCGTGCTGCAGGAGCCCTGGACCATTATCACTGCGATGTTCGTCCACGCGAATCTGATGCATATCATGTTCAACATGATCAGCCTTTTCTTCCTTGGCAGCTTCTTCCTGAGGCTCGTGGGCGAGTCTGATTTTCTGAAGGTGTTCTTCATCGGAGGGCTTGCAGGCAATGTGCTCTACATACTTCTCGGACCTGCAACGATCCCGGGCGTGGGCGCCTCAGGGGCTATCTTCGCCATCGGTGGCGCATTGGCAATCATGGCCCCCAAACTTCCGGTGATTGTGTTTCCATTACCTGTACCCGTGCCATTGTGGGGCGCAATGACGTTCTTCCTGGTTATCGGATTCTTCATAGCCGGCATCGCCTGGCAGGCCCACCTCGGCGGCTTTCTCTTCGGGATGCTGGCTGGTTTCGTCTTCAGAAGGCGCGGACGACGCCCGCTGATGTTCTAGCACTTGCGCAGGTAAGGCGTGGCTATTCCAGTCAGTTTCACAAGCGACCAACTGCGGCTCACGGGAGAACTGCACCTCCCGAGCATTTCAGGCCCGTGGCCCGGTCTGTTGATCTGCCACGGCATTCCAGCGGTACCGTACAACCCCGATGACACCGGCTACCGGGATCTTGCTGCTCGCTGTGCTGAGGCGGGATTCGCGTCGCTGGTATTCAACTTTCGGGGAGCCGGACTGAGCCAGGGTGACTTCGACATGCGCGGCTGGTCCCGGGACCTGGCACGAGCCGTCACCTTTCTCAAAGATACTCAGGACATCGCAGTGTCACGGGTGTTTCTCATCGGTTTCAGCGGTGGTGCCGCCGCGAGCATTCACGTCGCTGCCAATGACAACAGGATTGCTGGCGTGGTGTCCTGCGCTGCGCCTGCGCATTTTGATGACCTCGTTGAAGGCCCTGCACTGCGCGACTGCCTTGTCAGATGGCGAGAGATCGGCATAATCAGGAACCCGGAGTTTCCTGAGGATATAGACGCGTGGGCAGCCGGGTTCCGGGAAGTTGCGCCACTTGATCATGTAGGACGTATTGCACCACGCCCTGTGCTGTTGCTACACGGAGATGCCGATGAAGTAGTGCCGGTGTCCCACGCGCACCAATTGGCCGCGGCAGCCGGTCAGAACGCGCGACTGGAGATAGTTCCGGGAGCTGTTCACCGGCTCCGAGTCGATGAACGCGCCATGACCACCGCGCTGGAATGGCTTCGGCAACACGGCTCAAGTTGACTGTGCGTTCGAGCAGGTGCTAGAATTTCCCGTTGTTCTGGAGGTGCGGATATTTACGCCATAGTTGAGTCCGGAGGAAAGCAATACAAGGTATCACCCAGACAGACTCTTGACGTCGACAACCTGTCCGCGACCGATGGCGAGACAGTGGAACTCGACAGGGTGCTGTTGATAGCGGATGGAGAATCGACTCACGTGGGTTCGCCAATCGTTGCCGGAGCCAAAGTGGTGGCGACGTCGCAAGGGCCTGTCAAGGGCAAAAAAGTTGTCGTATTCCGCTATAAGAATAAGACGCGACAGCGCAGAAAGACGGGCTTCAGAGCGAGCCACACGCGACTTACGATTGACCGTGTGGTCATGCCCGGGGAGTAACACATGGCACATAAGAAGGGTGGCGGCAGCACCAGGTGCGGTCGCGACAGCAATTCAAAGCGACTGGGAGTCAAGCGCTACGGCGGTGAGCTTGTGCGCGCGGGAAACATCATCATTCGACAACGCGGAACCCGTGTGAGGCCCGGAACAAACGTAGGTCTGGGTAGAGATCACACAATATACGCGCTTGTGGATGGATGCGTGAAGTTCGAGCCGGCATCCAAATATCAGAAGAAGGTCAGCGTATATCCATGAAGACGAAGATTCACCCGAAGTACCACGACGACGCCAAGGTGACCTGCCTCTGTGGCAACGTGTTCCCGTGTGGAGCAACGAAGCCGGAGATACGTGTTGAAATCTGCAGCGCATGTCATCCGTTCTATACCGGCCAGCAGAGAATCGTGGACACAATGGGCCGCGTGGAGAGATTCAAGAAGAAGTACGGCATCAAGGACTGAGTTGTCCGTTTTTCGGCGTAACGGGGGGAATGGCGTTTTCGAGTGCCATTTCTCCTTTTTCTTTGTCGCCGGGGTATTGTAATGGCGAAGAAATTCCACTACGGTGGTCAGGCCCTGATCGAAGGTGTCATGATGCGCGGCCAGAAGAAACTGGCAATGGCGTTGCGACTGCCGGACGGCACGCTGGAGACAAGCCACAAACCCATACCCACCATGTACACAGGCAGATTAAGACAATTACCTCTGGTTCGCGGCTTTCTCGTTCTACTTGAAACCATGATCATCGGCACCCAGGCGCTCCTGTACTCCGCTGAGAGGGCTGCATCCGGTGAGGAAGGTGAGGAGATTCCCAAAGGTGCGCTCGTTCTCGCCGTTGTCGCAAGCCTCACCTTCAGCGTGGGGCTGTTCTTCGTGGTTCCTCATCTTGCGTCCAGAAGCCTGGACGCATTCATCGCGTCAGACCTGGTGAGCAATATACTCGAGGGCATCGTACGAATGATGATCTTCGTCGCCTACATCGCGCTCATCGGGCTTATGCCGGATGTGCGCCGAGTATTTGCATATCACGGCGCAGAACACAGCGTTATCAATGCACACGAGGCGGGCATCCCACTCACACCCGAAGCTGTCAGGGAACACTCAACATCGCATGCGCGCTGTGGCACGAGCTTCATCTTCGTGGTTCTCGTAGTTTCGATTATCGTGCTTTCACTGCTGGGCAGGCCCCCCATACTGATCGGCATACTTTCCAGGCTTCTGCTGCTGCCGTTTATCGCCGCAGTGAGCTACGAGATTATCAAGTGGTCGGCCGATCGTCAGCAGAACCCCCTCGTAAGGCTGATCACTGTGCCGGGGCTGACGCTGCAGAGACTCGTGACACGTAAGCCGGATGATAGTCAGATAGAAGCGGCAATCGTGGCTCTGAAACTCGTCCTTGAGGAGCAACAAGAGCCGATAGCCGACACTGCGCAACCTGCGCCCGCCAGTATATGAAGCTAGTCAGTATCGTCCGCATCCAGCCCGCGCATGTGACCCTGCTCCGTGATGAAACACGTTCGCGTATCAAGATGACATACGGGACCCACAGGAGAAGCCTGTACCAGTATCGTGTCATTGTCGCAGTCTTTTGCGACGGATCGAACCCGCAAGTAGTTGCCTGATGTGTCTCCCTTGTGCCAGAGTTCCTGGCGACTGCGACTGTAGAACCACACGTCTCCGCTCTCCACTGTGCGGCGAAGTGACTCTTTGTTCATATACCCGAGCATCAGCACTTCACCTGAATCTGCGTCCTGGATTATCGCGGGAAGGAGCCCGTGAGCATCTAGCTTGAGCATTCAGCCTCCAAACTGTTGCACTGCCTCATGCAGGTCGATAGACCCTATATAGATAGCCTTGCCGAGAATTGCGCCAGCCGCACCCGCATGCTTAAGCCTTCCCAGGTGATCAAGCGTCGAGATTCCTCCAGCGGCAATTACGGGAACATCGGTGCTGCGCGCAAGCTCCTCGAACGCCTCGAAGTTGGGCTCTGTCATCGTGCCATCACGCCGCACGTCGGTGTACACGAAACGCGACACCCCTGCTTCCCTCATCTTTCTGCATAGTTCAAGGACGGTGATCTCAGTACCGACGAGCCACCCGTGAGTGGTCACAAAGCCATCCCGAGCATCCAAACTTACCGCAACCCCGGAAGGATGCATTTCCGCGAGATCAACAACGAGCGAAGGATCATCCACCGCAACAGTCCCGAGAACCACTCTCTCCACCCCCCGTGAAAGCAACCAGTCGGCGTCTTCTCTTGTCCGTATTCCCCCTCCAACCTCAATGCTGACGCCATCGACCGCCTGAATCGCCAGAATGCCCTCTCGGTTCACCAGGCGTCCCTCCGCAGCTCCATCAAGGTCCACGACATGTATCGACCGCGCTCCACAATCCCGCCAGCGACGCGCCACCGACGACGGGTCTAAATCGAAGACCTCTTCCCTCGCGTAGTCGCCCTGAAAAAGACGTACGCAGGCACCATGCCGCAAATCGATCGCCGGAATTATCTCCATAGCATCACCTGGGGAATACGACCTGCGAGTCAACGGGTCGAAACGCGCCATTATACGCGAACGACGTGAGCACTGTCACATACAAGCTGTATTTATGTCACCTTACCCTTAGCCATGGGCTGGCAACCGCCCTGTAGAGAGGCAGATGCCGGAGTTTCCGACGACATGTCCGCCAGGAGGTCGTCCAGCGGGGTCGCGTCCTCGATGCGGTACGACCCCACACGAACCCTGCGGACCTCCTCGACCGTGGCACCCACCCCGAGCTTCTCTCCAAGATCGTGCACCAGGCTTCTCACATAGAAGCCGGACGACACGTCACACTCCAAGGTGAAGTTCGGATACTCGAACTCCACAAGCCTTAGAGAATGCACCATAACAGTGGAAGCGGGAAGGTCTACACTAATTCCTTTGCGCGCAAGCTCGTAAGCCTTCCTGCCGTACAGTTTCTTCGCCGAGAACACTGGAGGCACCTGCTGCAGTTCTCCGCTGAAGCCTTCTAGCTCCTCTTCAACCTCCTCACGCATCAGCTTACGGTCGCAGGTCTTAACCACATCTCCTGCCACATCATAGGTCGTCGTCGTGACCCCAAACCTCGCACGTACACGGTACCCCTTGTCCATATGCAGAAAGGTGCCCGCTTCCTTTGTGCGCTTGCCTGTAAGCAGAATGAGCAGTCCAGTAGCAAGTGGATCGAGGGTACCTGTATGACCCACCTTCGTCCTGAGTCTCTTCTTGACAAGGGCCACGGCCCTTGCTGAGGTTATGCCTTGCGGCTTATCGATGAGCAGAATGGCATCCATGCCGTTAAGTATAGCCTATGCCGTACGTATGATTCAGGACACGTTATCCTCAGGAACCGGCAGGAATTCGATGCGCACCACATTCTGCGTGCAAGCGGCAAGCTTGACCCTGTCATCGATGCGCCAGCCAACCACCCATACGATATCGTCACCCGAGCACACCACCGGCACGCAGTCACGGATATGAACCGGGATCTTTGCATCGACCATGAAGTCCTGCAGTTTCTTCTGCCCCACCATTCCCAGCGGTCGGAACCGGTCACCCGGCCTGCGCCGTCGGACCGTGAGATGCGGTCCGGTCTTGGCCGCATCCAGGCGCGCAACATACGGATCCGTAATGAAATCGGAACCTGCCTTTTCGTAAGTCGTAACTACTCTCCATCCCGGTATCCGCGTCTCTCCGGGAACGTCGAGTGACACCGGTAGCAACGGCGTCCTGCTGACATCACAAGCAGGGTCGTGACCACGAATAAACGCCACCATGCAGTCTCGTGCTCTCCGCACGATGACATTGAGAGGCAGATCCATCTGCCTTGGCTCGGTCCCGGCTGCGAGCTCTCTGACAAGGGTCACGTGAGCATGGCTGAGATCGCGCGCACTTCCGGTGAGATGAACCACCGCCTGCCGCAGCAGCCTGGCCTGCACGGCCGGGGCGCTGAATTGAAATGCCGGCAGGTCGATGAAGACCGCTGTCTGGGTCGATGTCACGGCGTTATCCCAGGTTATCTGTGCAGCCTCGACGATGAAGCCATCATCTTCCGCAGCAGCCGAGGCAAGGCGAAGCAGCGTATCGTCTAACCGCGGATTGATCTGCCTCAGTGCAGGTAGCACCTCCAGTCTGATGCGATTCCGAAGGAAGTGGGGGTATTCATTGGATACGTCCCGTCGATAAGTAAGTCCCCTCAAGCTACAGTACGTGACTGTTTCTTCCCGCGATACGGTCAGCAGCGGCCTCGCCAGTCGCAATGTGCGCCGTCTTGCAGATACCGGCAACGTAAATGGAACCTCGGTTGCCGGCTCCAGTCCACGAAGCCCGTGTATGCCAGAGCCTCGCAAGATGTGCAGCATCACGGTCTCGACGTCGTCATCACGCGTGTGTCCGGTGATGACGGTCTCTGCTCCACAGCTTTCCGCTACCGCACGCAGGAACTCGTACCGCACCTCCCGTGCCGCCTCCTCCAGCGAACAGCGGTGCTCCAGCTTATACTCAAGGATATCGCGCGATTCGACCGTACACGGCAGCCGGAGGGCACGTGCCTGCTGAGCTACGAACTCAGCGTCCTCGCCGGATGCACGGCCTCGCAACATGTGGTCCATATGCGCCACGTGCAGATTCAGTGGAAAGTGTTCGGAGAGACGATGCAGCACGTGGAGAAGACAAAGCGAATCGGCACCACCGGAGACGGCGACGATTACATCACTTCCGACATCAATGCCGCAGTACTGGCGTAAGTACGCGAGCACCCTTTTCTCGAGTTCGTTGCCAGAAGACTTCCCGGCGCTCCTCATCAGCCCTACACCACCTGGTAGGACGTATCGTTGAAACGCGACAGCCTGGCGGCGAACCTGCCGAATTCGACGATACTGATCGAACCCGGATCCATCCGAAACCTGACAAGCAGGTGCAAGGGAAGCTCAAGTATCTTGAAGATAATGGACAGGGTTGTGAAGTAGTGGCTTACCACCAGAATATCTTCCTGAGTTCCGGTACAGGTGTGAGGTTCCACGACACCCCATGCGCGATCCTGCAACTCCTGGAAGCTTTCTCCCCCGGGCAGCCGCTCCCGCCCCCCTTTCCACCATTCAAGCAGTAATTCAGTAAACGTCTGGGGCATATCGACGGTCGAAAGACCGTCAAATTCGCCTACGTTCACCTCCTTGAGGTCGGGGTGCGTCGTAACCGGTACCTGGTGGAATTGTGCAATGGCTTCAGCGGTAAGCAACGTGCGTCGCAGTGGGCTCGCCAGTATCACGCCAACGGGCTCGTGTCGCAGAACTTCGCCGAGCCGCACAATCTGCTGCCGCCCTTTCGCGCTCAGCTCCGTATCAACACCGCCGCCCTGAACCTTGAACTCGCTGTTCCAGACGGTCTCACCATGTCGCACCAGGATAAGTCTCAATGAATAACCTCCAGCCGGGTTGGCTCAAACCATCGGGGGCACACTGTGATTACGCCGGATCAAGCTCCTGTCCTTCGAGCACCAGCTCGACTCGGTGAATCGAATCAACAGGACTGGAAAAGCCGAGCACGTTCAGCACATGATCGGGACGGGCGCTCTTCTCCTGTCCGGCCCGGACTTCAAGATCGACGCGACACCAATTATCCTCGCCAGGGCTCATCACAAGACTGTGTACAAGCGGTCGGAGGTCAACCGATTTCAAATCATCGCCCCGGACGTATTTGTATTCAACGCTTTCAGACTGCATGAACGTACTCGCCGCCTGGCCTGCCGCCTCAACGCCATCATCATGCCACGCCACACAGCGGTACCGTGCTCTGCGAACCATGGCCTGCAGGCCGGGAGCACCATGGGGCATCTCCCAGACATCGAACAGCGTGAATCCCTTCGGTAACTGCTCCCTGAGCATCATAAGTGCAGATCCGGGCGGAAGCCACTTTCGGAGCCACAGATCCAGCAACTCTGCCTCGCTTGTGAAGCCGACCGCCAACGGCACGGCGACGGATATCTTCGGGTGTGGCGTGAATCCGTGGCTGTACTCGAGTGGAAGCGCGGCACGCCGGCACATACGCTCCCAGCAACGAACGGTGTCGAGGTGCGAGGTGAATCTGACAGGGCCCTGACGGCCGAATTTAAGACGAAGGCGTTCCATGGTTGTCCGTCCCGGCGTCAGGTATTGGCGCGGTCACGGGCGTATCCTTTGTCACCACAACTTTCTCGATCTTAACCCCCCGCATCTCTGCAATCACCAGCTTGAGGTCGCCGTACTTGAGTTGCTCACCCTCGCGAGGTATGCGACCGAGGAAGGATAATACAAAACCCGCCACAGTCTCATAGTCGCCCTCGGGAAGGCCGAGTTCAAGGTCTTCGTTCGCATCTTCCACACGATACCCTCCATCGAGCTGGTACGTGTTCACAGCAGTCATGACAAAATCCTCATCCTCGTTGCCGAGTTCGTCCCGTATGTCGCCGACCACCTCCTCAGTGAGGAGACCAAGCGTCACCATTCCAGCCACGCCGCCGTATTCATCGACCACCAACGCCACGTGATGACCGACATCACGCATCTCTCCAAGCAGTCGCCCCAGTGGCTGACTCTCCGGGACGAAGAACGGGCGGCGCATAACCTCATCGACCAGGAGATCTTTGGGAGGACATGCGGTGGTGAGCTTCATCAGGACATCCTTAATGGACAGGATTCCGATAACGTTGTCAGTGGTATCACGATAGACCGGAAACCGGCTGTATGGCTTGTCCGCATAAATCGTGAGGAAGTCGGCGACAGTCGTGCCTTCCATGACCCACGCGATTTCCGTTCTTGGCACCATCACCTTGCTGACAGGTGTATTGGTGAACTCCAGTACTTTGTGCAGCATCTCTGCCTGGTCTTCCTCAACCACGCCCTCGCTCTCTCCCACAGAGATAGCAGAGCGAAGCTCTCCGGCGCTGACCAGCATCTTCTTGCTCTCTACGTCGGTGACAAGTCTGCGAAATCCGAACCCGATACGGTCGAGCAGCGTCACAAACGGATACAGCACAATCTCAACGAACCGTATGGTATACGCGTACCTTATGGCCACCGGCTCTGCATGGTGCACCGCGACGGTCTTCGGTAGGAGTTCCCCGAACACCAGCACGAGGGAGGTCACGCCAACAGTAGCGATGACCGGGCCCCAGGGCAGACCGAACCACGCGATGCACAGCATTGTCCCGATGCTTGCACAAGCGATGTTCACCAGGTTGTTGCCAAGGAGTACCGTTGCGAGCAACCGCTCAGGGCGATCCAGGACCGTAGCGAGTCGCTGAGCACCACGGACTCCGCTTTCACGCAAGTAGTGCACTCGAAGACGTGATACGGATATGAACGCGGATTCAGCACTCGAAAAGAAGCCCGAAAGAAACAGGCAGAATAGAAACGCTGGTATAAGCCAACTGGCAGGATCGTCCACTTGTAACGCTAACCCGATTCCCGTAGCACCATTACTCGTTGTGTTATATGGCGTTACCGAACCACTCGCAGGTTCACCCTGCAAATAGCGTAGCATCGAGTGCAAAGTAATGTCAAAGAAACAGCCTGCCTCCAAGCGAGCAGTTGTGCGCTTGAACGTGTCCCCTTAACGGGCTTAAGATAGGGGTTCCGGCAGCACCCGGCACGGCACGATCAGCGCAACGTCGGAAGGAGAGTCATGGACAAACCGGTAGAGAAGAGCACCAGACAACGACTGGACGAGTGGAGTTCGCGACGTCAGCACCTGCTCCAGATGGGAGGAGAGAAGGCAATCGAGGAACGCCACGCCAGGGGGCAGATGACCGCACGCGAGCGCCTCGGGTACCTGTTCGATGAAGGTGCGTTTACCGAGATCGGCCTTTGGGTCAAGCATCGCACGACCGCGTTCGGCATGGATGCCCGCGAGATCCCGGCCGAGGGCATTATCACAGGTTTTGGTCCTGTGAACGGACGCACGGTCGTTGCCGCCGCCGAGGATTTCACTGCCATGATGGGCACGTTCGGCGAGTACCACGGCCGCAAGCTGGCACGCGCCATACGGTTCGCCAAAGAGAACGGCTGGCCGTTTGTGACGATGAACGATTCAGCCGGGGCGCGCCTGCATGAGGGCATGGACACGCTCGAGGCCTACGGCTGGACGTTTCGGGAGCAGATAGAAGCATCCGGGATCATCCCGCAGATATCGCTCCTGCTGGGGCCGTGCCTCGGCGGACAGGCGTACCACCCGGTGATGATGGATTTCGTGATCCAGAACCGCAGCACCGGTTTCATGGGAATCGCCGGTCCTGCCTTCGTCAAGACACAAACGGGTGAGGAAATCAGCCTCGAGGACCTCTGCGGCTGGCACAGCCACGCCGTCAAGTCCGGTCAGACACACATAGTTGCCGACTCGGACGAGGAGTGTATCGACCGCTGCAGGGAGCTGCTCGATTTCCTGCCGTCGAACAACGCAGACGAGGTACCACGGACGGCCACCAACGATCCCGTGGACAGGCAGGCAGCAGAGCTGGACGACCTGATCCCGGATCACCCCACGCGGGCCTACGATATGAAGAAGGTGATCCACGCCATCGTCGACGATGGCCGCTACTTCGAGATGCTGCCGTACTACGCCACCAATGCCATCACCGGATTCGCCCGGTTCAACGGCAGGACCGTCGGCCTCGTAGCAAACCAGCCCACCGCCCGTGCCGGTGTGCTGGACATCAACGCGTGCGACAAGATCGCCCGATTCATACGGTTCTGCGACCTCTTCAATGTACCACTGATATCACTGACGGATTGTCCGGGCTACCTGATTGGTTCGCAGCAGGACTGGAACGGCATTTTGCGCCATGGGGCAAAACTGCTGTTCTCATGGGCTGACGCCACGGTCCCTCTCATCTCGGTCATCCTGCGGAAGTCGTACGCGGGGGCCCACTATGGCATGCTCGATAAGTCTATAGGCGCCGACTTCGTCTTCGCGTGGCCGACGGCGCGTATCTCCATCGTCGGGGCAGAGACCGCCGCAAGCGTCATCTTCGCCAAGGAGATCAGGAACGCAGCGGATCCGGAAGAGGAACGCAGGCGTAAGCTCAAGGAGTACGCCGATATGTACGAAAGCCCATATCCAGCGGCCGAGCGGGGATACGTTGACGACATCATTCAGCCTGCGGCCACACGCAGCCACATCAACCGCGCACTGGACGCCCTCGCTCGTAAGCGTGCCGAAAGGCCGCCGCGGAAGTACTCTAACATCACTCTATAGGGAGCGTGAGCCATGGATTTCGCATTCGCTTCAGAGCAGGAGGCGCTACGCGACGAAGTGCGATCATTCCTCCAGCGGGAGATAGCCGAGGACAGGTGGCAGCCCGCATGCGACGCATGGATACAGGAGTTCAATCCGGACTTTACCCGCAGAGTCGCGGACCGTGGCTGGATTGGACTGACCTGGCCCCGACGGTACGGCGGGCAGGAACGCAGCTTTGTCGACCGGCTCATCGTGACCGAGGAGATGCTTCGCTATGGTGCACCCGCGGCGTGTCACTGGTTTGCCGACCGGCAGATAGGCGGCTCGATACTGCGGTACGGTACCGAGGAACAGCGACAGGAGTACCTGCCACGAATAATTCGAGGCGAGATGTTCGTGGGACTGGGCATGAGCGAGACCGAAGCGGGCTCCGACCTCGCGTCACTGATGACCAGAGCGGAGGAGCAGGACGACTGCTTCATCATCAACGGACAGAAGACCTGGACCAGTGGCGGATCCTACATCAACTACATCGATCTCTTCGCGCGAACCGATCCGGACGCGCCGAAGCACAAGGGTATCACCGAGTTTCTCGTACCAATGGACCTGCCGGGCATATCACGCGTACCCATGGTGGATATCACGGGGACCGAGGCCTGGAACGACATCTTCTTCGACAACGTGCCGGTTCCCAAAGAGTGCGTGATAGGAGAACGGAACAAGGGCTTCTACCACGTAGTGGAGGAGCTTGCCTACGAGCGCGGCGGCATGGAACGGTTGATGGGTAACTACCCGCTGTACGCGAGCCTCAAGCGCTTCGTCGCAGAGACGAAGAAAGACGGGCGGCCCCTGATCGAGGAATCCCGCGTGCGCTCGGTGATGGCCGAGCTCGAGGTACAGTTCGAGACGGGTCGACTCCTGATGTACAAGGCTGCCGCCGTGATGGACGAGGGCCGACCACCCACCATTGAGGCAGCCACCTCGAAGGTGTATGGCACCACGTTCGAGCAGAGACTCGCCAATACCGCCATGGAGCTGCTCGGGCCGTACGGCGGTCTGACCGCTTCGGTACCGCTGGCCGCAACCGGTGGTCTCGCAGTGCACTCGTACTTCGCATCGAAGGGCTACAGCCTCCAGGCTGGCAGCACTGAGGTTCTCAAGAACATCATCGCAACGCGCGGACTCGGCCTGCCATCATAGCCCTCCCACAGCGCAACGAATGGAGCACAAGCATGGACATACAGCTCAACGAGACTCAGGAAATGCTGCGCACCAGCGCACGCGAGTTTCTGTCGGAGAACTGCCCGCCAACAACCATACGCGCGGTCCGGAAGTCCGGTCAGGGTCAACCGCCCGGGCTGTGGCAACAATTGGGGGAGCTGGGCTGGCTCGGACTGGCGCTGCCTGAGGCCGCGGGGGGGAGCGGGATGTCCTTCCTGGACCTCTGTGTCCTGATCGAAGAGATGGGCTACGCATGTGTACCCTCACTGTTCGCCGACGTGACCGCAGG
Organism: Dehalococcoidia bacterium; assembly: GCA_003552125.1. Lineage (GTDB taxonomy): Bacteria > Chloroflexota > Dehalococcoidia > GIF9 > AB-539-J10 > SKVJ01. The sequence continues at coordinate 5,927 of PUON01000057.1, read as the reverse complement.
CTCCGGCCTGCTGCTGGGGGAGGCGGGGGCAGAGGCACATGCGGAAACGCTCGAGCGAGTCGCGACCGGCGACAGCATCCTCGTTCCGGCGTTCAACGGCTGTCATGATGCAGATGGCTACGGAAAGCTCCCGGAAGCCGTACGTGAGAGCGACGGGTTCGTGCTTAATGGTACACACCTGTTCGTCCACCACGGCGCCTCAGCATCCCAGTTCCTCTGCAGGGCACGGGCGACCGATCAGCCGGGCGAAGCGTTGCTGGTGGTACCCGCCGACACCGAAGGAGTGCTCGTAACGGCGCTCGATTCGGCCTTTGACAACCGGCCGTGTCGCCTGGACCTCCAACAGGTGAGATTGCCTGCATCCGCTTTCGTGACACAGGACGAACCGGCAGCCCAACTGGTCAGCCACGCCCGACAGCGCATGGACGTCGCAAGGTGCATGGATAACGTGGGTGCGCTGACCTGGGTACTCGAGGATACAGTGGCCTATGCGCGAGAACGCAGGCAGTTCGGCCAGCCGATAGGCTCCTTCCAGGTCCTGCAGCACTACTGCGCCGACATGCACATCATGCTCGAGGCGCTGCGGATGAGCACCTACCACGCGGCGTGGAGAATCAGCGAAGGACTCGATGCTGGTCGGGATGCGGCGATCGCCTGCGCCTGTGCACACGACGTTATCCCCAGGTTCATGGGCCTGGCTCACCAGGTGCACGGTGCTATGGGAGTTACGTACGAGCACGATCTGTACCTGTACTCAACACACGTGACTCCACCCGGACACGGCCTGACGCCACTGACCGAGTATCTCGAGTCGGCACTCAGCACCTGATAGCGCCGGAAGGCCCTGCCAGCCATCGGTGGCGCATGCGCGAATCGATGCCGGCCGGCCTGAGCGGGTGTATACAGTGGGACCATTCGGCACGACCCCGTAACCTTCGCCGCTTTGGCACATCCACAGCAGAACGCACTCATAAGCTGCGCGTCCGGAGCGCTTCTGTGATACTGTTGTGGGTGTGCCCCCGGTCTCTATCAGGAGAGTGCACCCCGGGTCGACACGCCTCATATATGGATATACTCCAGGAAACGAATGCACCGGATCGCCAGCCCGGCACGGGCGGTGGCATGATCGACCGCCTCGAAGACGACAATGCGGATGATTCATACGCAACCTCTATCCGCACGGGGGATAGAGAGGGAACCTTCGCCTACGGCGCAGACGATGTGTCGGCAGCCTTAAGCCTCGAGGGTCCTGACGTTCTCGACGACTCAGTCGCCATGTATCTCCGGGAGATTGGACAGGTGCCTCTTCTCTCGGCTGTGGAGGAGCGGGAGCTCTCGACCCACATCGAGCGTGGCAAGTACATCGAGGCCGCCGAGGCCGCGTATCTTAAGGAGCACGGCTATCCCTTGTCGGCAGCGGAGTTCACCTCGGACATCATCGGACACATTGTGAAAGCCTACTCTCTACTGGATTTCGTCAGAAACCATCTCGGTATCGACCGGGCTCTCAGTCTTGGAGAGCTCCTGCAGGAGCCGGTTCTGCGCACAGCCATCGACAATGACATCAAACCGGGCCTGATTGATGCCATCGCAGATGAGACCGGGCGGGCGGCCACAGCATCGGACGAAGCCGTCGTCAGTCTGTCCGTGAACAGCGGACTGCTGCCGCCACGCGCGCTCAACCTCCTCGAAACTGAGACGTTTACGCAACTACAGCTCCTGATCTCTGAAGGGGCACTGCAGACCATACTCCAGCCGCATGAATGCGAGCTTCGCCAGCACTACGATGAGCAGAAGCGTACGGCGAGAGCTGCCAAAGTCCACCTGACGCAGGCGAATCTGAGACTCGTCGTAAGCATCGCGAAGAAGTACTGCGGCCACGGGATGCCACTGCTGGACCTGATACAGGAGGGCAACGTCGGCCTCATGCGCGCCGTGGAGAAATACCAACACAGAAGGGGCTTCAAGTTCAGCACCTACGCGACGTGGTGGGTTCGACAGGGTGCAGGCAGGGCCATCGCCGATCAGTCCCGTACCGTTAGAATTCCCGTGCACATGGTCGAGACGATGAGCCGAATGCTGCGCACCACACGGCAACTGAGCCAGGAGCTCCAACGTGAACCAAGCTACGAGGAGATTGCATCAAGGCTTGACATCTCCCCGGACCGCGTGGAAGAACTCAGGGACATGTTTCACCAACCCATGTCTCTCGACACGCCCGTGGGTGAAGACGAAGACGCGCGCCTGGGCGACTTCGTCGAGGATAAGCTGAGTCCTGCTCCTTCGGACATTGCCACACGCGAGTTGCTTAAGGAACAGATCGACAGAGTCCTGGACGAACTGACCCCAAGGGAGAAGAAAGTGTTGCAGCTGCGATTCGGCCTCAACGATGAACGGGCGCGAACCCTGGAGGAAGTTGGCCAGGAGTTCCAACTCACGCGCGAGCGGATCCGCCAGATCGAGGCCAAGGCGCTCAGAAAGCTTCGGCACCCCAGTCTCAGCCGCAAGCTCAAGGACTACCTGGACTAGGAAGCAGAGAGTCGCCGGCCTCTCTTCACAGCATCAGCACTGCCTGTCTGCCCGGAGGGCGAAACTGGACGGGCCACTGAAGCTTCAACAGAAGGACCCTGATCTATCCGGGATTCGCAGGCGTTCCGGAATACTACCCGGAGGAAGCAGGCCGACTGACCGCAACCCAACTGCTCAGCCACTCACCACATGTGTGCTTTGACACAGCGGCTGCTCACGGTATAATACGTCGTTCGCGGTGAGCGTAGCCGAGTGGTTAAGGCGCCAGGTTGTGGCCCTGGAGATCGTGGGTTCAAATCCCACCGTTCACCCCACCTTCCCTTCGACCATTTCTCACGAGGCCTGTAGCCTATTCGCCGCGTATTGGACCCAGCAGGTTCACGATCCTTCTCCGCAAGCGCCACTCCGACTTGACCAGCACCGCAGTGCTCGAGCGCAATCGGGCTACTCGCGTTGCGATGCCCGTCTCTCGTGAATCTGTTCGAGGATGCGATTGAATGAGGTGGAATCGACCCGGTAGAAGGTCATGATGCCGATGGCAACGATGCCGGCAAGGATGGGGAAGAGCACCAGCATGTACCGAATCATCGCCAGTGCCTGCGGCGTCTGCATGACGTTGGGCACATAGCCCGAGGCCGCCAGCAGGAACGCGGCGAGCGATCCACCGGCGGCATAGCCGAGCTTGTTGCTGACCCCATAGGTTGAGACGGTGATGCCCTCCCCCCGAACCCCTGTCTTCCATTCGCCGTACTCGACCATGTCAGCCAGCATCGACCGGGTCATGACGTACGTGACCCCGACTCCGGCACTCGACACGGCCAGCAGCACAATAATCGCCGTCACGTGCTCGTACGGAGTGAACAGGACAACAGTCCCGGAGACAATGACGATGAGCATCCCGATGGCATACAGGTTCCTCTTACTGCCGATCCTCCGTCCCAGCGCGGGACTAACGAGCGCCCCCGCAATCATCGACAGGATCATTATGGCCATGAAGATGGGATAGAACGACTCCATTCCCAGGTTGTACTTCAGAAAGAAGATGGCCGAGGTCGTGCGCATGTCGTTGGCGGCCTGGGTGAAGAACACTGCCAGAAGGAGTATCAGCAGCGGCTTGTTCGCCAGGAGCAGTTTCAGTGCCTCGCGGAAACTGTGCCGCGATCTCTGTGTCACCGGCAGTTCCCTCGTGCTGGCGAAGCAGACAAGGTACAGCACGATCGCCACCGCGCCGTAGATACATGCGGTCACAGTGAAACCCGTCTGTGGTGAAGAGAACGAGTTCACGAGCGGCATAGTGAGTGCTGCGACAACCAGAATCGTGGAGAATATCGCTATGGTAAGCACGGAGGCCAGGCTGGACCGCTCATTGGTGTCCTGCGTAATCGATGCCATGAGTGCGGTGTGCGGCACGGTCATGGCGGTGTACGCCACCCCCAGCAGCAGGTACGTGACCGCCGCATAAACGATCCTGCCCGACACGGACAGGTCGGGCGTACTGAACGTAAGGACGAGGATGACCGCGATAGGTACCGAGTTGAACAGCAGGTAGGGCCGAAATCTACCCCAACGCGTTTGGGTCTGGTCTGCGAAGTGTCCCATCAACGGGTCGTTCAACGCGTCGAACACCCGCGACGCCAGCAGTATCGTTCCCACTGCAGCGGCAGGGATGCCGAAGATCTCCGTGTAGAAGAAGACGAGGTAGAAGCTGACCATCTGCCAGATGAAGTTGGAGGCGGAGCTGCCGAGGCCGTAGCCAACCTTTCTGGGGAGGCTCAGACGCGGCACACTGGTGGGGGGCGTGATATCAATTGCAGGCGAAGCCATTCCTGATCTCCTGAGAATGCCGGAAAGCATGCGATGCCTGGACGTGCCTCGGAGTCTGGTCTTCCGAGATCATGGTCATACGCATTTCACGGATCACCCTCCCCGTCCGAAGACGATCTCCTTCCGTTGCTTCAGCGTCACCTGCAGCTGTGCCGCGGGGAGCGCCAGACGCGCCCGCGCATCGTAGGTCTCTTCCCCAAGCTCATCCAGGACGGTCCGGCCCAGTCGACACTGTTCCACTATGTTCGCGTTGACGCTGTCGATTGCCGCCGGAGCCACGCGACAGACGAATCTCATGAGTGGATTGAGTCCGTAAGGAATCGACTCCACGGTGATTACGGACCGGGGGTCTGGTGAGTACCACGTGCCGAGCGTGATCTCGCCGAACCTTGTGATGGGCAGGCCAAGGGACGCCTGTCGCTCGGGCGTAAGCCCGATGCTGGCCACCACCCACTCGCCATCGATGTACGCCTCAGCCTGGCCATGGTAGAGGAGCCTGCCGGTCTCCCTGCTCCACTTCGCACCGGCTGCGCTGCCCATTGTTCGAGCCATCGTGTCGATGGAAGTCAGCGTGTACAGGGTATGCCGCGTTCTGATTCCGGCTGTCCGCAATAGCGCCACGAGCAACGCCAGCCGGTGCAGGCACGCGCCCGTCCCGCGCCGGATCGTCTCCTCCACCTCACCGAGAGGGAGCAGCTCGAAGGTGATGTGTCGCTTCACAAACTCGAACGAGGCTTCTGCATAGTTGCGCTCTGACAGCCTGTAGGCTCCGAGATGATGCGCGAGCGCAATCACCGCAGGGGCCTGTGAATTGCAGTACAGCGACGGCCTGAGGTACTTCTCATTTGAATTGCAGTATCTCATGCCGGGGCGATACTCGGGAATCTCGTAGCCGCGAGCAGGACGGACGTACGCGCGCTCAGCAGACCGAATGCTGCGCAACTGAGTTGAGGGCGGACGTCGCCGCGGGACGAAGAACACCGCGAGGAAAAAGACGCCCGCAATGATTCGCTGCAGCACCGGCCATGGCGGCAGATACCCACGCGCGATCGCTTCCCAAAGACGGATTCGCCTTCTCAATTGCGCACTTCCTGCTCTTCCACGTCGGTGCACGCACCTAAATCATTATGTCATGATTCCCTCGTGCGTACGCGCTCCGGTGCCAACGTCAAAGGACACACTGCGATTCAATCCATCGAGAACAGCTTCCTCACCTCAACCGCACAGCCACGATCACCCTGTCCGGATGCGCGTCGGATCTCAGGATCGAGGACTGGGCCCGGGCGGTCACACACGGGACACCGCTCAAGCACGCGGGCGGTGTCGCCGGTGAGGATGAATCCGGGATAGCTGTAAGCCGAGGCATCGAGGAACCCGAAGCGTCCCCACTCGCCGTACGGCAGGGGTCGCTGCGCCTCCTCCAGCACGAGCGGCTTGAAGTACGTGTAGGGTACGTGCAGGTAGTGCCCTTCCGGGCACTGCACCATCCATCCATTGCCCTCTACCATGCCATAGATGTCGAGGCAGTATTCGCCGGGAATGCCCAGGGTATCAAGCACCGCCTGTCTGAACTC
>PUON01000047.1 GCA_003552125.1 Dehalococcoidia bacterium | reverse complement strand
GGACTGCTTCTTGCAACCCTCTACTGTGCCTATATAGCTGTGCGTTGTCTGCTTCAGCCTACCATTGGACCGGCGGTTCCGATGAGCGAACGCCAGGTGCCCTTTGCGTATAAGACGAAGCTGCTGCTGAAATCGGTCGTGCCTCCGTTGATGTTGATCGTCGCTGTTCTGGGCACTATCTTCTTTGGCATCGCCCCACCTACCGAGGCTGCTTCGGTCGGTGCCTTCGCAGCAGTGCTCCTCTCCGTTGTGTATCGGAAGTTCAGTTGGGCGATGCTGAAGCACGCATCGCTAGAGACCTTTCGAGTAGCTGCCTTCGTGCTCCTGATAGGGTGTCTCTCATTTGCCTTTGTCGGCATCTTCATTCGGCTGGGAGGCGGGCAGGTGGTGTCCAATACTATCCTGGCCGCTCCTGGAGGAAAGTGGGGGGCATTCTTCGTGGTTATGTTCCTCGTCTTCCTGCTCGGTATGTTTATCGATTGGATAGGCATTGTATTCATCATGGTACCGATTATCGCGCCGATTGGGCCGATGCTGGGCTTTGATGCTCTCTGGTTCGGTATGATGATAATTGTGAACCTGCAGATGTCCTTCCTCACGCCCCCGTTTGCGGTCTCGATATTCGTGTGCCGAGGGACGGCGGCGCCTCACCTAGGGGTGACCGTTTCGGACATAATCCGGGGTGTTATCCCGTTCGTGGGCGTAATCATTCTGGTTCTCGTTCTCTGCGCCATATTCCCGCAGTTGCTGCTGTGGTTGCCTGAGCAGATGGTGCGCTGAGACTGCGTCCGCGACTGACTGGTGCATGTATTGTGTGGGCGCTGCGACCCCAAAGGTTCGCAGCGCCCTTCGTGTTCGGGGTCTCGGAAGGTCGCGGCCCTCCGTTCGTTTGAACCCCTATGTCGGCAGTGCTACACTACGAATGCGTAGACCGCATCCACAGACATGGGTATTCGTCTGATTGTTCCATCGCTCACTTCTCTCCATAACCCACAGTTCCAGCGGATGCGCTATGCGCAGCAATGCCTACAAGCAGGAGGATAAGGATCGAATGAGAACTCCAGAAGAATACAGGGCCGGTTTGAACAGGATGAGGCCCAATCTCTACATCGGTGGTGAGAAGGTCGGCCGCGATGACCCTCGCATCCTTCCCGGTGTCAACGTTATGGCGGTTACGTATGAGATTGCGCAGAAACCCGAGTGGAAAGGAGTCGCCACCGCACGATCTGCGTACAACGGGAAAGAGATCAATCGTTGGGCACACACGCCCCAGCACCCGTTTGACCTGATGCAGAAACAGAAGATGATTCGGCTCGGCGCACAGAGAGTTGGGGGCTGCATCCAGCGTTGCATGGGCCACGATGCGATAACGGCGCTCTCAATCGGTACGAAAGAAGTGGATGACAAGTACGGGACCGAGTATCACCGGAGGTTCTGCGATTGGCTGAGCTGGTACCAGGAGAACGACCTGTGTGCCGCATGCGCGCAGACCGATATGAAGGGCGATCGTACCAAGCGCCCCAGCGAGCAAATCGAACCGGGCCAGTATGTAAAGGTTGACGAGGTTACCGACGAGGGTATCTACGTCAGCGGCTGCAAGGTGTGCATCACCATGGTGGCGTACGCGGACGAGATCCTCGTCCTGCCGACCCGCGCAATGATGGAGGCTGATGCCGACTGGGCGGTTGCCTTTGCCATTCCTGCCGATGATCCGGGCGTGAAGCTTGTGACGAGGCCTGTCTGGCTGCATGAGCGCAAGGAGATCGATGCGCCTTTTTGTGACTATGGCGTGTCTGACTCGATGGTCATCTTCGACCGTACGTTCATCCCCAAGGAACGCGTCTTCATGTGTAGAGAGTGGGACTTCGGGCGACGCATCGCGATGCTGTTCGCCGACTCTCATCGACACAGCTATTGTGGCTGCAAGCCTGCCGTCTCCGACGTCCTGTTGGGTGCGACGTTGCTGGCGGCCGAAGCGAATAATATCACCAAGGTGAGCCACGTGCGCGAGAAGATGTCTGAGTTCGCACTTACGTCCGAGTTGGCGTTCGCCGCCGGCGTCGCTGCGGCGATGTATGGCGAAAAGACTCCCTGCGGCACTTTCTTCCCAAATACCATCTTTGCCAACGTGGGTCGGCGCCTCATGGGTGAGAACATCTATCATGAGTACAACATGCTGACTGAGATCGCCGGAGGACTGGCCGTTACCATGCCGTTTGAGGAGGAGTTCATCAACCCTGAGACCAGGGAGTATATGGACAAGTACATCGTCCGTAATCCGAAGCTCTCTGCCGAGGAGTCCCATCGCATCTGGCGGTTCGTAGAGAATGTGTCCGCATCGGCGATGACATCCTGGTACCAGATCGCGGGCGTCCATGGCGGCGGCTCTCCGATCATGGAGACCATCGCATTGAACATCGACTTCGACTACGATGCGCGCAGGCGGGTCGCACGGTACCTCGCGGGCATCGACACGGATCTCGATCAGTCCGATGAGTTGCAGCGCCAGCCGACGTTTGGGTGCAACCTGATGCAGCCTGAGGACTTTGGTGAGATCTAGCGCCGGGTCTATTCTGTGGGAGTGCGTTCAAGGAGGGCAGTATGACGCAGGAAGAGAAGTTCGAATCGCTTGCTCAGCAGTTCAGGCTTGATGGCAAGGTGGCTATCGTGACCGGCGGCAGCCGCGGCATAGGCCGTGCTATCGCGCTTGGCCTTGCTGAAGCCGGTGCGGATATTGTGCTTACCAGCCGGAAGCTGCCGGACCTCGAGACGGTAGCCTCGGAGGTGGTGGCACTGGGTCGCAAAGCGTTTCCCATCGCGGCGAACATCAGGCATCTCGAAGAGCACGAGAAGGTCGTGCAGGCGACCCTTAGTGAGTTCGGGAAGATCGACGTACTTGTGAACAATGCCGGAACCAACGTCGTGTACTCGTCCCTGTTCGATCTCGATGAGAAGGCGTGGGATGTCACCATGGCGCTAAATCTCAAGTCGGTCTTCTTCCTCAGTCAGCGGGTTGCGGCCCACATGAAGGAACGTGGCGAGGGTGGCAGCATCATCAATATCTCGTCCGACTCGGGCTTTCGCCCATATCCGGGAATGAGCGCATACTCCATAAGCAAGTGTGCCGTCCAGCATCTCACGGCGGTGTTTGCGCAGGAGCTCGGTCAATACAATATAAGGTGTAACTGCATCGCTCCTTCGGTGACTCGCACAAGGCTGTCGCAGGCGCTCTGGGACGATGCGGATAACCTGCGGCGCAAAGAGATGAACACCTCGCTGGGGCGGATTGCCGAGCCGATCGAGATGGCGGGCGCGGCCCTCTACCTTGCGTCCGATGCGTCGAGCTACATGACCGGACAGACCATGCTCATCGATGGTGGTGAGTACTCGATGATCCAGGATGCGTTGAAGACCCTGCCGCGCCAGCAGGCATAGCCTCTCCAGTTCGTATACGGGATAAGTAGAGCGGCCCCCGCCTGGGCCGGGGGCCGCTCTCACTGTTTCTTGAGAATGGATGGCTAGAATGTAAACAACCGGGTCGGATTATCCACCATTATCGTTCGGATGTCATCGTCAGACATTCCCTTGGCCCGCATCACCGGAAGGGTGTTGTCCATGAGGTGTGCGTAGCCCCATCCGCCGTACTTCCTCCGCTGTGTCTTGTTCCAGATATCCTGCGAAATGAGGATCTGCCGCGTGTAACCCATGCTCATCAGGTCCATGATCTCGTTGATGCGCATGTGGTCGTTGGGAAGGTCGATCCTGCGGTGCTCCATGGGGTAGTAGCCCTCGCGTCCGAACAGGTCGTACTCCATGTACAGGCCCATCTTCGCCAGTGTGATCCTGTTGTCGCGCTCACGGACTGCACGGTCAATGTGGTCGATCGTCGTCTTGGTCAGGTCTGCTCCCGCCTCCTCCACGATCTTCACCGCCTGCATGGCCGAGTCCTCGTGCTGTCCCGGGTGGAGGTTCAAGGCGGCGCCCGTGATCTTCTGTGCGCGTGCAGCCGCGCGCAACGACTTTCGCTCGTTGTCCGTCAGCGGCCAGGTGCAGCCGATCTCGCCGATAAGGCCTGCACAGATACCGGTGTCTGACACTCCCTCGTCGATGTCATGGACTATCTCCTCAGTGATCTGGTCTTCGGATCGCTCATCCATGTCGGCCGGCAGGGAACTGTCGATGTAGTATCCCGAGCCCATTATGATGTTGAGGCCGGTCCTGCGAGAGATGCGCGCCAGTGCCTTTGGTGACCGCGCCAGGCCGATGTTGCTCATCTCGACCAGAGAGTTGCCGCCTGCGTGTTTGAAGTGGAGGACCTCTTCGACCGCCTCGTCCTCGTCCATGTTTACCAGGTCATCCAGGTTGGAGAATCGATGGTAGGTTAACCACCAGAGGATTTCCACTGAAACGGGCTTGTAGGCCATTGACCTGTCAAAGGCGTCGTCCGGCTCCACGAACCAGCCCGAACCATCGCTCATCAGGTGTTCGTGCGCCAGTGTGATGCCAAGTTCCGACGGCTCGATCAGCCCGAGAACTGTCTGAATCTTACCCTTTCTTATCTCGTATTTCATGCGGCTGTCTCCTCTCTTCTCGCGTGGCGTTGACCGCGGTCTATCGCCGCAGTCCCAGTTTGAGATCGTTCACGTTGGTGCCTGTGTGCCCTGTGACCAGCGCATCGTTGAGTGTGCGGAGTAGTGGACTCACATCGTGCTGCTGCAGCGCCAGATCGACGTCCGCGCCCAATTCGCGTGCCCGCGCAATCGTGGAGCTGTCAGTGATCGCTCCGGCGAGTGTCGTTGGACCGTCAGTACCGTCGGTATCCAGCGAGAGCACTACCTGTTCATCGGTTGACAGTGCCCGGGCGGCACTGAGTGCGAACTCCTGGTTCGGGCCTCCTTCTCCGCCCTCTGATTCCAGTGTTACCGTCGTCTCGCCACCGGCGATGAGTGCGATCGGCCGTAGGCATTCGTGTGAACTGAGCTTTTGCGCGAAGATCAAACCCTCCTCGATGCTGTCTCCTTCCATCTCCGTGGTCAGAATGTGCGGTTCGAAGCCCAGCTCCTGCGCTTTCTCCGCCGCAGCCTCGCACACCGTGCTGCTCTTTACCAGGAGGAAGGTGTGGACTCTGTTCTCACCGAAGTCCCTTGGGTTTTCCAGCTCAGGGGCCGCATCTCGAAGGTAGCTCGCGGCGGCAGTGGGGAAGCGCTCCCACAGATGGTACCTGTCCAGCACCCGGCACGCATCGTCGAAGGTGGAAGTATCCGGGACGGTCGGGCAGGTGATGTAGTCGTACGGGTCACCGGTTACGTCGGAAACCGTCAGGTTGATGATCTCGGCGGGAAATATTGCGAGCGCCAGTCGTCCCCCCTTGATGCACGAGAGGTGCTTGCGCACCGCGTTTATCTCGCGGATGCTCGCGCCGCTCTCCAGGAGCAGCCTATGCACCAGCCGCTTGTCCTCGATACTCATCCCGTCCACAGGATACGGCGCCAGTGCCGAACTGCCACCCGTGATCGCGCAGAATACAATATCGTCCTCGGTGGCCTCACGGGCAAGGCGAACCATCTCTCGCGATGCCTCGAAACCGCGCTGGTCAGGTAATGGGTGACTCGCTTCCCTCATGCGGATTATGCTGGTGAGGGACTCCTGTCCCTCCTTCACCGTAACCATACTGTCGTGAATCCGCTGGCCCAGCACGTCTTCCAGCGCCCGGGCGATGGGTAGAGTGGCCTTCCCGGCTCCCAGAACGTAGATGCGGCCACGCCGTGACAGGTCGTAGGTGAGGTGGCCGACTGTCAAGATGTCTCCCGTGAGATTGACCAGCTCCCGTGTTGCCTTGTAGGGGTCCACTCTGCTCAGCGCATACTCGGCGATGTCGAGGGCCGTGCATCGAAGCTGACGGTTGCCGTGGGACAGCAGTTCGTCTCTGTTCCTGATGTACATGGCCTGATTCTCTGACCTGTGCTCACACAGGCCGGCGGAAGTCGCGGCCTGCGTACGTTGCGGTGCTTCCGAGTTCCTCCTCGATTTGCAGCAGGCGGTTGTACTTCGCCGTCCGCTCGCTTCGTACCGGTGCCCCGGTCTTGATCTGACCTCCGTTGAGCGCGACCACGAGGTCGGCTATCATCGGGTCCTCGGTCTCTCCGGAACGTTCCGATACACACACGCCATAACCATTGCGAAATGCCATGTCCGCAGTCTCCATCGCTTCGGTGAGCGTGCCTATCTGGTTGACCTTCCATAGAACCGCATTGGCTGAGCAACTCAGAAGACCCTTTGCCAGTCGGTCCTTGTTGGTGACGAAGAGGTCGTCTCCCACTATCTGCACACCGTCGAGCGCCTGCACTATCTCGGCAAATCCCTCGTAGTCGTCTTCTTCCAGTGGGTCTTCGATGGATGCAATGGGATACTCGGCACAGAGATCCTGGAAGAACTTGATCACCTCGTCTCTCGTAAGGTCCCTGCCCTCGAACGTGTACTTACGCGTCTTCGGATCGTAGAGGTGCGTTGCGGCACAATCGAAGGCATATACAATGTGCTCCGCGTACCCTGAACGGCTCACGGCCTCACATAGCAGGTCGAGGGCCTCGCGTACGTCGACAATGGGAGGAACCACGCCGCCCTCATCTCCCACGTTGATGGCGAGCTTGCCATACCGCTCGGCAGTCATCGGTCGCAGAATCGCATTGATTTCGGCCGTCATACGGAGCGCTTCAGAGAAGCTTGCGGCACCCACCGGCATCATGATGAACTCCTGGAAACAGAGGTCGTTTGAGGACAGCTTGCCGCCGTTCACGAGGTTCATCATCGGTACGGGCAGCACATGTGCGCTGGAGTTCAGATACCGGTAGAGGGGCAGATCGAGTGAGGCAGCTGCCGCCCTCGCCACTGCAAGTGAAACCCCAAGTATGGCGTTCGCACCCAGCCGACTCTTGTTCGATGTATCATCCAGCGCGATCATGTCGCGGTCAATAGCTCTCTGCTCCGTCACATCACGTCCGACCAGCGCATCCGCAATGATCGTGTTGACGTTCGCCACGGCTTTGCGCACACCGAAGCCGCCAAATCTGGTGCCGCCATCCCGAAGCTCGTGTGCTTCGTGGCTTCCCGTAGAGCGTCCGCTCGGCACGTCCGCTCGTCCCCGCAACACGTTGTCAACCCATACGTCTGCCTGCACGGTAGGCGTGCCGCGGCAGTCGATAATCTCTCTTGCCCTTACGGCCGTGATCCTGTTGTGATGCGACATGCGAAACCTCCTTAAGGGTCGGCACTCCGGCCGACCTCTGTGTTCAAGACTGCGCGGTGTCCCTGTGTGTCGAGGTTATGCTACAGGATTGGACCCGTGTAGTACATGATGAGCGGCTCGCGGTAGCGGCTGTTCATCTCCTGCCGGGTCGGTTTGCCTGATGCGACCGCTACGAGCTCTTCCAGAAGGCGCTGGCCGACCTCTTCGATCGTCTCCCTGCCCTCGATTATGCTTCCGGTGTAGATGTCAAAGTAATCGCTCTCGGATATGTCCTGTGGGCTGCTGAACAGCTTGATAACCGGTAGTGTCGGGATTCCGCCCACTGCGCTTGTGTAGTTGTGCAATCGCGTACATAGACCGGCACCGTAGTTCAGGCTCATGACCTGCGCGCCTGCGGCGGCGAACCCGAGGAAAATCTGGGGCGTATTTGCAGCTCCGTCCATGAAGTACATGCCCCTGCCTGGCGGCCGTTCGCTCCATTCCAGCACGCCGTCTATCGGACTCCTGCCGCTCTTGGCTACCGCGCCGAGAGACTTCTCCTCCAGCGTCGTCATTCCGCCCAGAATGTTGCCCGGGTTAGGCTGTGAGCCGCGTATGTCCACGCCGGTGGCCTTCAGACGCTCCTCCATTTGCTTGGCGACCTCGTAGATGCGACTGGAGACTTGATCGTCCGCGGCCCGTCGCGCCAGCAGATGTTCGGCGCCGATGATTTCCGGCGTCTCCGAGAATATGAACGTACCGCCGGCGGCGACCACAGCATCCGCAACCAGGCCAACGGCCGGGTTGCAGGCCATAATGGATGCGGGCGTGGACCCTGTGCATTTCGAGGCGAAGACCAGTTCACCGATGCCGAATGACTCACGCTCGATACATGAGCTGTCCGCCAGCATTTGCCGGGCTGTTCTTATTCCCTTGGCGAGCGCGTTGTCGTAGCTACCTTCCTGCTCTATGGTGATAAGCTCTACGGGCTTGCCTGAGAGGGAGATCTCCTCCGCGATCGGCGCGGCCGGGGGGCCGTCACATCCGATGCCCACCACGACTGCCGCTGCCACGTTGGGGTTTCGTCCGATTCCGGCAAGAGCCCTGTGTACCATCTGCTTGTCGGGTTCGATGTTCACGCACGCCCCGTTGTGCGTCAGCGCGACCACACCGCCGCCGACCTCTGTGGCGATTCTGTCCGCCAGCTCGTTGCCGCACTGTACGGCAGGGATGATTGCAACATAGTTCCGCGCCCCTGGCGTGCCGTCTGGTCGGGGGTACCCCCTGAACTCCATGGTGCGTCCTCCTGCTTGTAACGTCACAGTAGTGGGCCGGTGTTGTACATCAGCAGCATCTCGCGATAGTGCGCGTGCATCTCCTGCTTGCACGGCTTTCCCGATGCCACGGCGACCAGTTCCTGGAGAATTCGCTGTCCGACATCGGCGACGGTCTCTGAGCCTTCGATTATGGTGCCAGCGTAGATGTCGAAATACTCCATCTGCCCCTTATCCTGAGGACTGCTGAAGATCTTCAGTACCGGTGAAATAGGTATGCCACCTGTAGCAACTGTGTATGCCTGAAGCTTGGTGGGTAACCCTGCCCCGTAGTTCAGGCTCTGCACCTGGGCGCCGCCCGCGGCAAAACCGGCGAATATCTGCGGGGTGTTGGCTGAACCGTCCATGAAGTACATGCCGTGCTGCGGTGGTCTCTCTCCCCATTCGAGCACGCCGCGTATCGCGCTCTTGCCGCTCTTCGCGATGGCGCCCAGGGACTTCTCTTCCAGGGTAGTCATACCACCCAGTATGTTTGCTGGGACTGGCTGCGAGCCACGTATGTCCACGCCGGTGGCCTTTATGCGCTCCTCCATTCTTCTTGCGACCTCGAGAATGCGTCTTGACGCCTCTTCGGTCTCACCTCTTCGCGCCAGCAGGTGTTCGGCGCCGATTATCTCTGCGGTCTCGGAGAACATAAACGTGCCGCCCTGCTCTACCAGCGTGTCCGCAGCCCACCCGACGGCGGGATTGCAGGCCATTATGGATGCGGGTGTAGAGCCGGTGCACTTCGAAGCAAACGTCAGGTGGCTCAGGTCGAATCCCTCCCGCTTGACCTGTGACGCATCGGACACCATCTGCCTCGCCGCGCCTATGCCTTTCTCGATCGCCTGCTCGTAGCTCCCTTCCCGCTCTATGGTAATCAGTTCCACCGGCTTCTTCGATGCGGCGATTCCATCTGCCAGAGCATCCGCAGGTATGCCGTCGCACCCGACACCTACCACTATTACTGCTGCAACATTGGGGTTGCAGCCGAGTCCGATCAGCGTCCGCTGGATCATCTCCTTATCGGGCTGTACATTCACACAGGCCCCGTTGTGTGGCAACGAAACCACGTTGCCTCCGATCTCGGTCGCAATGCGATTCGCCATCTCATTGCCGCACTGTACCGCGGGAATGACGGCGACGTAGTTGCGTGCACCCGCAGTTCCGTCGGGTCTCGGATATCCCATGAATTCCATATGATTACTCCCTTGTCTGATGGCTGCTCGGGCCAGCTGCTACATGTACCAGCCGTTCGCTGTCCAGCCGGCATCTACCACCAGGTTCGCTCCAGTGATATTGCGCGCTTCATCCGACGCGAAGAAAAGCGTGGCACTCGCAATGTCCTCGGGCGTGCTCATCCGGCCGAGAGGTGTGCGCTTGAGGACCGCATCCTCCTTCACTTTGCCCTGCTGTACAAAATTCTTTACGAGATCGGTGAGGATGTATCCTGGGGACACCGTGTTGACGTTGATGTTGTACGGTCCCAACTCCACGGCCAGCACCATGGACAGGTTGATGGTGGCCGCCTTCGATGGCGCATATGCAGTGCGCATAACCGGACCCGTCAGGCCGGCTGCCGAGGCGATGTTCACTATCCTGCCGGCTCCGTGGTTCATCATCCACCGCGCTGCTGCTTTCGAGCAGAGGTAGGTCCCACGGAGGTTGATATCGATCACACGGTCCCAGTCGAGGGTCGACTGCTCCACCAATGGTACAATCGGCTGACTGATACCGGCGTTGTTGACCAGCACGTCAATGGCTCCAAACTCACCGACGACGCGGTCTACCATCGAGTTCACCTGCTCTTCTTCGGCGACGTTCGCTTCGATTGCAATAGCACGGGCGCCAAGCTCCCGCGCCTTCGTCGCGGTATCCTCCGCCGTCTCCATGTGCGCGGCGTTCACCGCGACCGATGCTCCTTCGCGGGCGAACGCCAGCGCTATGGCCTGTCCGATACCCCTTCCGGCACCGGTCACCAGTATCGTGCTGCCCTCAAATCTCATCAGGTTCTCCTTGCACAGCTAGGTGCGCCCACTGCGCACATCTTCGATGAAGTCGCGTATTGCATCCTCGCGTGAGTAGCTGGTCTGCCAGTTCCAGTCCTGGCGGGCGAGAGCGTCATCCATTCTGTGCTGAATGACGCCGTATCGCGTGTCCATTACGTGCTGGTATTCCGGGTCGAACTGCCAGGATATCTGCGCGTCCGGCATGTAGGTGAGCACCCCGTCCACAAGTTCGCGGGTCGATGCCGAGAAACCGTCCAGGTTGTACATCCTCGTGGTCAGGCGTTCCTCATCGGCATCCGCCAGCTTCATCAGGCTGAGTGCAGCATCTTTGACGTAGATGAAGCGCAGCCTCAGTTCTTCGTTCACCTTTATGACATATGGGTTTCCTTTGGCGCATTCCTCGATGACGAGCGACGTGTAAGCGCTCCAGCCCGATCCAGGGACGCGGCCGGGACCGAGTATCGAAAGGAACCTGACGCCGCGGAAGTTCACGCTGTAGCGGCGGTGATAGTACTCGCCCAATCGTTCGCTGCAGACCTTCGTTACGCCGTACAGCATTTCGGGAAACTGTGGATGATCGTTAGGCACCGGCTCCGGCAACTCGCTGGCAAACGTGGCGGTAGTGCTTGAGTACACGACCGTGCCTACCTCGAAAAGCCTCGCTGCCTCAAGCACCCGCATAGTGCCATTGACATTGATCTCCCACGAGGCGGCATGATTCTGCTCACTATTTGGTGGCATCAGAGCGGCAATATGGTAGATGGTGTCCGGGCGGGACCGTGCAACTGCCTCCATAACCTCCGACCAGCTGCTGAGGTTGCCGTGTACCAGGGTAACGCGGTCGCGAATATCTGCCGGTAGCCTTTCCGGCGGCACGATATCCAGAATGTCCACCTGTTCGCCTCGGGCAAGCAGCAGACTGGCGAGCTGGCGCCCGACCATTCCTGCTCCACCGGTAATCATGCTTCTGCTCATTGTGTTACTCCTCATGCAAACGCATGCATCATGGGCGTCCAGACCTCGGTGTACCGAGGCAAGAGTTGGCTCTCATGAGAGATTGTACCTGAAGTGGGTTGTAACTTGTCCGCGGGATGTCACGCAATGCCTGGATCCCAGGACTCAAAATCGCATGGCGCAGGATTCGTGGCCTGCGCCATGGGTGGTTCAACATTCTCGACGCCATCGATGGTGTGGTGCTATTTCGTGAGTTCTTTGAGCTTGTCCTCCGAGATAAGCCCCTCGTCAAATGCAATTTCAGCCGCCCAGCGCGCAGCCTTGCCGCACACCTCCGGGCACACGCTGTCGTGGCCGCCTGCATCGTCGAACTTCTTCATCTCGTCCGGATCCGGAAGGAAGTAGGGTCGACCGAACAGTTTCGTCTGCATCTCACGGCAGATGACGCTGCCGTACTCGTCCATGAACTTGCGATGCAGCTTGCGTGCGGTGGCGAAGCTCACGAACCTGATCTTGTCGGGATCGGCGAAGTTGCTCCTCTCACGTCCGCGGAGTCCACTGAGAAAAATGATGCCCCCTACGTACGCGCCGCAGCCTGCATCACCCATCGTTGCGCCGCCCCCTGCGTAGCCGCTCATCGATCTGAATACATCGTCATTCGGCATGTCGAACGCATCCTGCAATGCGCCGAGCACGCACTGGCCGCAGCCTCGATAGGTGCGCTCGTACTCGTAGCCAAGATCATAGGCCTTCTGCAGGACCTGTTCCTTCGATTCGTTATCCATGTGTTTTGACCCCTCCTCTAAGACGTGTTCTGGCAACTAGTGTGTAACATCCCTCGTCCAGATGTCCACGTACATGCCTATCTTGAGCGCCTCGGCTTTGGTCATCCGGCCCGAAGCGACCTCGATTATCTCATTATAGAGCCTTGTTCCACGCTCCTCCCGGGTTTCAGTGCCCTGCGGATCCATGCAGAAATCCATCAGATCGGACAGGCAGTCGCAAGTAGTGGGGTTGGCGGTAATCTTGATCATCGGCACAAAAGGAAAGCCCCACGGTGCGCCCTTGCCGGTTGAGAACACCATCACATTGGCGCCTGCTGCAGCCAGTCCGGTGATTGCCTTGGGCGCCTGACCTGCCGTGTCGACGATGTACAGACCCTTGCCATCGGGTCTCTCTCCCAGTTCAAGCACCCCATTCAGTGGAGTGGTTCCACCCTTGACGATAGCGCCGAGCGACTTCTCTTCCAGAGTGGTAAGTCCCCCGGCGATGTTCGCCTGCGCGATGTTCGCACCTGCTGCGTTACTCGTAATCCGCGTCTCAAGCCTGGTCACGATATCGATCAGCCGCTCGCGGACTTCCGGCGTGGCAGCTCTCCTTGCCAGGACATGCTCTGCGCCCGTCATCTCAGTGGTCTCGCCGAACACGCACGTGCCACCGTTCTCGACAAGCATGTCGCATGCGGCTCCCAGCGTTGGGTTGGAAGTGAGTCCGGACGTGGTGTCGGAGCAGCCGCATTTCGCGCCCAGGAATAGATGTGAGTCGTCCACTTCCTGGCGGGGTACTCTGGAGATGTCCATCGCCATCATCCGAGCGAGTCGTAAACCCTCGGCGAATGCATTATTGACGCCGCCCATCTTGTGTGCGACGATCTTCTCTACCGGCTTGCCGGTCATGGCGATGCCCTCCTGGATATCATCGACGGAACCCTCTCCGCCGAGGCTTACCAGGAGAACCGCACCCAGGTTTGGATTGCACCCGAGCGATGTAAGAGTGCGATGTACGACCTCATTGTCGAATTCGGATTGACCACAGCCTTGCTGATGCGTGAAATGGGCGCAACCGGGCACCTGGTTTGCTATCCATGCCGCGATATCATTTGCGCATACCACGGTGGAGATAACACCGACGTAGTTCCGCGTGCCCACTGCTCCGTTATGTCTGACGTATCCGAGAAAGCTCATACGCGTATTCTCCTCATGAAGTGCACTGTTCGATCCGTATGCTGGTTACTAGAACACCGGCCCCGTGCGCCACATCTCGAGCACCTCGCGGTACCTGGGGGCGAGTTCCACCTTTGAAGGCTTGCCTGAAGCGACGGCCAGGATTTCGCCCAGCAGACGCTGGCCTACATCGTCGACTGACTCCATTCCTTCGATGATGCTGCCTGCATACACGTCAAAGTAGTCGAGTTCGCTCTTGACGTGTGGGCTGCTCACTATCTTGATGACCGGAAGAATCGGCAGGTTGCCAAGTGATGAGGCAGGCATACCGCGAAAACGTGACGGCAGCCCGCCACCGTAGCCGAAGGTCATTATCTGTGCTCCTGATGCGGCCAGTCCCAGCGCCATCTGGGGTGTGTTGGCCGAACCATCCATGAAATACAGTCCGCTACCGGGCAGTCTGGCACCCCACATCAGTACGTCCTGAAGCGGCCTGCTGCCGCTCTTGGCGATGGCGCCGAGCGACTTTTCCTCGATGGAAGTGAGTCCTCCTTTGATATTGCCCGGAGTTGGCTCAGAGCCAAGGATATCCACACCTGCGTCCGAGATGCGTTTATCCATGCGGGCGACCGCATCCAGCACCTTCTGTGCGACCTCAGGTGTCGCAGCCCTTCTGGCCACGATATGCTCCGCACCGATCAGTTCAGCCGTCTCGGAGAAGATGGCTGCGCCGCCGGCATCCACTATCCGGTCAACTGCCCAGCCGGCTACCGGATTGCAGCCGAGGGCAGATGTGGTGTCGGAACCGCCGCATTTCACCGCGAGCTTCAGCCACTCAAGTCCGAACGGCTTCCGCTGCAGCAGAGTCGCATCCGCCTTCATCTGTCGTGCGAACCTGGTTCCCTTCGACACCACAGTATCGTAGTCGCCCTCACGTTCTATAGTCAGTACCTCAACCGGCTTGCCGCTGGCGGCGATATCAGCAGCCAGGTCCACCGCGGATATCGAGTCGCAGCCGATGCCGAGCACAATGGCCGCCGCCACGTTGGGATTATGTCCCAGCCCCGTGAGTACCTGGCGTGCAGCCTCATTGTCCGGGCCAACGTGGACGCACGGCTGGTTATGCAGCAGGGGGTGAACGCCCGCGCCGGCTTCATCGGCGATGCGGCAGGCCATCTCGTTGGCACACCTGCCGGCGGGAATGAGCGCAACCAGGTTGCGGACGCCCACCGTGCCATCGGGACGCTTGTATCCCATGAACTCCATGCTGCACCTCCATCGTGCCAGTGGTTGCTCTCTGCTACTCTCCGGCCCAGCCCATGTAGGCGCCCTTCGTTGCGGAAGTCGCCAGCTGCGTGTAGGCACCCAGAATGCCGCGAGTGTAGCGTGGTGTCCAGGCAGGCTTGCGCGCCTGTCGTTCGGCCAGAACCTTATCGATTTCCTCGGGCGATTTCGTCTCGCCATTGATTCCCACGATGTTGAGCGCGCGGCGCGAGAGGCTGATCTCAATGATGTCGTTGCTTTCCACGAGTCCGATTGGTCCCCCCCCTGCGGCCTCAGGTGACACGTGGCCGATGACCGGGCCCGCGGTGGCTCCGGAGAACCGACCATCTGTCACGAGTGCAATTGACTTGCGGTACTTCTCGATTCCTACGATGGCTGCGGAAGTCAGAAACAACTCCGGCATGCCGCAACTCTTCGGACCCTCATTGCGTACGATGGCGACGTCTCCGGGTTCGAGCTTCAGCCCCGTTACAGCTGCAAAGCAGTCCTCCTCGGAGTCGAATACGACCGCCCTGCCGGTGTGCTCGTACATCGCGGGATCACACGCGCTGTACTTGAATACCGAGCCCTCCGGTGCGAGGCTGCCCTTCAGCACGGCGACTGATCCCTTGTGGCTCCTGGGATCGTCGGGGGTGCGCACGATGTCCGTAACCTGCAGGCGGCGTGAGCCGTCGACAGTAGAATAGTTGCTCAGGTACCCCTCGCCCATGCGGAAGAAGTCGGACTGCTTCACGTTCTCGAGATTCTCGCGCACCGTCCGTCCGGTGACCGTCAAGGCATCCATGTCGAGCAGTCCTGAATCCGCCAGCAGCATGATGATGCGCTGCACGCCGCCCGCAAACCAGAACTGGCGCGATGCATACTCGCCCGCCGTGTGGAGGTTAGTGAGATACGGCGTCTGCTGTCCGAGCGTGTCGAACATGGTGACATCGAAGGGCACTCCCGCAGCGTGCGCGATGGCGGGCAGATGGAGTAACCCGTTCGTAGAGCCGCCGGTCGCCTGGTGGATAACCACCGCGTTGCGGAATGCGCCCTCCGTGAGAATGTCCTTGGCCTTTATGCCGCAGTTCAGCAGGTTCATCACCATGTGCCCCGCGTTTCGAGCGTTGTTGAGCACGTAGCGCTGGGTTGCCGGCGCCAGCGCTGCCGTCGGTGGGGCCATGCCCAGAGCCTCACTCATGACCTGCATGGTCGATGCTGTTCCCATGAATTGACATGCGCCATCGCATGGCAGCGTGTGGTCCTGGACGAAGGCGAACTCCTCGCTCGTTATCATGTTGGCCCGAACCTGGCCATGCCCCTTGCCGACGTCGCCCTCCATCAGGTAGCACGGACCCGGCTCGTTCGAGCCCCCGGGAACTACAACCAGTGGCATGACGTCGCTGAGTCTTGCCGATGCGACTAGAGTGGCGGGGAGCCCCTTGTCGCAACTGCACATAAGCACTGCACCGTCGAATTGGTGCGTATTGCAGTAGATCTCGATCATGCTGGCGATGAACTCGCGTGAGGCGAGGGGGTAGTTCATGCCATCATGCCCCTGCGCAATACCATCGCAGACGTCCGAAGTCGTGTACTTGAAGCCTGTGCCGCCCGCGATAGCGACACCCAGTCGAGCTTCCTGAATGAGCCGGTCGAGGTGGTAGCTGCCCGGATGGGCCTCGCCCGCCGTTGAGAACAGTAGTATGTGTGCCTTGGCAATGTCGGACCTCGTGAAGCCTCCTGGCGCATACAGCGAAGGGACTTGAGGCGAACACCTTTGCAGAAACTCGCTTCTCTTCTCCATTACTATCGCCTCCCTCTTACGTTCATTTGCTTCATGTCTGGTATGTGAACTAAGACTAGATGATCATGCGGAAGTGGATGTCGAACTCGCGGTGGCCGAGTGCCTCCGCCTTGGAAAGCTCTCCGTTGGCGACCGCTATCACCTTGTCGAAGATCTCCTGACCCACAGACTCGAGCGTGCCCTCGCCGTCTACGATGACGCCCGCGTTCACATCGATGTTTGGCTTCATCTTGTTGTAGAGCACGCTGTTGGTGGATACCTTGATGACCGGAGCGATATTGGCGCCCACAGGAGTTCCACGGCCTGTGGTGAAGACGATGAGGTGGCAGCCGCTTGCCAGCAGTCCGGTATTGTTCATTACGTCCGCGGCGGTGGCGTCCATGATGACGCATCCTTTTCTGGTGGGATGCTCCGCGTATTTCACTACCTGCGTGATGGTCGTGTTGCCGCCTTTGCGTATGCAGCCAAGGGACTTCTCTTCAATGCTGCTCAGGCCTCCCTCAATGTTGCCGGGCGAGGGCTGCGTGCCCCGTATATCCACCCCGCCGGACATGGCCGTCTTCTCGGCATTGGCGATAGCATCGTAGATGTCCTTAGCCACCTGCTCGTCCAGGGCGCGGCGTGCGAGCACGTTCTCGCAACCGAGCATCTCCGTAGTTTCGGAGAAGATAGCCGTTCCACCTTCCGCGATGAGTTTGTCTGCTGCGATGCCAAGCGCCGGGTTTGCAGTCAGGCCTGAGAACGCGTCAGATCCGCCGCACTCGCAGCCGAGTATAAGTTCGGACAGGGGGATAGGTTCCTTCTGGAGCTTATTGGCTTCATCGACCATCTTCCGGGCGATGCCGATACCTTTCTCTACGCAGCCGGGAGTGCCCCCATCCTCCTGGACGCTGACCACCGCGTACGCCTGGCCCATCTCATCGAGATAAGGCATCAGCACTTCGGGGGTGATGACCTCGCAGCCGTTCTCCACCAGCAGCACGCTGGCGACGTTGCCGTGGCCGCAGATACCGACCATAGTTCTGATGACCTGTTCCTTATCTTCACCGACGTGCCCGCATCCGGCGCCGTGGATTGCGTATACGGTGCCCGGCACTTTCTCACTTATCATTCGTGCTTCCTCGGAGGAGCACACAACGGTCGGAAATACGAGAACATGATTGCGAATGCCGACCTTGCCTGTCTTTCTTCGGTATCCCATGAATTCCATCGTTACTTATCCCCCCTTCCTTTCTGGCTTTCCATGTTGTGGATGTGCACGTGCTGCCCGGCCTTGATGGCCTCGATGGCCAATCCGATGGCCTCGCCGTACTTGACGACCGGCTCATGCAGTGCGATGTCGGTCAGCGCGAACTTGTGGCCGAACGGGATGTCCTGGGCCAGCGTGGTGCTGACATCGGTTCCTTCCAGCGAGACGGTTACATTGTCGCCGGCCTTCAGGTCCTGGAACGCGGTTGCCACGTTGTCCTTCGTATCGATGAGTATCGCCTTGGGTTTCATGCTTCTTGTACCTCCAGTCTGTATGTGTGGGCTGTGCACACTGTCCTCGGACAGCCGTCGCCGAAAACAGGTGTGAGGGTCTGTTCGCGTAACCGATCTGCGCGGTGGGGTGCAGCTCGACTGCTACCGTGGTACAGTGACTCCGTTTGAAACTCCGTCAAGATCGAGTACCCGGCCGGTTCAATGGGGGATCGTGCGGGTGCGCTATTGTAGCCCATTACGAGCGAACGGTGTCAATACGGCATGCGCTTCAGGACTCGATGGGCTGCCTGTCCCCCTCTTGCTGCGGTCATACCGGGCCAACCATTTTCTGTGATGACCGTTACGTGTTGCACACTGGCTGGCACCGGCACAGTGTATGATGCTCGTCAGTTCTGTCGGGTCGAAACAGAGGAGTCACATGCTGCTGAATGATTTGAAACACATAGCGAAGAGTCTGTCGGCTGAGATGAAGGAAAAGAAGGGTGTCTACACACTCGAGCGCATCGTCGCCGAGAGAAAGGTGCTGCTTTCCCGCAAGAAGCTCACGTACCGGGCGAAGTTTCGAATCGATGAGGACAGGAAGGAACTCCGCTTCACCGAGATGCTTCAGGAGTCGGGTTCGGGCATGTCCACTGGTGATAGCGAGTTTGGTCCCGGTTTTGGTTTCCGCAAGGAAATCTACAAGGTGGGGGCTGGACCACGGGAAGGAACGATCGAGGGGCAGTCCACCCTTTTCGGAAAGCAGTACACCTACACGTTCGATTTCGCACAGGTGCGAAGCTCCTTTCAGGATGCGGCGGCGAAGGACGGCTACGGGTTCAAGTATCAGGTGACGCCCGTGGGCCTGTAGGTTAAGGGGACGTACGGGTTGCCTTCCGTTCCTGCTACAATGCGAGACCTGCCACGTGTCAGGAGGACTGAATGAGCGAAGTGGCCCCCGTACGAAGACCGCGCTTCTTCTACGGTAACTGGCTTGTGTTGGTGACTTTCATATTCCTTTTCCTGGCGATAGGCTGTGGTTCATTTGCCTTCAGCCTGTTCGTGACACCGCTGCAGGAGGCTCTCGGGTGGGGTCGCGGACAGATAATGGCCGGGTTCACGGTGTTCTTCGTAACGATGGGGCTGGTATCGCCCCTTGTGGGGCGTTTTGTTGATCGCTACGGCGCACGTCCGGTCATTCCGGCTGGTGCCATAGTGATGGGACTCGGATTTGTGGTCGTGAGCCGCATGAGCGACCTATACCTGTTCTACCTCGGTTACGTCCTCATTGGTGGTGGTGCGGCTGGATTCGGCCAGGTGCCCTGCAGTGCCGTCATCTCGCACTGGTTCAAGAAACGCCGTGGAACGGCAATAGGACTCATGGCGGCAGGGGTGGGCGCCGGTGGTGTGCTCGCCCCACTCGTAAGCGCCATCATCGCGGACCACGGTTGGCGGGCAGCCTACATGGCAATGGCCATACTTGTGTGGGCGGTTGTCATCCCGCTTGGAGCCTTCGTGGTGCGTACGAGACCGGCCGAGAAGGGCCTATACCCCGATGGTGAACCGATACCTCCGGGCGATCCAGGATTGCCCGCTGAGACAGTGCAAGGCGTGTCGCTGCGCGGCGCGGCTCGCTCGCAGACGTTCTGGCTCATCGCAGTATCGTTCTTCGCCGGCTGTTTTTCCAGCATGGGACTCGTGCAGGCTCCGGTGCCTCATCTGCAGGACATCGGCTTTCCCATTCAGACGGCAGCCTCCGCACTGAGTGCCGTCGGCATCGGCAGTGCGCTCGGCAAGATCGCGTTCGGATGGCTTTGCGACAAGATGCAGCCGAACAAGGCGTGGGCATTGGGGCAGGCAATGATGATGGGATCGATCATCATCCTT
>PUON01000124.1 GCA_003552125.1 Dehalococcoidia bacterium | reverse complement strand
CACGATTGATTACTCGTGCGCCGAAGGAGCTAGCCCGCATGACGGTGCTTCTGCATATCGGAGAGAAGGACGCCATGAGAGGCACAGGCAGCATCCGTTGCCGGTGGCGGCATAATCAAGCGTTCAGCATGATGAGGGTCTCACCGATAACACCGGTATAACACGATTCTGCCTGCAGTGCCTGACCAGCGGTAGCACTATCGCCCCACACACTCTGGCGAGAGTCCTATCACGCGGACGCCGTTCGGCGGCCCGTCCACAAACTGATAGGTCCTTGTGTCTGATGCAGATGCTGCACGATGATCCGCCGGCCGGGACCGAAGAGCATACGAGAATGCTCAAGCTACCAACAGTAGACAAACCCCGGACCAATTAGATATTGACAACTGCCATCTGTAGTTTCCATAATTGAGTTAACCAGCCTCAACACCGGGCCAGTCACGCTCTGGAGATGACTTGGAGACTCAGACTATTTCTGTTGCGATCGGCCACCCGGACGCGCTATCCGCTCAGGGCTTATTGCACATCCTGAGCACGGCAGGATATCGTGTGACCAATCCCATCGAGAATCTCGAAGAACTGGTGCGAGAGGTCAGAGCATGCAAACCTGAACTCGTTCTTCTTGACCTTGCTCTGGCTGACACCGATATCTCGACCATCGGTGAACTGGCTGAGCACTCTTACGTGGTCGTGATCCTGGACGCTTCCACCGATAGTCCCGAGCTGGCCGGCGAGGCCATGCGAGCCGGCGCCGCCGGCTGCCTGTCTTTCAGCGACCAGCCCGACGTCTTCCTCGCTTCACTGCAATTGCTTCTGCAAGGATCTACGGTCATGTCGACTGAGACGGTCGACCGGACATCTATCTGGCGACTGGAGCTGGAAGGAACCCCGTGGGAAGCACTCAGCGTGCGCGAACAGCAACTTGCGAAACTGGTTGCACAGGGGTACAGCAACAAAGAGATTGCTGAGGAGCTGATGATCTCTGAGCACACCGTGAAGATTCATCTTGGGAACATCCTGAACAAGACCGGGCTGCGTAATCGCCAGCAACTCGCAGCCGAAGTAGCCCGCCACGGCATGCTCGATGACGTTACGATGAGCGACCAAGGCACTTAGTCCCTGGGGCTACGGTCAGGTGGGGTAACCCGTCCCGCCAAGTGGTGTGTGAGCACGTCCTCAGCATGGCACTCAGCCTGCCAAGGGTGTAGTCTCACCCTGTATTCAGGGCGCTGCCGGCGGTAAGCGCATGAATCGGCAGCATCCCCCGATACACTACGGCAAGAGGAATCAATCGAATAACGAACCATCTCCTGCCTGTCGCCCATCTGTTGTTCCACGGTATGAGGGCGCCACAGCCGCCCCTCCCATTCAGCACCGGGCAGGTATATAATCAGCGCCAGTCTCAGGAGACGACGCATTGCCGGACACCATCATCGAAGGCCAGTACAACGGGGAACGTCATATGACAGCGGACATACCCGCGATTTTGACGATGCGGACAGCGCAATCGCGGCGCCGAAGCGTCAATCGAATACGAACGTGGAGGTTCACTGATGCCATCCTGCACGAATTGTGGTTCCCTGGTCCCTGACGGCACGGCAGCGTGTTCTGAATGCGGCAGCCTCACTGCGACGATCATGGCCAGCACTCCGCTGCTTGCCGCCCAAGTTGCAGGCAACACGTCCGGAACGGGTAAGGCAGCGGTGATCCCTCCCGAGATCAGGGGATGGAACTGGGGTGCGCTCTTCCTCAACTGGGTCTGGGGAATACGCAACAGCACCTACATCGCCCTGCTCTGCCTCATCCCTTACGTCAACGCGGTCATGCCCTTCGTTCTGGGGGCAAAGGGCACCGAGTGGTCCTGGCGCAACCACAAATGGGACAGCGTCGAACAGTTCAAGGAGTCTCAACGCCGCTGGGCCATATGGGGCCTGGTGCTGTTCGTCATCTTCTTCACCGTAATGATGATAGCGCTCGGCGGCGTGATATACCTCTTCCTGTCGCCCTATCTGTGAAGAACGTGACATGGAATATGCTGTCCCCGCTGCCGCGAGAGACGTACGGGCGGGCGCGGGGTTTTCGACATGGCGGTTGCGGCGGCATCAGGGTAGAATTCGCCGGGGAGAACGGGCGAGCGAGGTGAACGTCGCGGCGGCACGCTGAATATGGATCCTGCTCCAGGATGTGGCATCGGCCTCCACTTGAGGTATTCTCCGCAAACCAGGATTCCGGGGGTGGGAAATAAAGGCGGAAGGACAACCAGTGACAACTATTGTGCTTGCGGATGACCACAACGTTATACGGCAGGGACTGAGAGTTCTGCTCAATGACGAGGCCGATTTCCAGGTGGTTGGTGAAGCGCACGATGGCAGAGAGGCGCTGGGACTGGTGGAGAAACTGCGTCCGGACGTGCTGGTAACCGATATGGCCATGGCGGACATGAACGGCGTGGAACTGATTCAGCAGGTCAGAAAACGCGTTCCGGAGACTGCCATCGTGGTCCTCTCCATGCATGGCATAGAGGGCTATGTGCACAAGGCGATGCGCGCCGGGGCAAAGGCCTATGTGCTCAAGGAATCCACTGCGGACGAGCTGGTCACCGCCATTCGCCACGTCATATCAGGAAAACGCTATCTCAGCCGGACTCTCACAGAGCATGCCATAAACGTGTACTTGAAGGACACGCCGCCGTCATCGGACGGCGTAGACGCCTCCCTGGCTCTCACCACGAGGGAGAATGACATCCTGAACAGGATTGCCCGGGGCAACACGAACAGGCAAATCGCATCAGATCTCAGCATCAGCCCCCGCACTGTGGAATTCCACCGGGCGAATATCATGAAGAAGCTCGGTGTGCGGTCCCAGCAACAATTGTTCCACTACTGCCTCCGAACCGGCATGCTGCGGGATGTAGCGTAGCGCCTCACTCCCCGGCACGGAAATCCAGTATTTTTACGTGCTTTTTCACGCACTTCTGCGAGTTCCCCTTACCATCCGGCGGCTCTAAGATTCAGATGTGACAGCCTGATTCTGGCCCATTCCGCGCCGGCAATACAGGTCACCCGTGAGGATCCTGATTCGGAAGTGCAGGCGCGAAGTTCTGAACGGGTTGCCGCTGCAGTACCCGTGTGGTACAACGCCTGTGGCGGCCGGAAAGAGAGATTGAGTTCAGATGGCACGGGTAATGGTGGCGCATCCTGAGCCGACGGTGGCAGAGAAGATCGCCGAATTGCTTGCCGCTGAGGAGCATTGTGTGTTGCACAGTTGCAGCACGGCGACTGCGTTGGTTGAAGCAGTGTGTGCTGAAAACCCGGACGTGGTGTTCCTTGACTCATCCCTGGTTGGAGTTGGCTGTTCCAGTCTCACCGAACTGCTAAGCAGGTCTTCGGCAATCATCGTGATACTGGGTGAGAATGGTAGCTCGGCAACCAACCGGTCCCGTCATTCTGACGCCTTCGCAGTGGACGCGGCGGCTTATCTCACTCTCGCCGACTTGCCCGCCGCGCTTCACGATGCGCTGGAACGCCTGCCTCGCGGCGAACCGGTCGCAGCGGGACACCCCCAGACGTCTCACACGGAATTCTACAGCCGCGATATGGATAGCCGGACCATGGCCGCCCGTGAGATCACCGCAGATCGGGCAGCGATCGACCACATCCTGGACATCCCGCAGAACGCACAGACGATACCCGATAATGGTGATATTGCGCCGGAGGACCCCCGAAAGGCGGCACCGTCGGTACTGATCGGCCACCCCTATCACCTTTCCAGTAGAGGTCTTTCCCACATTCTGACTCGGGCCGGATACGAGGTCGTAGAGCAGTGCGCTACGGCCGACCAGTTGCTCGCGGCAGCAGCCGAGTATAAGCCCGACATCATCATCGTCAAGGCCGGCCTGTTTGAGGATCAGCCGGAACTGGTGCGCAGGCTGACGGAGCCGGGGGGGAACGTGGTGGTGGCGCTCTCCGAATCAGAGGCGGACCGCGCCACAGCACTCAGCGCGTTTCACTCAGGAGCAAGGGGATGCCTGTCTACCGATGATACACCTGAGAACTTTCTCACTTCGCTACAGTTGCTCGTGAGCGGCTCAAGCGTGATGTCACCTGTGGTGAGCGGCCGAAATCACCCACCGGTCAATTGTTCGCCTGAGAGGTCAGACAACCGGCATCTGAGCAAACGCGAGCGCGAGCTGGTTACACTGGTTGCAGATGGCGCGCAGAACAAGGAGATCTCTGAGCGACTCGGTATATCCCCGCATACCGTGAAGGCGCACATTGCGAATATCCTCTCGAAGCTCGACCTTCGCAACCGGCAGCAGCTCGCTGCATACGCGGGTCAGAACCACGTGGGGCCCGATGCATCCGACAGCACGCGGATGGATGAGCAGGTCGGGGAACCTCCAGAGCGCAATTCCAGTCCCGCTTCCGTAGCCGCCACTCAGGCAGAGATCTCGAGTTCACACAGGCACTGATCCAGGGGGAAGGTCTCCGTCAGACTGCAGCCTGTCCTGCATTGCAGGGCTCAGGTACCATGCGCCCGAACTCACTGTCCGGATCGCGGCAATCAACTCATCAATTCCGGAGCCCTTAATGACGTAGCCACTGGCCCCCGCCTTCATTCCCTGGTGAACGTAGCCGGGATCGTCATACATGGTGAGGATGATGATCCTGGTAGTCGGTGAATTCCTTCTCACTTCCCGGCTCACGTCAATGCCGTTCAGTCCATCCATCATGAGGTCGGTAATGAGCACATCTGGTTTCAGTCTTTCCGCCTTCTGTATTCCACCTGATCCATTCTCCGCCTCGCCCACTACCCGGAGATCAGGTTCATCCTCCAGGAGCCTCCTTATGCCGTCTCTAACCATCTTGTGGTCATCAACCAGAACGATAGTTATCATGCCGTCTCCGGTCCGAACATAGGTATCTCGGCGGTGATTCGCGTACCCTGTCCATCGCCTGCAGTGATACTGCGCTGGCCGCCAAGAGCAACAGCCCTTTCCT
>PUON01000095.1 GCA_003552125.1 Dehalococcoidia bacterium | reverse complement strand
TCCGACCTCGAGATCAAGCCCCTCTACACGCCTGAGGATGTCAAGGACCTGGACTACGAAGCGCAGATCGGATATCCCGGCGCATATCCGTTCGCGCGCGGCTGCCAGCCTGACATGTACCGTGGACGTCTTTGGACGTTCAGAATGTTCTCCGGGTTCGGTAGCGCCGAGGACACCAATCGCCGCTACCATCATCTTCTCAAGCATGGTGAGACCGGCCTCAGCATCGCGTACGACTATCCCACTCTGATGGGCTACGACAGTGATTCGCCGCGGTCGCGCGCTGAGATCGGCAAGTGCGGCGTTGCGATCGACAGCCTTGCCGACTTCGAAGTATTGATGCGCGGCATACCACTGGGTGACGTGACCGTGTCCCACACAATCAACCCCCCGGCCAGCATTGCATGGGCCATGAACCTCGTGCTGGCGGAGAAGCAGGGTGTCGGCTGGGATCGGATCGGCGGCACCATCCAAAACGATATGCTCAAGGAGTTCATCGCTCAGAAGACGTTCATGTGTCCGATAGAACCATCGGTCAGGATCGTCCGCGACACTATCGAGTTCGGCACGAAGCACGTCCCGCGGTGGAACACGGTGAGCATAAGCGGCTACCACATGCGTGAGGCCGGGGCCACGGCGGTGCAGGAACTGGCGTTCACGCTGGCTGATGGCATTGCCTACGTACAGGATGTGCTCGACCACACCGAACTTGAGGTCGATGCCTTTGCCCCACGCCTCTCCTTCTTCTTCGATTCTCACATCGACTTCTTTGAGGAGATCGCCAAGTTCCGCGCCGCCCGGCGGATATGGGCACGAATTATGAGAGACCGCTTCAAGGCGAAGAATCCGCGGTCCTGGTGGCTCAGGTTCCACACGCAGACGGCGGGCGTCTCTCTGACCGCCCAGCAGCCGCTGAACAACGTCATCCGCACGACCGCCGAGGCGCTGGCTGCAGCCCTCGGTGGCACACAGTCGCTGCACACCAACTCGTACGACGAGACGCTCGCTCTACCGACCGATCAGGCTGTGACAGTGGCGCTCCGCACCCAGCAGATTATCGCCGATGAGACCGGCGTCACGAACACCATCGATCCGCTTGCAGGCTCCTATTTTGTCGAGGCACTGACGAAAGAAATCGAGGAGAGAGCTTGGGAGTATATCGAAAAGATCGACCGGATGGGAGGCATGCTGGCAGCGATTGATCAGGGCTTCCCGCAGCTCGAGATCGCTGACGCCGCCTACCGCTACCAGCGACAACTCGACACCGGCGCGAAGACGCTGGTCGGCGTCAACAAGTATGTGACGGAAGAACAGGCTCCCATTGAGATTCTTAAGATCGATGAGAAGCTTGAGGAAGAGCAAGTCAAACGGCTGAATGAGTTGAAGCGAACGAGGGATAATCGTGCGGTATCGCAGGCGCTCGATGATGTGCGTCGGGCATGTCAGAGCGGCGAGAATGTGATGCCGGCCGTGATTGACGCCGTGAAGGCGTATGCGACAGAGCAGGAGATCTGCGATGTCTACCGCGAGGTGTTCGGCGAGTACAGGGATCCCGGATTCTACTAGGCGGTGGACAGCAGTAGAACAGGTCATTTGAAACGGGGGCAGGACGATATGCGCGCAGAGAAGAAGCTGAGAGTACTGGTGGCCAAACCCGGATTGGATGGGCATGACCGTGGAGTCAAGGTTATAGCCCGTGGTTTCCGGGACGCAGGTCATGAAGTCATCTACACCGGGGTACACCAGACGCCTGAGCAGATAGTCAGTACGGCCATCCAGGAGGATGTCGACCTGGTGGGATTAAGTTGCCTTTCGGGTGCACACCTGTTTCTGTTCAGCGAGGTGCTAAGACAGCTCAGAGAGCAGGGTGCCGACGACATCACGGTCATCGGGGGAGGCATCATCCCGGATGAGGATGTCCTCAGACTCAAGGACGCCGGCATCAGAGAGGTCTTCCTGCCAGGCACGTCGCTCGATGAGATTCTGAAGTGGACCGAGGAGAACGTGTGTCCCGCCAGCAGCGGTCAGGAGCCTGCGCGGTGACGACGGAGACAATCGACCGCATTATATCGGGAGACGTCAGGTCGGCAGCCCGGTTGATGAGAGGGATCGAGGAGGACACCCCTGATGCTCTCAAAACTCTGGAAACTCTCTATCGTCACACCGGCAGAGCCTACATCGTCGGCATCACCGGGGCTCCTGGTGGTGGCAAGAGCACCCTTGTGGACGCGCTGATCGGCGCGTTTCGCAGACGGGAGATGAAGGTTGGGGTGGTGGCCATAGATCCCACCAGCCCGTTGACCGGTGGGGCGATACTGGGCGACCGCGTGCGTATGCAGCAGCATTGCACGGACCCGGCCGTGTTCATTCGCAGCGTGGCGACCCGAGGCTGGCTGGGCGGACTTGCGAGAGCGGCCGTAGGCATGATGCACGTGATGGATGCCATGGGCAAGGACGTGGTGCTGGTAGAAACGGTGGGAATCGGGCAGCAGGAAGTGGATGTGACCCGACTCGCTCATACGTCGCTCTACGTGTTGACCCCGGGTTCAGGCGATTCCATCCAGATGATGAAGGCTGGCATTCTTGAGATGGCGGACATCTTTGTCATCAACAAGGCGGATCAGGAGGGTGCCTATCGCGTCAAGATGGAACTGGAGGCGATGATGGCCATGCAGGGTGAGCACCCCGAGGCTCATGAGCAGCGGCAGCCTCCGGTGCTGCTGACCGAAGCGGTTTACGGCAAGGGCGTCGACGACCTCTGCCAGGAGATTCTGAAGCATCGCGATTACCTTCTCTCTTACGGACTGATGCAGAAGCGGGAGCATGAGCGGGTACGGTTGGAGTTGGCGGAAGCCTTGGAGGCTGCGCTCAAGGCACTTATCGATTCACGCACCGACCATGAGTTGTATGAAAGCCTGGTCGATGATCTGGTGCAGAGAAGGATCGGTCCACAGTCGGCGGCGTCACAACTCATTGGCAGGCTTAGCCGGACGTAGAGCGGGGCATCGAAGAACCTTTCGACGGCCTTTTCCGACCGCACACAATCACAACGTGCGATGCCTAAGTGTACGGCACCATCTGGTAGCGTCCTCTCGCGACGTCTATGCGACCTAGTTGTGCCCCGCCTTCCCACAGCTGGATGATCTTAACATCGCGCAGATATTTCTCGATGTGGTAGTCCCGCATGTAACCGTATGATCCCGTCAACTCCATCGCCATGTTGCAGACCTTCAAGGCCGTTTCGGCCGCGTAAATCTTGGCTCCAGTAGCACGGGCGATCTGCTCATCGGTGTAGTGGTGTCCGTACACCTTGCGGTTATCGAACATGCAGGCCGCGGTGAGGTAGTAGAAGCGCGCGCTCTCAACCCCGATAATCATGTCTGCCAGCATCGCCGCCTGCAGTGTGTGCTGGCGTACCTGTTTGCCTCCGTAATGGCGCTGTCCGGTGAACTCCAGCGCGATGTCAAGCGCCGCCTGGGCAACTCCTGTGGCAAAGGCAGCGCTGGAAAGCCTGCCCCACGCCAGCAGGTTTCGGAAGCTTTCGGCGTCCTTGCCGGGCTCCATCGACGCGCGGTACTCTTTCGGGACCCGCACGTCATCGAGGTGTACGGAGGCGTTCACATCGGTGTACCGCATACCCATCTTGTCCTCGGGCTTGCTGAATGAGAGACCGGGGGTATCTGCTGGCACGTAGATCAGTGCGATCCCCTCCTCCGCCAGATCAGGATCGGTCGTGCAGGCAATGAGATAGACGTCTGAGACACCCGCGCCGCTGGGGAATTGTTTGGCACCGTTGATGACCCAGTGGTCGCCTTCGAGCCGCGCCCTCGTGTGGATCGCCTTACCCCGATACTCTGCGCACTCGACGTTGCAGCCGCCCTCCGGTTCCGTCATCGCGAGGCATGCCTCGCGGAAGGAGTCACCGCAGAAGGGGGGGCACACGCCCTCCAGCACGTGCTCGTTCCGCGAACGAACCGCTGGTCCGAAGACCCAGGCAGGAACGCTGAGCGTCAGTGCGATGCCGCAGTCGCCCCGCGCGATCTCCTCGTATCCCACCACGAAGGAGACGGCCCCTGTCCGTATGCCGCCAAGGGACTCGGGAAGGCCTCGCTTGTGCATACCCATCGCAGCCAGGCCGTTGAGCACTCGGTGCGTGTGCGCGCGTTCCGTGTCCGTGTCAAGTTGCTGCCGGTAGGGGAGAATCTCGTCGCTCACGAACTCGCGGAGCGATGCGATTACCATGCGGTCTGATTCGCTTACGAAATCGCCGTACTCCTTCACCGCGTTACCTCCTGTGTGGACTCACTTCGGCATGTCGCACAGCCCACGGACATTTGCGGATGCTCCGTTAGTTGGCAGCGTTGTGCGAGACTATTCTAGCTGAGCAGGATTCGAACGGCTATGCTCCCTCGCAGTGCATAGCCCCAACCGAATCGTGCCCCATCTCAGGATGTTCATGTACAGGAATATGAGCGATGCGACTACCCAATACACTGGCAGCCTTTCGTAGTGGAGGAAGCCCAGGTAGATAATGCCCAGCGACGGCAGCAATCCCCAGACGATTACGAACAGCAGCTGCGCTATGATGAAGCCGCGCGGAACGAACCTGTTTAATGCGTAGATGATGCCGTACGATATTGCCACCCACGCCAGCAGAAATACCTGCTCGATGATCCTGTCTGCCATTGATACCTCCCCGGTGCCGGTTTGGGACACCATGAAGCAGTAGAAGGCCGCCATCGGACGCGCCCGGAACCTGCGGCGCGTGCGGGCGCGGGTTAACGTAAGGTACAGACTACTGTTGTCTGAAGGTCACGTACATCATGTAGATGGTGGAAATGACCGCAATGACGATGAGGATCGTCAGAATACCGCCGAAGAACTCGTGCCAGTAGGCGCCGATGGCACAGCCTATGGCCAGCAGCGCGAGTTTGAGTATGCCAATCTGCCACCATGTGAACGAGTATGACTTGAACGGGTTCATGGGTTTCACCTCCCTGCCTGACGGTAGAACCGATAGTAACGTATGCACGCACGTATTGCCAGCATACCCTGCCGGGCGTTACCTCGCCGATTCGATTACATAAATGTTGACGCGACTCGCGGCGGACCGGTAGAGTACACACGTCCACCATCCACGGTGTTCACTGGTTCTGGCATACTATGACCGAACCTGTCGTGTCGCCAGGACCAGTGGCTTCGGGCGGGCACAAAACTATATTCAAGGGGAGTATGAATGAAACGCAAGACCTGGCTCCTTTTCACCGCGCTGCTACTGGTCGGCATCAGTGCTGCGTCCTGTACGTCTGACGATACATCGACATTGCAGGTTGCCACGGATGCTACGTGGCCTCCGTTCGAGTTCGTCGATACCCAGACCAGAGAGATTAAGGGGTTCGACATTGATGTCATGAATGCCATCGCCGAAAAGGCCGGCCTCGATATCGAGTTCGTGAACGTCGGCTGGGACCCGCTACTTGCCGGTATGGCACAGGGCACCTATGACCTCGCCATCTCCTCCATAACCATCACGGAAGAGAGAAAGAAAGACATGCTCTTCTCCGATCCGTATTTCGCTGCCGGTCAGATTGTGACGGTTCGTGCTGATGAGACCACGATCACAGGTCCGGAGAACCTGACTGGACTTGTTGGCGCTCAGATTGGCACAACCGGCGCATTCGAAGTTGATAAGATCGCTGGTGCGACGCTGAAGACTTACGATGACATTGGGTTCGCGTTCCAGGACCTGATGAATGGGCAGATCGTTGCTGTTATCTGTGACAATCCGCTGGCCCTGGACTATGTGCGAGAGAATCCCGACAGGATTAAAACGGTCGGTGAGGCCTTCACCGATGAGTTCTACGGCATTGCTATTGCGCAGCGCAACTCGGACCTTGTTGGCCCGATCAATGCCGCCATCGCCGAGTTGCAGGCCGAAGGCCTGTTCGAAGATCTGTCGAGGAAGTGGCTTGAGTAGGTAAGGCGTGTCACCTTTAAGCCAGTTCAGGAAGCCGCGCGGCATCCGTGCCGCGCGGACTCCTTCGGGAGACGACGAGGCTCGGACACCTGAGGAGCTGACCCATATTGATGGCGCCGCCTTAGGTTATCGCCTCGACCCGTGGTGGTGGCTGGTGGTTGCCGTCGCCGGCCTCATCATGCTTCTCATTGTGGTGCGAGCCGACCCGTACCTCAACATACTTCTGTTCGTACGCGATGGCCTGCTGGTTACGGTTATTCTGACACTATCTTCATTTGTCCTCATCATGGGTGTCGGCATTGTTGGCGGGCTCGGACGCATCTCCGGTAA
This sequence comes from Dehalococcoidia bacterium, assembly GCA_003552125.1. Classification (GTDB taxonomy): domain Bacteria; phylum Chloroflexota; class Dehalococcoidia; order GIF9; family AB-539-J10; genus SKVJ01. The sequence goes on along the minus strand of PUON01000095.1, from coordinate 13,809 downwards.
CCGTGTCATTCGTTTCGTCGCGTCCCTTTACGTTGAGATAGTTCGCGGCATTCCTCTGCTGGTGCAGCTCATGTGGTGGTACTTCGCCGCGCCCGTGGTCATACAGGCCATCGGCAATGCGCTGGATATCACTGCTTTGGCTCAGTATCGCGCGAATGCCATCTTCCTGGCCATCATGGGGTTGGTTGTGTGCTATGGAGCCTACATGAGCGAGATCTTCCGTGCTGGCATTACGAGCATCCATCGTGGCCAGATGGAAGCAGCGCGGAGCCTGGGCATGAACTACCTGCAGTCGATGCGGTATGTGATCCTGCCGCAGGCAATGCGCGTGGTCTTGCCTCCTGTAGGCAACGAGTTTATCATGCTGCTGAAGGATACCTCGCTGGTCAGCGTGGTGGCCGTGGCCGACCTCACGAGAAGGGGCCGGGAGTTCATGGCGATTCATTTCAACCCAATCGAGGTCTGGACGTTCATCGCCCTCCTGTACCTCGTGATGACGCTCTTCTCTGCAAGGCTTATCGCATGGCTGGAGAAGAGGAGGGGAGTGGGAGCTCAGTAGTGGTGGAACCGATTATCCATATGGAGGACGTCCACAAGCGGTTCGGCCGCGTTCATGCCCTTCGCGGTGTGCATCTTGACGTCCAGGTGGGTGAGGTAGTTGTCATTCTTGGCCCCTCGGGCTCAGGCAAGTCCACCCTGCTTAGGTGCATCAACCACCTGGAGGTACATGATTCAGGTGACATCGTGGTCGATGGCATGCCACTGAAGAGTGCTGCCGACATCAACGCGGTACGTCGCGAAGTTGGGATGGTGTTCCAGTCGTTCAACCTCTTCGGACATCTGACCGTCATGGACAACCTGACACTGGCTCAGTGCGTTGTGCGGAAACGGCCCAAGGACGAAGCGAAGGAGATGGCCCTCAAGCTTCTCTCCAAGGTGGGTATCTCTGAGAAGGCAGATGCTTATCCCGGCCAGCTCTCAGGCGGACAGCAGCAGCGTGTGGCCATTGCGCGTGCATTGGCGATGAATCCCAAGATAATGCTGTTCGATGAACCGACAAGCGCCCTCGATCCTGAGATGATCAAGGAAGTCCTGGACGTGATGCAGGCCCTGGCGGTTGAAGGTATGACGATGGTGGTGGTCTCGCACGAGATGGGTTTCGCTCGTGCCGCGGCAAGCCGCTGTATCTTCATGGATGAGGGGCAGATCGTCGAGGAAGGGCCTCCTGACGGGCTGTTCCTGAATCCCGAGAAGGATCGTACGAAGGTGTTCCTGTCCAAGGTTCTTCAGGCGTAGGTATCCGGTTCGTACTCACTGCCAAGGGTCATCTATCACCACGTCTGTGTTAGAGCATGGGTGTCAGTCACGACAACATCCGTCCCTGTTCAGTCACTGAACAGGGACGGATGGCTGATTGATGGCCCGTAATTCTAAATGCCGTAGCGGTCGCGGTGTTGCCGTACCTCCACTACGAAATCCTCGACGATGGCATCGACACTGTTGAACTGCGGTTGCCAGCCCCACTCCTCGCGTGCTCTCGTGTCATCCAGCGCATCAAATCGCATCGTATTGAAGTAATTCACTACTACCGGGTCGGGATTGTACGTAATCACCGCGTCCGGGATCACCTTCTTGACGGACTGCTCTATTTCGGCAGGGGTTACAGATGTGTTCACGCCGGCGATGTTGTAGTTGATGGTCTTGATGTGTGACTTGTGGGCATCGGCGACAGAGCAGAATGCGGCAGCGGTATCCTTGAAGTAGATAAGTGGAAGTCCGCGATCGGGTGGTCCGTAGCACTCGTACGGATTGCCAAGAGCGGTCTCTTGGATCATCCACGAGTTGTACTGTCCGATGGCTCGCGTCTTGATGCCGGGTCCCACCAGCGAAGGGATGCGGACCGAGCGGAAGTCCGTATCAAATTTCTTATTGTAGAACCTGCCCAGTAGCTCACAATAGACCTTGCAACTGCCATACATGGTACTCGGTCGTTGCAGCGTCCTGTCGGTGATGGCTGGCTGGTCCTCGATATCGAGGCCATAGGTTCCGGTGGTACTCGCCAATATGAGTTTGTTCGGTCCGAACAGCCGCACCGCCTCGAGCATGTTCATTGTACCTACGACGTTAACCTGAAACGCGGCCCACGGATTGGCCTCAGACGGCAGGCTCAGCATCGCGGCGAGGTGGTAGACGCAGTCGAATTGGTTATCCTTGAAAACGTTCATCACTTCCGGCCAGTTGGTAATGTCCGCTATGATCACCTTCGGCTTGTTCGGCAGGTTATCCCATCGATTGGTTTGAACTCTGTCGAGGACGACGACTTCCTCTCCCCTCTCCAGGAGTTGGTCGACGAGGCAGGCGCCAATGAAACCGGTACCTCCCGTGACAAGCTTGACCATTGCGTATACCTCCTTCTTGTGTCTATTTCTTTCGTTTTAAATTGGTCGCAGCATCTTCACATCGGCGACGGGTTGACCAGGTCACCGGCGTGGGACGAGCCACCTCGCCTCAGACCCCGTCATTATGGCACGTTGAGACTGGATAGAGAACCGGGTGCAATGCAGATGCGAAGCAAAGCCCCTTCTTTCTGCAGGTGGGGGTCTGTTGTGTATTCGACCGCCTCCCATCCGTTCCCGAAACTGGTGCTACGACACCGTCGACTGGTAGATGCGTCGCCGAACGAGTTGAACGAGCACCGCTCCGCTCACCAGCACCAGTCCGGTGATAGTTGCGTAGACCACTACCTGGTCGGGTGTTACGGGATCCGCCAATCGCTTCAGCAGTATCCCCAGCAGAGCCCAGTCGACCACCAGAGCGTAGAAGATATCGTTTCGCTGGAAGGCCATGATTAGCGCGAGGCCGATGGCAACCGCGATTACCAGCACCGTCCAGAACTGTGGCCCAAGGCCGAACATGTCCCACCGTATCGAGACCAGTAGAGCCGACACGTTTGCGATGGTGGCTACGGAAATCCATCCCAAATAGATGCTGAATGGAAGATGCACGAGCAACTGCTCCGCACGGGAGACGAATTTCACGCCCGTCCCCAGTCTCAGGTATATGGCCAGCAGGGAGGCGAGCAGGACGAGCATGAGTACCAGTGACACGTTCAGCATCTCATGGTGCCACGCGAATATCCAGCCGGCATTCGCGAGACAGGAGACAAAGAACCAGGCGCCCACTTTGCCAATGAACGATGCTTCCGTGGTATGGTGCCGGGCGATGATCCACTGGTACACCACGAAGATGCCCAACAACAGATAGATCAGACCCCATATAGAGAAGGTCAATCCTGCGGGCACAAAAAGGTTGTCATACCGGGCGGACACCTCCCCGGTGGTTATTCCGTTGATGGGCAGGATGCTGGCCAGTGCATTGACGATCACGACGAGGAGGTACCCCAACGTGTTCAACGCCGGTAGGAAGAACCGGTTCTCTCTCATTGCCTCACCTCTCAGATCGATTTCGGCGATAGCTAAGGTACATGCAGATGGCGCCGCATGCAGCTACGTTTAGTGACTGAGCTTTCGCGCAGGCGATGGGCACCCTCGCCCGGTGGTCGGCGGCCGAGAGGATGTGCTCGCTGAGTCCTGATGCCTCGTTGCCAAGGGCCAGCAGCAGCCTGTCGTGCTTTTCCAGTATCTCTGGTTCATCATCGCCATTGACATCCGCAGCCACAAGCGCATACCCCGATTCTCTTAACTTCTCCATGAGTGAGAGGTAGCGGGGTGTTCGGCGCGTCCAAGGAGTCAGGATGGTTCCAGCGCTCGATTGAACGCACTTCGGGGAGAACAGATCGGCGCAATCCTCCGTCATGATGATACCAGAGAAACCAAACGCAACTGCAGTCCGAATCAGCGCCCCCACGTTACCGGGGTCCTGTACGTTTTCCAGCAGAAGTATGCGCTCGCCAGGTTTGTGTGGCAACTGGTCCGTGTACGTGGCGAATGGCAGGCGGACGACGGCGATGGTTGATTGAGGAGTCTTCGTCGCTGAGATGGAATGTAACTGGCTCTGAGTCAGTTCGCGGTAGGCGTATCGCGTGAAACGAGGAGGAAGATCATCAGTAGTGAGCAGTTCGAGCACTTCCCCAGGGTTATTCTGAATATGCTGTTCTATGGCGCGGTCTCCCTCGACCAGAAAGGCACCGGCCTCAAGCCGGCCCTTCCTCGTAGCGAGGTTCCTGTACCATTTCAGGGGCTTCAGTGAAGGAGCGTGTCTCTCAGCCATCTCTGCTTCCTGCAGAATCGGTTGTTGCGCTATACATGTGTATCACACACTACACGGTTGTCCTGCTTAATGCCAGCAGTTGGCACTCACGTGGGCCAGCAAAAGATAATCGCATTCGGCCATGGATCGCTGAGGCAAACAGCCCGGACGCTCTCAAGACATGCATGCATGTACTGTCTTCTGGCCAGGTAGAACAGGTATGTGCCGAGTCTGTCGGTTCCGACTTGTGATTCCTCACTGTCTCAGCCTGGACGAGGTGCCTGAGTAGTCCCAGTCAGGCCGTATACGTCGCGGCATCTCTCGGCCGAGTGGTGAACTGCAATGGGCGCCGTGGATTACGGTCTCACAGCACCGCGAGAGAAGCCAGCACTCCATGCGGTCGAATCTGAGTACTCGGATGGCGAGTGCCGGCGTGCGACCGGCTCGCAGAATCTAAGTATTCGGACAGAAGTGTTCAACGGAAAAACCACGTCCATTCCGGATAATGATGCTGCCTCGATGCCGATGAAGGAATCACGTGCCACGTAGTGCGCCGCAAACCGTCAGGTTTGATAAGGCTCCATATGATCTCCTGTAGCCTGCATGTTGCACCTTAGGTACAAACGCTTCCCGCATCACCGAATCGTCGGCAGCGCACACATTTTACGTGCAGTGTCGCATGGCAGATTAAGATGACATGTGAGCCACCCCTGATCATGGTACGCTGATTTGGGGAAATGGACTCCGGTCAGTTAAGCTGTCCCGGACGGTGGCGCCAGCCACGAGTGCCCATGTGATGGAGGGGAAGGATGTCGGAGCTGCGACTTGACCCCACTACCCGGGAGTGGGTCATCATAGCAAGCGAGCGGGCGAAGCGGCCTCGAGACCTGGTCTCCCGGGCGCCTCATCCAACTCCTGAGGCTCACGTTGCAGACTGTCCATTCTGTCCCGGAAACGAAGATCAAACCACCGGTGAGACAGCCTCGTACCTGGATGACGCGACGGGACTGTGGAGGGTCAGGGCGTTCGAAAACAAGTTTCCGGCCGTGCGTCCCGATGGCTCGGCAGACAGGACTCAGGATCACCCTCTTGCACTCAGTGTCAAAGGGGTCGGAGCCCATGAAGTGGTGGTCGAGTCCGCCCTGCATAATCGCCTGCTCGCGGAGATGAACGATGATGAGATGTTCGATGTGGTTCGTGCGTATCGCGATCGTCTGCGTGACATGTATTCGCACGAATACGTGAGGCAGGTCATCATCTTCAAAAACCACGGACCGTCGGCCGGCACGTCACTTGAACATCCACATTCGCAGATAGTTGCCGCACCGATCGTTCCTCGCCATCGCCGACTGCAGTATGACGTCGCCGTGCAGCACTACGACGAACGGGGACGCAACCTCTATCAGGAGATGGTTGAGTTCGAGATCGAACGTGGCCTGCGCGTCATACGGGAAACGCCGTCGTTTGTTGAGATTCACCCCTATGCCTCGCGTCGTCCGTTCGAAACCTGGGTTGTGCCCAGAAGACCGCGTGCGTCCTTCGCGGAGGTGCCTGATGATGAACTTCGTGAGTTCGGGTGTGCGCTGCGCGATGCACTTCACGGCTTGTACGTCGCGCTGAATAATCCGGACTTCAATCACATTGTATACACCGCTGCATTGGGCGACGAGAATGAACCACACTTCTGCTGGCATCTGCGCATCTATCCCCGGCTTACTGCGGTAGCCGGATTTGAAATAGGCTCCGGGGTGCATATCAATACGAGTGTGCCGGAGGATACGGCTCAGTTCATGAGAGAGCTGCTCTCTGCCCACTAATCTCAATCCAAGGAGGAATTTCGCATGAACCACCAGTACCACGGTTTGATCACTATCGATGACTATGAACAGTATATCGGAGCGGAAAGCGTTGCACGGATCAAGGAGAAGGCAAGGGCCGTAAAGGACCTGCACGTCGCGAACATTAACTCTACCTACTATGGCGGTGGCGTCTCCCAGCTGCTCAATTCCATGACGATACTGATGAACAGTCTGGGGATTAAAACCGGATGGCGCACAATTCATGGCCCGCCCGACTTCTTCAGCGTTACCAAGAAGATGCACAATGCCCTACAGAGTGGCGACATCAATTGGAGCGAGAAGAAGAAAGAGATATACGAGGCGGTGGTGCACCAGAACGCCATTGTGAACCACCTGACCCATGACGTCGTAATTGTTCATGACCCTCAGCCGCTGCCGTTGATCACGCATTTTCGCAAGCATGGCCCCTGGATATGGCGCTGCCATGTCGATCTGGAGGAACCGCACGCGGAACTGTGGGCCTATCTTACGCAATTCATTGAACGATATGATGCGGTCGTCATGAGCAGCGAGATCTATGCACAGAAGCTGCAAACGCCGCAGGTGTACTTCATGCCTGCAATCGATCCGTTCTCGATCGTCAACCATGAGATGAGCGAAGACGAGTGCCACGAGCGGATCAGCCACTATGGCATTCCAATGGATCTGCCTCTTGTGGTGCAGATATCGAGGTTCGACCGCTGGAAGGATCCGCGTGGCGTTATAGAGGCCTTCCACATCGCTAAGAAGGAGGTACCGTGCCGACTCGTTCTCCTTGGAGATATCGCGACGGATGATCCCGAGGGGCCTGAAGTCTACGAGTCTCTGCTCGATCAGCAGGCGGATGACGTTATTATCATGAGCCATCAGGATGGCGCCCTCGTCAACGCGTTGCAATGCAAGGCCGCAGTCGTGCTTCAGAAGTCGCTTCGCGAAGGCTTCGGCCTCACCGTATCCGAGGCCATGTGGAAGGGCACGCCGGTCATCGGTGGCAACGTGGGTGGCATCAAGCTGCAGATCGAGGATGGGGTCAACGGCTACCTTGTGTCTTCAGTGCAAGAGGCAGCTGACAGGATAGTCACCCTGCTCAAGGATCCGGAACTGTGCAGGGAAATCGGCGTAAGAGCGAGGGAGACGGTTCGGGAGAAGTTCCTGCTGAGCCGTTACGTAGAGCAGTATCTGGATCTGTTCAACTCGTTTGAGCCGTTGTATAAGCTGCAGATGTAGCCGCTATCATGGCGCTGGAATGGCGAACGACCGCGGGCTTTCGTGTGGCGTAATCGGAGCGGAGTCGAGGTAGTCGCGACAGCGCTCCTGGACAGCGGCGAACTCGGCCCTGAGTTCGTTGACCACGTTGGCGTTGGCTGCCTGTAGCGCCCGGCTGATCGCGCGCTCGAAATGGGGAGCTGTGCTGTTGCCGTGCATGATTTGCACGACGCCGTTGACTCCCCAGAGCAGTCCGCCGCCCGTGCTCTCGGCACGCGTCAGCCTTGTGAAGTGCATGAGCCGACTGAGCATTCGTCGGCCGTCGCCAACGATAGGCCTTCCGTCGGACCTGTCCTTCATCCAGTAGGTGAACCGCGGTCCCAGACTCTCATAGAACTTGAGCAGAATGTTGCCGACTATGCCGTCACAGACGATGACGTTTGCCTTGCCGCTCAGCACGTCGTAGCCCTCGACGTTGCCGACGAAGTTGAGGCCGCTCTTACTAAGGAGCGTGTAGCTTTCCTGCAGTGTCCTTGGCCCCTTCCCCTGTTCCGTGCCCGTACTTAGAAGTGCGACCTTTGGGTTGGGGACACCCAGCATGCGCCGTGCGTAGACAGTGCCTATGGCGCCAAACGACAGCATGTGATTAGGTTTGCAGTCCACGTTGGCTCCGCCGTCAATGAGTACCGTCCTGGGGGCGAGTCCTACGAGGGGAACGCATACGGCTGGTCGCCCGATGCCCGGCAGCATGCCGAGGTAGTAGATGGCGCTGACCGATGCTGCGCCGGTCGAACCTGCGCTGATCATCGCATCGGCTTCACCATCACGGACAAGTCGGGTGGCGACGGCGACCGAGCAGTTGGATCTTCGGCGTAAGGCGTGGGTCGCCGGTTCTCCTTCCTTGAGTGCCTCGTCGGAGGGCACCAGTCGTACATTTGAGGGCAGGCCACCATACCTGTGGATCTCGGGCTCGAGTTGTTCCGGGGGGCCCACTAGCAGTATGTGGGCTCGACACTTATGCGCAGCCTTGATGGCTCCCTTTACGGTCTCCGACGGCGCGTGGTCTCCACCAGCAGCATCAAGCGCTATTCTCATATGCATTGACAATTGACTACCTATCGACACGTGGATGGTTGACGCGTGCAAGCGTACTCCGTGTGAATGCTCCGTGCAAGTCGGACACAATCCATCAGGATAGCACGTGGCGGCAGGTACGCGCACTGCGGCCGCAACGCAATTGCGCCCGATATCGGTTGAGCTCCTGACGGGTGCCTTCGGCCAGATCCCTATTCCACCACTACGGCGGTTCCGTACGCGAGTATCTCGGCTGCGTTCTGCATCACGAGCGAGGTGCTGAATCTGAGCCCTATGACGGCGTTCGCTCCCTGTGCTTCTGCATCCTCGATGAGTCTGGCGACTGCTTCTTCTCGCGCCTCCGCCATCATCTTGGTGTACTCAACGATCTCCCCACCGACCATGCCGCGCAAGACCGCCACGATATCCTTGCCCAGGTGACGGGCACGTATCGTGTTTCCCTTCGCCCAGCCAAGTGTGTCGACCAGCTTCTTCCCGGTAATGGTGTCGGTCGTAACCACGATCATCGTTGTACCCCTTTGAACCTGTCATTTCTTGATGCCCGCACCCTGTCGCGAATGACTACGGCGACCAGGAGCAGGAGACCGATACCGACGGCTGCGACCGCAATCCGGATGAGCAGGTCTACCGATGGGTCCGTTAAGAACTCCCTGATTCCCCAGATGACGAGCGCTGTCGCCCCGATGCCAATGAGCGCGTAGGCAACCTTGTACAATACCGTACCTCCCCGGGTGCCGTGCCTATGTGCGAAGGGGTTCGGCGCTGCGCCGGCACCTGTTCCGGTAACATCGTAACATTGTTCAGGGGGATTTCGGTGGCATAATGCCTCTTTTTGTTCCTCATGCGATTGACGGACTCGAATGCCTGCAGTAGGATGTGTACGGGATCGTTCGTCCTGATGCGAATTGTCCCCGTGTGAGAAGTCATGGAAGACGTTATCAATGTGGTTCGAGCGCTCTCGGCAGACACGCGTCTGCGCGTGCTCAAGTTACTTCGCAGCAGGGAGATGAGTTCGGGCGAGTTGCAGGAGCTGTTGCAGGTTCCGAGGAAGACCGTCTCCTATCACCTGAACGTTCTCCAGACTGGCGGGCTGGTGCGATCGAGGCGCGAAGGCCGCAGGCTCGTGTATGCGGTTGCCGTGCCGGCTGCAGCTGATGCCGATGGGAAGTTCGAGCGGTTCCTTTTCCGTACGTTGGATGACCTGAACTAGACGCCTCAACCGCGGACAGTATCCCGGATACCCTCCTCTGATACGAGATCTTGACAGTTGCGTCCAGCAATTTGTATATTTATACAATATTCAGGCGGAGGCACCCTCATGGTACGGAGCAACACAGGCAGGACGCGCGACAGGATATTGCAGTTCGTTCAATCCTTCATGGCGGATAAAGGCTACTCTCCTTCAGTCGGGGATATCGTAGAAGGTTGTGGTCTCAGCTCTCCAAATCTGGCTCAGTATCACCTGAACGTGCTTGAGCGCGAAGGAGTATTGCGGAGAACCCCTGGCGTGTTTCGAAGCATCCAGCTTGTACAGAGAACCAATAGAGAGGTTCCGTTGCTTGGTGTGATCGCTGCAGGATCTCCAATTCCCGTTCCCGAATCGGGCATCTGGGTCTCTGAGGCGGAGGAGATTATCGATCTCAGCCGGGATCTCGTGGGAGATGGCGAGAACCTGTTTGCCCTGCGCGTTCGGGGCAGATCCATGATCGATGCGTGCGTGATGGATGGTGATATCGTCGTCATGGAGGCCATACAAGCGGCAAGCGATGGTGACATGGTTGCGGTATGGCTTAAGGACGAACACGAGGTCACCCTCAAGCGGATCTACAGGGAATCGGGCCATGTCCGCCTCCAGCCTGCTAACCGGCAGATGGAACCGCTCTACGTCGATCCGGATAATGTGGCGATACAGGGGCGGGTGGTTGCGGTGATCCGGAAGTTTGGTGTCTGAGTGCTCTGCGGAGATAATCGATGAGAATTGCATGTTTGTCCCTGCCTCGACTGTCAGTCCAGGTGGAGCACCACGCAGATCCCACCCTTCGGGACCGGCCCCTCATCATAGGTGGATATCACCACGAGATGGGCCGTGTGCGAGAGGTGTCAGAGCAGGCGGTTGAGTATGGGCTGACAGCGGATATGCCGTTGCGGCAGGCGTACTCACTCTGCCCGGATGGAGTGTTTCTGCCCTACCCCGAGGAGAAGTGCCGTGAAGCCTCTTCTTTAGTGCTCTCGCAGGTGGCACAACTCTGTCCTCTCGTCGAGACCGAATCCCCGGCGCATATCCTCATGGGGTTGCGGTACGAGCGTGATGCACGCCGCTTCGTTGGCGATGTAGTGTCCGCAGTGCAGCAGCACACCGGGTTTCACGTGTCCTGTGGCATCGCCTCTTCCCGTTTCGCCGCGCGCCTCGCGGCCGAGGAAGCGGGTATGTCAGGCGTACTGGTGCTTGATGGGAGCGATGAGCAGGTATTCCTGCATGCATTGCCAGTCGCACGCCTTCCTGTCCCCGCTGCGATCGTGCGTAGGCTGCACCTTTTGGGGATTACACGGGCTGGTGACCTGATGAAGTTGCCTGCAGGTGCGCTGGAGGCGCAGTTCGGCAGCGAAGGGCAGAGGATGTGTGAACTCATTTGTGGCCGTGACAGTCGGGATGTGGCGCAGTGGCGAGGTGCACGTGAGATCGTGCACTCGATGAGCTGTGATGTCCCGTGTGCCGGAGGCAGTGAGTTGCGTGAGGTGGTGCGCCGTGTACTCGACTCATTGTGTCGTGAGCTTCGAGAGAGGTGGCAGTGCTGCCGCGGGCTTTCGATGGTACTGCGACTCGAGTGTGGCCGGGTCAGACGGGCGACTCTACATTTCAAGGAGCCAACCTCTTCTCATGCGGTGCTGGAATGGCGGGTGTTTTCCCGCATCGAACAGCTTGTGTCTGTGACACAGGTTTCCAGTGTGGAGTTCACAGCTTTCGGACTCTGCGCCGAGGAGGGGCGTCAGTCTTCCTTTCTTGATGGCCCATCCAGGGTAAAGACTCAGTTTGGTGAGGCGGTTGTGTTGCTGCAGCAGCGGTATGGCAGAGGGGTGGTGAAGAAGGTCACCACCCGACGGGGTGGCAGGTTGCCCGAGGACCAGTATTCCCTAGTGCCGTGTGAGGCGGAGGGGCGATGAATAGACTGTCGTTGGAATTGCCACGGGTGCAGGTAGAGGAGTCGGTCGCACACGAACCGCTTGCCCTCCTGTACGACGGAAAGTGGCGCAGAGTGGTATGCGTGTTGTGTCGCTGGCGGGTAGCGCAGGAATGGTGGAAGCGGCCGGTGGAGCGGGACTATTTCCGGGTGAGCCTGGAGGGAGGATTTATCTGCGAGGTTTTTTGCGATGTGGTGCAGGGTTGCTGGCGGCTTCAGCGAGTCTACGATTAGTTGAAGTCGAGGCAGCCGACACTCCGAAGGTTTGGCTGGTGTATGACTCGTGAAATGGACCAGACTGACTGGTGATCCCGTTATTCGTCATCTCCGTCACGAGCACCGTATCGCCTGATCTCGTCCACCACAATGCAGGTGCAAAGGGCCATTATTGTCGCGAGGAGGATCTGCCCGAAGTAGATGGGATACAGGAAGGTCTCGGCGACGCCGCCGCCAAATGTTCGCTCGAAGAGAGGGCCATAGATGAGCATTCCGAAGAAGTACAGGAAGAAGAAGGCAACTGGCGTAGCAAGTATCGGCCATGCGGAGACTGTCTTGATGATGCGCTTGGGTTTCTTTTCAGTGGCATCGTAGATGATGTCGTTCACGCTGATATCCAGGGTTGTCGCTATGCGCTTGAGCATTTCGATATCGGGGAACGCCTTGCCCGTCTCCCAGTTGGATACGGTCTGCCTTGTGACGCATAGCTCCGCAGCCATACCTTCCTGGGATATGGCCTGCTTCTTGCGAAAACTCCTGATGTGCCTGCCAACCGTGTTCATTCGCCACCTCCTCCTCGGAACGATAGCAGAATCTGTCGGAGCAATCCCGCAATTACCGTTTGCGCGACGAGTGTTGACCGACGTCACTTTTCCGCAAATCCGGTGAAAGAGGAACCATGGGGAGATACGTAGAGCTTCATTGCCATTCGGCGTTCTCGCTGCTGGATGGCGCCTCGCTGCCCGAGGAATTGGCTCGTCGGGCGGCTGAGCTGGATATGCAGGCGCTCGCACTGACCGATCACGATGGTCTGTATGGAGCAGTGCGTTTCGTCCGTGCGTGTGAGCGCGAGGGAATCAAGCCCATCGTGGGTGCTGAACTGGCCCTCAATGCAGGATATCACGTCACCCTGCTGGCGATGGATATGCCGGGCTATTCGAACCTGTGTCGCCTGATCACGGCTGCACAGCTGGCCGGCGGAAAGGGAAGCCCTGTCCTGACCTGGGATATGCTGGCGGACCATTCCGGTGGGCTCATCTGTCTCTCCGGCTGCAGGGAAGGTGAACTGGCGCGCCAGGTACGTGGTTCGAGATTCGACGCTGCTCGAGAAGCGATTGGTCGCTACCGTGAGGTATTCGGCAGAGACAGGTTCTTCATAGAGCTGCAACAGATGATGTATCCGGAGGATGCTGCGCTCTGCGCCGGACTCACGTCGCTGGCGTGTGAATCGGGTGTTGGTTACGCAGCAACCAATAACGTGCATTACGCGCAAAGAGAAGGGCACCGGCTGCATGATGTGCTGACCTGCATTCGCACCCGCAGTACGCTCGATGACTGCACCGAATTGAAGCTGAACGCCGAGTTCTATTTGAAATCGCACGAGGAGATGAGGTCGCTGTTTCGCGAATATCCTGAAGCCCTGCACATGGCGGGAGAACTGGCGGAGCGCTGCAACGTGACTCTTGAGTTCTCCGGCTACCGCTTCCCTGAGTACCCTCTGCCTGAAGGCGAGACGGCGGAGAGCTATCTCGCGTACGTGTGCCGGGAGGGAGTGCGCCGCCGGTACGGCGATATGACGGAGGAAGTGGCGTCGCGGGTGGCCCACGAGCTTGACCTCATTGCCAGGCTCGGGCTTTCCGGCTATTTCCTTATCGTCCGGGACATCATGGAGTACGCCGAACGGCATGGAATTCCGGCGCAGGGACGCGGGTCAGCAGCGAACTCCATCGTCGCCTATGTACTTGGTATCACGAAGGTGGATCCCATCAGGAACCGGCTCTTCCTCGGTCGCTTCCTGAACGAGGAGATGTCTGCTATTCCCGACATCGATATAGATGTGTCCACCGCCCACCGTGAACAGCTCATCCGGTACGTTTATGAGAAGTACGGGAAGGAGCATGCCGCGATGGTGTGTACGTACATAACATTCCAGTCGAGAAACACGCTTCGCGAGGTCGGCAAGGTGCTCGACATACCGGTTCATGTGGTTGACCGATTGGCGAGATCGGTCTCATGGTCCGGATATGGCTCGCGCAACATAACGAAAGAACTGTGCGGTATCGAGG
>PUON01000073.1 GCA_003552125.1 Dehalococcoidia bacterium | reverse complement strand
CCGCCTACTCGAATGCTGCCATAGATGTGGCAGACCTCGACGATGAAGGCACGGACTACCTGCAGCGGCATGACATCTACTGGTGGGACGCATCGAACAAACAATTGGAGCAGGCGACGGAGCTTGTCTCAGGCCGTGGCTACTGGATGGCTTCCTCCGGCGATTGTAGACTGTTCATGGTGGCGCAGCCGGATTAGCAAGAGCTGGTTCTGCAGTGCTACGCAAGGGGCGGGTAGATTCTCACCCGCCCCTTCGTTTTCGGCAGCCATTTTCAGGTATGGTCTGCACTGGTCCGTCCGTTGGATATAGGCAGGGTGCCCGGCGGCATGTTGTGGGGCAGGTTTTAGACCCGCCCGCCTGGAGTGTGGTTCGGTGGTCCCTTTGGGCATGCCACATGTGGCGTCCGTAGACCGATAGCAACACCACCACTACCTAACCACCTCATGTAATCCGGCCGGTGACGGGCGACACAGGTGTCGCCCCTACCGGGGGATCGTGGTTCCGGGTCGCACGAATATGTGTAGGGGACGCATACATGCGTCCCGCCATGTGAGGACAGATGAGGTGTGGATACTGTCTCGCATGTCAATGCGCAGCAGCCAGCGCAGGGTCGAAAGGCTTGCCGCTCTTTAGTACTCCAAACGCTATGTACACGAGCTTACGCATGACGGCACCGACGATGACCATGCCGCGCTTGCCATTCTCCTTGAGTCGTGCGCGAAATGCGGTGAGTACCGGGTTGTGCCGCATGGATGCCAGTGCAGGCATGAAGAGCGCCTTGCGTATGTGTGAGGCGCCTGTCTCTGAGAGCATGCTTCTACCCCTGACCGATGAGTCCGACTGGCGGTGGTGTGGCGTCAGTCCGCAGCAAGCTGCCGTCTGTCCTGCATCCTGGAAGAGGAAGACGTCTCCCATCTCGCACATGATCATGGCGGCGGTGAGGAGTCCGATGCCAGGGATGCTCTCAAGCGGTTCACGCTTGTGCTTCGAATCCGGGTAGCGCCTGATGTGCCGGCGAATCTGCTTCTGCACTGGTTTGATGCGTTCATCGAGCACCATGATCACCTGGGTGTTCAAGCGAACGAGACTGGCGATAGTGCGCACGTTGTTCAGTAAGCTCGGGATGGCCTCGGCTTCCTTTCTGGCCTACAGCCTTGGAAAGAACGATGGGCAGATGCCGATCGGACTCATAGCGATGAGGCTGATGATCGATTCCGGGTCCACCTCAATGTGGTATCGCTTCCGCCTGCAACGAAGCGTTACAAACACTACACTGACACGAAGCAACCAGCCTGCGTTTCCTGGAATTGATGCCGCTCATCTCGTGGACCGGCAGAAGTGAATCAGGGAAGCAGAGGTTGACGATTGGATGCGATGCCGATAGCATGCGTAGTAAGGTCCAATGGGAGTCCTGACTTCTACGTTGTTGAGGTGATGCTCCCCATTCGGGTCGCTTTCGCAGGAGGTGGAAGCTGGGAAACCGGGAATTCGGTGCAGTTGTCCTGTTCAGTCTCTGCTGTGGATGGCTGCTGTTCGCCGCATGCTCAACGTCACCACAATCCGTGACTCCAACTGAGACGGAGCCGCCGCTGCCGAGCGACCAGCAGCCGCAAGAGCACGCGGAAGAAACTCCGGCCTTTGGACATGGCAGCCCTCGCCCGGACTGCCGATCCAAGGTCGACTCGGGTCGAACAGCGTACTACGAGGAGCCTGTGGTCGTCGCTGAAGACTGGGGCATGCCTGTTATGGTGGCGGCGCCAGTGACTGATGGCTGTCCCAACGACGCCGTTCAGATCAGCCGCGATGGCCGAACGCTGTACTTCTTCTGGTCGCCGACCGTGGGCGGATCCTACGAAGAACTACTCCACGCCCACACCGGGACGTACCGCGCCGAGCGGGTGGGAAACGATCCCGCTGTCTTCGGAGAGCCGGCCTACTTCGATCTTCAGAAGGGGGTCGAAGGCGCCTCTGTCGACGGCAAGCCCAGCTTCAGTCCCGAAGGAGACCTCGTCTACTTCCATTCGACACGCGCGGACAACCTCGGTTATCAGGCAACGCCACCGACGGATGACTACCTGGACATCTACGTTGCGGCTATCTCCAACGGAGAGGCGGGCCCTGCGATCAACCTGGGCGAGCCGGTCAATTCGGTGTATCTGGATGGCGAGCACGATCTCCATCCCGACGGGAAGCGTCTCTTCCTGTCTTCCAATCGCCCGGGAGGATTGGGAGGCGTGGATATATGGGTATCGCAGCGTATGGGCGATGGGTGGAGCGATCCCATCAACCTCGGTGCGCCGATCAACTCGGAGCACTGGGAGGGACAGCCGGGGTTCGCGGCGGACTATCCGGACACGATGTATTTCGTATCGAACCGGGATGGACCCTCGAGCATCTATCGATCCACATACGATGGTGAGGGATGGAGCGAACCTGAGATGGTGATCACCGGTTACGTTGGAGAGCCGTCTCTGGTTGGAGACGGAAGCATCATGTACTTCGTGCATGTGCTGGTGGATGACGAAGGTGTGTACGGCTCCAACATCTGGTACGTGAAGAGATTAGACTGAAGCTCGGCACTACTTGCCGGCTGCTGTCAGTCAGATCACCGAGGGTGGAGCCGTGCGGTTCATGGAGGGGAGCGGGCAGCAGAACGCGCCGGCGCTCATCCAAGCACGCAGGCAGGACTACCGGAGCGGGAGGACGCGTCGCACTCTCACTGGACTGAGCTGGCAGGAGTATGCGGTAACTGCATCAGGACTCCAACCTGCATTGGCATCAATGGCGGGGGAAGCCCACCATGCCCGGTGCGCTGAAAATATCCGGCTGAAGTGGCACCAACGTCGTACCTGCTTGCTCGCAGCGGTCACGTCTTCGGCAGCATCCACCGGTCGACCCCATGGTGACGCGGCGTCATGACGCAGCTCGTGGCTAAGGGTCACCATCCCAGGGTTGCTGTTCGGGCCGACGGGTTGGTGTCATTGTGGTACATAGTCAAATGCATGGAGGAAGTCCAGCAGGGCGCGGTTGAACTCCTCGGGCCTGTCCTGGTTCGCATTGTGGCCGGCTCCCGGCACCTCGTAGTAGTGGCTGCCGGGGACCGAGGCGTGCCATTCTCTGTTCGCCTCGATGAGTGACTTGGGCATCTCGTGTTGGCCGTGGGTAATGAGAAGCGGATGGGAGTGATCGTAGGTCACGCCCATAGCGATGGCATCAAATTGTCCGGCGAGCATCTGGAAGAACTGCCGCTTGCCCATCCGGGCCATGGAGTCCTCGAAGAACTGCCGGGCCTGCGGAGTTGTAGTCTTCTCGTTTGCCGTTCGCCGATAGATCAACGTCCATGGCAACAGCCGACTTACGGGCATGGCCACCCTGAGCATTGCCATTTCCCTTCTGCTCAGTGACTGGCCCAGGGGCAGTCCTCCTATGCTGACGAGTGCAGCAACCCTCTCGGATCTCCTGACAGCCACGTGCTGCGTGACCCAGACTCCTAATGATTGGCCCACCAGCACCGCCTCTTTCACGCCTGCTTCGTCCATGATGCGGAGGAGCACTGCGGCCATCAACGGTACGTCGAGATTGCCGGTGAGGGCAGCCGACTGGCCGTGCCCCTGCATGTCCCAGGTTATCGTCCGGTACCTGTTCTTGAGGTGGGATACCTGTGCGGCGAACATGCCGCTGTGCAGTCCGCCGCCGTGGGTGAACGCGATTGCAGGGGCGTTGTCCGGACCATTGATCTCGTAGAAAATATTACCTGTCTCTGTCTGAAGAAACATCTTCCAGGCCTCCTTTGCTGGTATTCCCTGTATGAATCGACAGGAAGCAGACATTCCCTATCCGGACCTGGTTGGGGTATGCTTGAGATGGCGTATCCAGGCGTCAGGCTCAGTCCACGCCTTTCAGCGGACACATCTCGATCTCGGGTTGTACCGATGGATCCGAATAGCGGTGCAGCTCATGTAACACCGGGGTTGCCAGCCCGGCGCTTGACGCGAGGTCCAGCAGCTCTTCATTCAGTTGCGTCATCTCGTTCCGGGCATTCCGGGCATGCCGTGATCCGCCTATGTCCAGCAGCTCTGTGGCGAACAGTCGCTGCGCCAGCGGCACCATGATGAAGTACGGCAGGTACTGCATCACCCTGAGGTGGCGCGGCTCTACCGGGATTCGGTGCGCCCGCATCACGCCCATCGCCTCGCGCATGCCCTGGAGACCCATCTTCACCATTCGGCGATTACGTGCCAGCTTATAGTTGCAGGAACCTGCCATGTACAGCGCGTTGGCCAGCGGCCCAACCAGGGCCACGTGGTACTTCAACCACGCATCCATGTTCGGGCTGATATCCACTCCAATGCCTGCGTCAGCGAAGGCGGAGGCAATCCGACGGAGTCTCTCGCTCCTGGAACCATCAAGCTCTCCTACCGTGATCGGCTTGCCTTTTGCAATCATCACCCGCACGACATGGCCGTCGCGTTCACCGCCCATGTTGGCAAACCCCAGCAGCACCCGATCCTTCCCCAGCGCATCGATCATGGCCTGTGGTCCCTCCGTTGTGTTGACCATAAACAGGAATGCGGGAATGTGAGTATTCTCCGCCAGAGTGGGCAGTGCACCGTCGAGCTGTGTCTTCTGTACGGCCACGAGGCAGAAGTCATAGTGCTGATCTACAGGCATGCGGTCGACCACATCTAGCTTCGTCGTAGTTCGTTCTCGAGTATCGAAGTACTCGACCACGATGCCGTGCTCCCTGATGTCGTGGTACCGCTGTCCGCGTGCAACTACGGTCACATGGTGTCCGGCATCCTGAAGCCTGGCTGCATACACACTGCCGAGGACGCCTGCACCGAAGACAAGTATGCGCATGCTGTTCTGTCCGTTTTCCATGCCTCACCCTCCCCGAATATTCTTGTGACTGACGTCTCGTTCATCAGACATGAGGTCACGGCTGCGACCCCGCGCAACAGGATACAGGACACACGGTGGTCCGTACCAACGCGCGGGACAACGTGGCGGGCCGGATGTATCCGGCCCCTGCATATACCCCACTCCACCCTTGCCACGGGCACGCGGCAGCGTGCCCCTACGTGGGATGTGGGTTCATGTGCGTGACGAATGACACCACCGTGGGCGTG
>PUON01000171.1 GCA_003552125.1 Dehalococcoidia bacterium | reverse complement strand
GCAGCGATAGGTCCGCAAGCCGAACGGATAACAGCGCCACATCCGCTTGACATGCCACACGGACTCAACAGCCCCATCGGCCGCGCCTACGAACTGGACGCTCAGGTACTCCTGCTGGGCGCGGGGCATGATGCGAACACGACCATTCACCTGGCTGAGAACCTTGCGGGAGTGCGGTACAGGCGTGAGAAGTACGTCACGATTCCGGAGCATGGAAGACCTATCCGGTTCGATTACAGGGAGATCGATCATTGCTGTGAGAACTTCGCATTAGTAGACGGCTGGCTTGATGAGCAGGGACTCCAGAAGCGTGGCATCGTGGGCCACGGCGAGGCCAGGCTGGCACGATCACGGGACATCGCAAAGGTGGCACTGGAGCACCTCCGCGCGGAGGAGACTGTGTTCCTCCACCCCCTGGGTGTCGACGAGGAGTGCGACGAGGCACGCAGAAGCCTGCCGGCCGAGCCGGACAATCACCATGGCTGTTCGAAAGATTCACCGTAGCGCCGGGCTTTGTGAAACGAGAACTCTCGTGCTAGAATCGCTTCCAATCTACCCGAAGCGCCTTCTCAAAGAAGACTACAGATGAACCGCGAGATCCTGAACCAGGAATGGATGAACCTAGCACCCGCCTGGATCAAAGAGGCGAGGGAGGGAACGAATGCAAACCGCACGGGGCTGCTCGATAAGCCGATGCTCGAGACCTGCGGTAACGTCGATGGTCTTCGGGTAGTCGACTGCGGATGCGGGGAAGGTCGCTTTTGCCGGCTGCTCGTGCAGGGTGGCGCCGCATATGTCCTCGGTCTCGATCTGTGCGCTGCCATGATCGAGGCGGCCAGGGATTTGCAGGCCGAGCGAGACGAGTATCGCGTCGCGGATGTGCAGGATCTGAGTTTCCTGGGCGATGGCACATTCGACCTTGCCGTGTCCTATCTCAATCAGTGCGATCTACCCGACTTCGACGCCAATAACAGGGAGGTGTTTCGCGTTCTGAAACCCGGTGGACGGTTCGTGGTCGCCAATCTGCATCCCATGCTGTCTGCGGTAGGCGCATGGCACAGGGCCGAGGACGGGGCGAAGCTCCATGTAATCGTGGATCGTTACTTCGAGGAAACCGAGCGCGACTGGAGAATAATGGGGGTGGAGGTCACGAACTTCCATCGCTCTCTGTCAACATATAGCCGTTCCTTTCTGAAAGCCGGCTTCGAAATCACGGATATCATCGAGCCGACGGTGACGGATGAACAGGTGAAGGTCTATCCGCAACTGGAGGACGAACTAAGGGTACCCAACTTTATCATCTACGTGCTCAGTAAGCGCCGGACCTGACACACCAGAGCACGCCGCAGAGCGGGAAGCAAACCGCCGATGAAAGAGGTTGAAAGCCATGGATAACTACAGAGATGACACATATGGAGAGCGCATTGCCGGTGTGTATGACGACTGGTATGACGAATGTGATGAAGCTACGCTGACGACTCTCAATGACCTTGCTCAGGGAGGGCGTGTACTTGAACTGGGGATCGGGACCGGACGGGTCGCCTTGCCCTTACAGCAGTCCGGCCTTCGGGTTGAGGGCATTGACTCTTCGCCAGCGATGGTTGACAGGCTGCGCGGCAAGCCCGGCGGCGACATGATCCCGGTGGTGATGGGAGACTTCGCCGACGTCGCCGTCGAAGGCGGGTTCGACCTGATCTACGTACTGGTCAACACCTTCTACGGCCTGCTGACCCAGGAGGAGCAGTTGCGCTGTCTTCGCAACGTCGCGCGGCACCTCAATCCGCAGGGCAGTTTCGTGATCGAGGCATTCGTACCCGATCTGGTCCGGTTCACAAAGCACCAGAACGTGAAGGTAGACCGCATAAGCGAGGATGAAGTGCATCTGGAGGTCTCGCGGCACGATCCGGTTGCGCAGCAGGTCACGGCCCAGCAGGTTGTCCTGACCGAGCAGGGGATTCGCCTGTATCCGGTCAAGCTCCGCTACGCATGGCCGACCGAGCTCGACCTGATGGCCCGGCTGGCAGGGTTGAGGCTGAGGCATCGCTGGGGAGACTGGCGAAAGGGCGCCTTTTCGGCCGATAGCACAATGCACATCTCGGTCTACGGGCACGCACGACAGGGCTGAGTGCCAGCCACAGGCCAGACGGAGACATAGACTATGCCGAAAAGAAAGGGAGACAACCAAATGCTTACCGGAGGTGCAAGATGACAATATCGCTCATACGTAACGGTACGCTCATAGACGGCACGGGAAGTCCGCCCGTGCCCGATGCCAACGTGATCCTCAGCGGGAACCAGATTCAGGCAGCTGGCAGGTCCGATAGTCTGCGCCTGCCGGATCTGCCGATAACCGAGATCGACGCCTGCGGCGGGTACATCCTGCCCGGCTTCATCGACACCCATGTTCACCTTACGATCGAAGGCATCAGCATTGCGCGGGATATGGCGACGCCGTTCTCACTCAGGTTCTACAAGTCGGTGGAGTATGTGCGCCGAACTTTGGAGGCAGGAATCACCAGCGTCCGCGACGCGGGCGGGGCCGATGCTGGGGTGAAGCAGGCAGTTGACGAGGGAGTGGTGCCGGGGCCGCGCATGCAGATCAGCATCACGCCGCTCACCATAACAGGAGGACACGGCGATTTCTGGATGCGATCCGGCAACGAGTTTCACGTCTTTCCATCTCACCCGGGCCTGCCCGATGGCTGTTGTGACGGCCCAGAAGGGGTGCTGTTGAAAGTACGCGAAGTGCTCCGCGCAGGGGCCGAGGTGATCAAGATATGCGCAACCGGGGGCGTCATGAGCCCGACCGACCAACCCGACTTCACACAGTTCTCGCCTGAAGAGCTGGCCGTCATCGTGCGCGAAGCCGCCTACAGAGGAGGGGTCAAGGTCATGGCCCACGCCCAGGGTAGCGAAGGAATCAAGAACGCCGTGCGCGCGGGCGTGCACTCAATCGAGCACGGGGTCTATCTGGACGATGAAGCGATCGAACTCATGCTGGAGCGTGGCACGTTTCTGGTACCCACTATGATCGCACCGATTGCGGTCCTTGAGGCTGGAGAAGAGGGTGGAATGGCCGGGCACGCCGTGACCAAGGCACGCCAGGTCGTCGAGGCACAGGCCGACAGTTTCCGACGGGCACACAAGGCCGGCGTGAAGATCGCCATGGGCACCGATGCCGGCGTCCTGCCGCATGGCACGAACCTGCGCGAACTGGGCCTGATGGTCGATGCAGGGATGACGCCTATGGAAGCGCTCGTTGCCACAACCAGAACTGCGGCAGAGTGCCTGGGCTGGCACGACCGATTGGGTACTGTCGAGGCAGGAAAACTGGCCGACGTCATTGTCACAAGAGCAGACCCCTTGCAGGACATACGCTCACTGCAGAATCCCGACAGCATCATGCTCGTCATCAAAGACGGCCAGATGGTCAAGGACCGCCCGAACCGGTCTTGACACGAACACACCTCTGAAGAATAGTCACCCTAAGAAGGAGGATGTAACATGAAACCTGAATTCGTCAAGAAACCCGAGATGACCCTGGTGGGGCTCGTCGGCTGTGCACCTGACGTGAGCCAGCTGGATATCTGCGGACTCTGGGAACGCTTCGATGAACACACTAAGCACATCAAGAACCAGGTCGAAGGTAAGTCCTATGAAATACACATCCAGGAGAAAACCACTCCACCCGTGCACTTCTGCCTGGTGGGAGTTGAAGTCGGCAAGATCGAGGATCTACCATTAGAGCTTTTCGCCAAAGTGGTTCCTCCTTGCGAATACGCGGTGTTCACCCACCATTTCAAAGACGGCGGTTTTGGCGATGCCTTCAAGGCAGTCTATGACTGGCTGGAGAACTCGGAATACGCCCCGGCCTATCAGTTCGATGTTCAGTGCTATGACTCACGCTTCAGAAGCCCCGAAGATCCAGAGTCTGTGCTCGAAATACACGTTCCGGTAACGCCCAAACGGCGATGTCATAATGGTGGCCCGGCTTAAGCCGCCGGAACAGCGACAACAAGGCACGACTTGACGTGTCGGAGCATATTCCTCCGGTCCAGGCGGGTGATCGTGGAAGCTATGGTAGTATTCGGAGGCGAACGGGACAGAAACAGAAGGCGCGTACTAACTGCCGTGCTCAACAGCTATGACACATAGAGGAGGAGAACCGTGGGGATGGGAAGCCGCTTACAGGGCAAGACCCAGTTTCGGCTACATGACGGACGATCGTCATGAAGACTGCGAAGCGCTCCACCGGATATTCCTTCAAAGCGGGGTCCGCCGCATACTTGACCTCGGCTGCGGCGATGGACGACACCTCGTTTACTTTGCCCGGCTCGGCTACCAGATGTACGGGCAGGACATCTCCCCTACCGCATTGAAGTTGGCACAAGCGTGGCTTGCCGGAGAGTCTCTCTCTGCGGATCTGGCAGCGGGCGACATGACCCGAATCCTGTGGCCGGATTCAGCCTTCGACGCCGTGCTGTGCCTCCAGGTCATCAACCATCACCGCATCAGGGAAATCCGCCGTACGATAGAAGAGATTCATCGGTCGCTTGGCCAGGGCGGATTCCTCTTCCTCATTGTGGGCATCGACCGTCCGCTACGTCCCGACGCCCCGAAGGCGATCGAGGTTGAGCCGCGCACGTACGTGCCAACCGAAGGACACGAGAAGGGTGTCCCTCACCACGAGTTCACTATGCCTGAGTTACTCCACGAGTTCCGCAGGTTCTCCATTCGGGAAGACCTGATGCCGCTCCACAGGGATACGAACGAGTACACGTGTGTCCTGTTCCAGAAGGATGGCTGAATCACCACCGCAACCTCCCCGACGTCTGGATAGCCCCCAACACCGATCATCTTCATAGCGTCAGCCCAGCGGTCACATCTCGTTAGAGCCTGCACGACGGGACGGTTCAGATTTCTCACCACCCGACTATGTACCCCACCTATAGAGAAGCAACCAAAGGTGATATAATGACCGTATCATCTCACCCGGATCACAAGCTGAGGTAGCGCACGTGAAACTGGAGCCTCTACTACTGTCGAACCAGAACCCCAAGATTGCCGATGAGTTCGATCCGTCAGAGTCGATCGTCGTCTACCCCGGCCACTGTCTTGACCTGTTGCGATCGGTTCCTGACGAGTCGCTGGGCCTCGTTGTGACTTCGCCGCCTT
>PUON01000160.1 GCA_003552125.1 Dehalococcoidia bacterium | reverse complement strand
ATGTCCCGTGTAGATAGTGTGTGGCAGTTCTACACCGTGTACGGGCTGATGATCTCGGCAGGTTTCAGCGGCGTGCCTGTACCTCTCATGTCGACCATTGCTCGATGGTTCCACACGAAGCGCGGACTCATGACGGGCATCGTCATGGCTGGCTCCGGAGTGGGCACTGTGCTCATGCCGCCCCTTGCAAACTGGCTCATCTACTATTCCGATTGGCGCACGTCATACATGGTTCTAGGTATCATTCTCACAGTGGTCATCGTTCTCTCGGCCCAGTTCCTGCGGCGTGATCCGGATGAGGAGCGGTTCCGGCTCTCGAAATTGGACCAGCCGAGTGCTGAGGGAACGGCACAGACTTTTTCGCGTGCCGGCCTTCAGTTCTCAGCGGCAATGCGCACGAAGCAGTTCTGGTTGCTCTGCATCGCATTTGCCGGATTTGGATACGCGTTCCAATCGGTCATGGTCCACGTGGTCGTCCACGCAAGAGGACTGGGATTCTCTCCGGGAAGCGCCGCCGCCATCATGAGTGTTGTGGGTGGTTCCACCATCCTTGGCAGAATTGGCTTGGGTGGCCTTGCCGACAGATTCGGAGCGAGATGGTTGCTGACCATAGTGTTTGTCATGCTCTCTTTCAGCCTTTTCTGGCTGGTAATTGCCGACCAGCCTTGGGCAATCTACACACTGGCAGCTGTGTTTGGCTTCGCGTACGGTGGAGTTGTACCCTTGGAGTCCTATCGAGCTGCTGAGTTGTTCGGTCTTCGCGCACACGGGACGATTCTGGGAGCTATCGTGTTCTCTGTCCTGCTAGGAAGCGCAATCGGTCCAGCCGCCGCCGGTTACGGCTTCGACCTGCTGAGCAGCTACACGATACCGTTTGCAGTCTGTGGCATTATCGCTGCAGTGGCTGCGTTCCTCACGTTGTTTGTGAAACCACTACCATCAGAATCCCAATAACTGACATCAGGTTTCGGGAAGCGCTCCGATTCCTGGTGTTTGAAACAGCCTCACCTCTGTGAGGCGAGACAGGACTTGGCCTTGATTCACGGCGTTATCCTGTGAACGGCATACTTCCGGGAGGACCAATGGTGAGCCACATGCGATCGATCCTAATCGGTCATCCGCATCCCGTCTCAGAGGAAGGACTGACGCGCGTTCTCCAGGAATCGGGCGATGTCTCTGTTCACCATGCAGCTACTACTCATGAATTGGTTGAGGTAGTCGAAGCTGAACTCCCCAATATGGTAATCGTTCACTTCTCCATGCTTGGACCGGATATGGATACGATTCACCGGTTGCTGAAAGGCCGGGATCCGACTATCGTGGTACTGATCGACCCCGATGACAAAGGCTCAGTTGCAGCGAGTACGGTTCAGGCGGGTGCGAAGGGATGCCTCTGTACCGGTGATCAGCCGCACCTGTTCATGGCGTCACTTCGGCTTGTCTTGGAGGGTGGCGAAGTAATCTCGCCGGCTTCCAGCGCAGTTGTATCCGAAAGACTCCTGGCGGGGACGGAAGAGAGATCATGGATGGACCTGAGCGAACGTGAACGTCAGTTGGCCATACCTGTTGCAAAGGGTGCGAGTAACAAGGAGATCGCTGACGAGTTCACGATCTCGGACCACACCGTTAAGATACATCTGAGAAACATCCTCGCGAAGCTCAATTTGCGCAATCGGCAGCAAATTGCTGCCTACATTGGGCAGTTTGGGCTGCTGGAGGATATTTCGCTGCGCGACCAGTAGATCTAGAATGTTGAAGTACTAGAACCAGCTTTCTTCCCTTAGCCACATTGGCGCATTTGCAATAGCCCATTCCGTCGCGAATCCTTAGCCGCTTGGCCGATGCGTCGATTCGTTTTGTCCTGTCATACTTCGGGTAGGATCAGTTGCTGGTCTATGTGAGGTTAACTGAAACGCGTCAGGTGGGCAGGGGAGAGGCTAATGAGTACTGACGTCGAGGGATGAGAGTCCTGCTCAGGATGGTGGCAGCTGTGAGGTGTGGTGAATGACAGGTAAATCGGAGGCGCAAGCGTATGATGAGTGGGGCTCTGTCCCCGGATGGGGAGAGGTGAGACACGGAGCGCAGGATCCGATAGACAAAGGTAGTTTGTCACTGTGGACCGTCTGCCTGTGAGCGACTGCGAAATCAACGGCATGAGCATACAGATCGGGGAGAATCGCTGTGCTGAAGCTTTCAGGATACGCTGCACTCATACTGTATCAGGCGCTGGCGGAAATGCATTCGCTCGACGTATGGACGTTTCGGCTGCTGTCGAGAGGGGGAAACTACTCGATCGAGCTGGACCGGCTTCGTGCGAGCGACTGCGTCGCGAAATTCCGGGGGCACGTGATACTGGCCGTTGAGGACAGTCTACAGGAAGAGTTCGTGTCGTGTCGGCTCGATGCATATGTGGAAAATGGCTCACCGATCATGCTACTTCTGAAGGGAGAATCAGCATCAGGCACTTATGAGAAGGTCGCGAGTGTTGCCTGGCACGGGTAACGGACGCAGATGCATTGGTTTCTACTCCGAGACATTGAGCGAGCCATCGGTGAGAAGTCCGTAGTGTCGGGGTGAGACATAGCAGCGTGACCAACGACAAAGAAGGAGGTACCAGATGATCAGAAGACTGAGGATACTACTGGGCGTACTGATGCTTCTTCTGGCCAGTGTGGGACTTGGGGCTGACGGCTGTCCGGACTCATACATGGCGGAAGATACCCCGAACGATTACGCCCCGGACGATGGGGTTCCTGCAGGATAGCGATCATTGTGTCCTTCGTCCGACACAAAGAAGGCCTCCCCTCTCGGCGAGGGGAGGCCTTTCTATTCGTGCTGACTGTATCATCAAGAACTCGCCAGGTTGGTATGTGGGTGCGACAACGCTTGGTGTGATCCCATAGACCGACTCTCACATGGCAAATGTCGATCTCGTTCCTCCCCTTGTGGTTTCAGCCCACAGACGCGGACGTTGGACGTCTTGGCAGTCCGTCCTGTTTGTTACGATGATGGTTGGCGGCTCTCTCGCGAATCCTGCCTGGTGACAGACGAGACTCCGCAACTGTATCAAGGTGCCGTTTCAGAGTCACCACGAATCTGTTTGCCGCGTGCTATCTCTGCCCTGTCTGCACCTCCTCGATCAGCAAGAGGAAGCACAGGTTGCGGCGACGTTGTGCCTGACTTGTTGATCGACACTGAGCACGCTTCTTCACGAGAAATTAACGATTGTTTGATAGGTTTCAGGTCTGTATTGACAACTGAAACAGCGGGAGGGTGCTCGCAGATGCAGCTTAGGGTTCTGGAGGCCATGGCGGACATGCAGGTCTGTGTTCGTGAGGCTCTTCTCGGTGTGTGTTGGCGCGGCTGTGCTCGCCAGGCACGGTCGAGCAGTGGACGAGACGCGGAAGTGTAAATACCTCCTGCTTCGGCAGGCTCAACAGTTCTTCCTACGCCAGCAGGGGTAAGGCGGGCATATGGATACTGTTGCAGATGGCTCAGGCTTCAATCAGGACTCAGTTAACTCGGCGGGCTATGTCTGGGATTCAGGCAGCACGCGAGAATTGACGGCCTCAGCAAATGTAGAGCCCACTGAAGCATTCTGGCCGAATCCCACTGCCTGCCATGAATCCGACGAGGTCAGTGATGACTCTGTCCACATGTACATGCGCGAGATCGCCAGGGTGCCGCTGTTAACGGCAGATGAAGAGCGCCTTCTGGCAGGTCGGATTGAGCGTGGCCGGTACATCCAGGAAGCGGGGATCCGTTGCTCACGGCAGCGCCGGCAGACACTACCCGCAGTGGACCTCACCGTATACATCGTTGGTCACGTTCTGGCCGCGTTTCCTCTGCTGGATGTGGCGAGGGAACATCTGCATATTGACAGTGCCCTTACTCCAGGGGCACTTCTCCAGGTACCCGAATTCCGCACTGCCATCGACAACGCGTTCACACCGGATCTTGTCGCTGCTGTGAAGGAGGCTACGAATCGAACTGCACAGAGCACGTACGAGGCACTGGTCAGTCTATCTGTGGGTAGCGGTGTCCTCCCGCCCCGAGCGACGGACCTGCTTGTTGCTGAGTCGGCCGAACGACTGAACCAATTGGTGGTGGCGAAGAGAGGGCGATCCCTACTCCGGCGCTATGAGCACGAATTCCACCGCCACTACGATGAGGTGAAGCAGCGCGCCCGGGACGCGGAGAGCCACTTGATACAGGCGAATCTCAGGCTGGTTGCGGGCATTGCCAGGGAATACACAAGGTATGGTGTGCCAGTGCTCGATCTGATACAGGAGGGCACTATTGGTTTGATGCGTGCGGTGCAGAAGTTCAATCACCGCAAAGGGTACAGGTTCAGTACATACGCCACCTGGTGGGTACGACAGTTCGTGGCGAGAGGAATCGTCAACCAGGCACGCACCATACGCATTCCGGTGCATATGGTTGAGAGAATGAACCGGGTGTTGAGCGCCATGCACGCACTGAGCCGGGAGCTCCAATACGACCCAAGCTATGAAGAGATTGGCCTGCGAGTCGACATGAGTGCGGACAAGGTTGAGGAAATCATATCCCTGTTCCACCAGGAGCCTGCCTCGCTGGAGACGCCCGTCGGTGAGGACGGCGAGACCGAACTCGGAGAACTAGTGGCCGACGTGACAAGTCCTACGCCGACGGAAACAGCCGCCCATGCATTGCTCAAAGAGCAGATCGACGACATCCTGGATCAGCTTACGCCGCGCGAGAAGCGAGTGCTCCAGCTCCGTTACGGGCTCAATGACGGCTATGCGCGAAGCCTCGCCGAGGTTGGGCAGGAGTTCCATCTGACGCGTGAACGAATCCGCCAGATTGAAGCCAGGGCGCTTCGAAAGCTGCGACATCCAAACTTGAGCCAGCCGCTCAGAGATTACCTGGACCAGTAAGGCTGGAGATCGTTTGCGTTACAAGAAGGGTACGGGTTGGATCAGCGCCTGTGGATAATCGTTGCAACTGGCAATTGGCGCTTAGGTACTCAGTTGGGCGACTCCGCACCACGGTGTCTCAATCGCACTTGTCGGCATTGACCCGAGTGAATGCGGAGGTTGTGTCGGCGAACATGGGTGTGGTAAATTCGAACGAAAGACGAGTGAGTGCCGGGCACGCGGAGTCCTGTCTGGCTTCATGCTCCTGACGCAGGCCGACCTCGCCTCTACGTGGGGGTGTGAGTCATGCGT
>PUON01000063.1 GCA_003552125.1 Dehalococcoidia bacterium | reverse complement strand
CCACCAGCGTGCCCTGTTTCCGCATCTTCTGGACGAATTGGTTGCGATCGCTCGGCTCAGCATACAAGCGGTCGACTTCACTGCCGATAAGCTCGTTGCGGGAGAATCCGAAGAGCTCGAGGAATGCCTGATTCGCGTCCAACAATCGCCCATCCAGGGTTGTGACGTTAATTGCATCCTTTGACTGCTCGAACAGGGTGCGGTATCTCTCTTCGCTCTCCTGCAGCTTGCGTGCAGCCCGGTCTTCCTCGGTTATGTCGCGGATGAATCCCTGATACGCGATCACCTCTCCCCTGTCGTTCCTGTGGGCCACCTGAGAGCGCTGGCAAAGGAATCTGGAGCCGTCCTTGCGCTTGTACTTCACCACATCGTAGATGTAGCCGTTTCTGTTAATACGTCGTATGAAGTCCTCCCGCTCCTCGGGATTGACGTAGAACTCCATGGCGTTGATTCTCTGAAGGTCTTCCCGCGTGTAACCGAAGAGATCGAGGAACGCCTGGTTTGCGTCGATTACCGAACCGTCGGGAGCGCCGATGTAGATTGGGTCGAGAGACCGCTCGAACAGCGCGCGGTACTTTTCCTCGCTGTCGCGAAGAGCTAATTCAACCTCCTTCTGTTCGGTTATGTCTGTGAGTATCCCCTGGACACCCACCGGTCGTCCATCGCGTATCAAAGGCCGACCCGATGTGCGCACCCAAACGGTGCGGCCATCCTTAGTGATGAAGCGGTACTCGGACACCTGCTGTGCCCCTGACAGCACGGCGGCGAACCTCTCGACACGCTGATCCCGATCATCCGGATGGACCAGGTCGGTGAATTGTCGCCCACGCAACTCCGAGGGAGCGTAACCGGCGATAGCTTCAACGCCAGGAGAGACATACGTGATCCTGGCGTGAGCGTCCACTATGTACACGACCTCGTTGATATTCTCCACGAGGTTGCGGTACTTCTGCTCACTCTCCTGGAGCCGATGGTCCTGGCGTTTCTGCTCCGTAATATCGCGGCAGACCGTCTGAATCTCGATGATCCGGCCCGCTTCGTCCTTGTGGGCCACGGCTGACCGGGTGCAGTCCATCATTGTACCGTCGCGCCGCTTGAGCTTCGCTTCGTGATCGATGACTGCCCCGTCCCTCTCGAGGTGGCGCAGGAAATCATCGCGCTCGGCCAGATCCACGTAGTGGTCACGTACGTTGAGATGCCCGAGGTCCGACCGGTCGTAGCCAAACGTTTTGAGGAGAACCTGATTCGCATTGATAAGCGTTCCGTCGCCTGATACCACAGCGATGGGATCCATGGATTGCTCGAACAGCGTCCGGTATCTGTCCTCGCTGGCCCGGAGTTCTGCCTCGGCGCGTTTCAGATCGGTGATATCGACGTGGCAGCCAACCATGCGGGTGGGGTTGCCGTCTTCGTCCCATGAGATGACGTGCCCGCTGCAGATGACCCATAAGGTCGACCCGTTCCTGTGGTGGTACCTGACCTCTTTGCTGAAGGGGATTCTACCGTGACTCTCGAAGTGCCGTTTGACCCGTGCGAAAAGATCAGGAAGATCCTCGGGATATGCCAGTGCCTGCCAGCTCTCCGGGACGTCTGCAAGCTCGTGGAGCTCGTAGCCCAGCATCCGTTTGAAGGTGGGGCTCATGTACTCGGTGCCATTGGGAATATCCCAGTCCCAATAGCCGGCAAGCGTCTGCTCCAGAAGCTGTTCCATGACCATGCGCTGGTCCTCGAGTTGGTTCTCCGCCTGGCGGCGCTGAGTGACGTCGTGAAACAGGGTGATGAACTGTCCCGGCTCATCCTGGTAGGCAGTGACCTCGTACCATCGGCCGAGGGGTTCAGAGTATTGTTCGAAGGTGACGGACTGGCCACTCTGTGCCACCTGACCGAAGGTGGTGATCCAGTCGAATGATGAGTTGCGGATCTCCGGCAGGACCTCGGTCACTCTTTGTCCGATGACCAGATCGCGTTTGAGGCCGGTCAAGGCCTCGAAGGCCGGATTGACTTCGAGAAACACGCAGTCTATGGGTTTACCGTCTTCGTCCAGGACTACCTCATGCCGCGCGAACCCGTCGGGAAGGTGATCGAGGAGCGCACGATACCGGTCCTCCTTCTGATCCATAAGCCTCAAATCCTCCTGCAACTCTGCTCCCAGGTCTCAGGCATATACCTGGGGAGTGGCCAGCTATGTCACGAAGTGACGCACCCTGCACCGGGGGTGCCCGCGGGGATCATCACATACCGGCCCCACCGTGTTGGGACGTCGAGCACCGCTTCCATAGCTGCCGCTACAAAGCGGTCATCTCGGACACTATATGGCGCCGCGCATGACGTGTAGTACACCATAATAATTCTACATCATGAATACACAGAGTTGGCACGCGTCATAGTGTACGCGCGGGTCGCAACGCACCGGCGCAACGAATAAGACCAGAAGACGGTCCCTGTCATGCTACTACGTATCAGAGGAGTGCGCCTGCGCCCTCTCAACACGATTGCGCCCGCCCTCTTTAGCGCGATACAGGGCGGCATCCACACGGGCGAGGAGGCTGTCGGCACTGTCGTCCTCATGCCACTGGGTGACTCCAAGGCTGACGGTTACCCGGTCAGTCGTGTCGTCGTCGACGTGCATGGGAGCCGCCTCGTAACGGGCTCGAATCCTCTCGGCAATGACTGCGGCACCTTCGATGTCCGTACGGGGGAGTATGATGAGGAACTCCTCGCCACCGTAGCGACCGACGAAGTCAGCCTGGCGGGTGCTGCTAATGAGCAGTGACGCGGTCTCCTGGAGAACCCGGTCACCTGCTGCGTGTCCGTGGGTATCGTTGATCCTCTTGAAGTGGTCGATGTCAAGGATCAACACGCTCAATTCAGTGTGGTATCGTCTACTGTGTCCGATCCACTCTGAGAGCTTCTCCATGACGGCGTGCCGATTCAACAGGCCGGTAAGCGTATCGTGACGTGCCAGGTGCTCAAGCTCTGCGCGTTGACGTTTCTGCTCCGTGATATCGCGCAATACTCCCTGCACGGCGAGAACGTTTCCGTGCTCATCGCGCCGTGCAACAACGTTTCGCGAGCAATCGAACTCCGAACCGTCCTTCCGTGTGAAGCGTGTTTCATCCTCAACTACCCCCGTCTCCGCTATGCGCTTGAGGAACTCGGCCCGGTCTTCGGGATTTGCGTAGAAGTCGATCGCATTGAGGGATGGCAGATCTTCCCGCGAGTATCCGAACAGGTTCAGCCACGCCTTGTTGACGTCGATGACCGTTCCGTCCGGGCTTCCGATATAGATGGCGTCCCTCGACTGTTCGAACAGTGAGCGGAATCGTTGTTCGCTGGCGCTGATGGCAGCTTCCGCCTCCTTGCGTTCAGTGATGTCCATGTCCCACCCACGGTAACCCCGGAGATGTCCGATCTCATCGAGAAGAGGAACGGCGCTGCTGAGAAACCACCGCACGCCACCCTCGCGGGTGAGCATGGGATTCTCGAAGTCTCTGAGGGTCATTCTCTCCTGCATGATCTGACACATCAGAGATTTGAACTCTTCGCGCCCCGATTCGGGGTGCATGTCGTAGACATATGCCTCGTGTACGAGCTCTTCGGGACGGTATCCGAGCACGTCCTCGATGACCGGACCCACGTATGTGTAAAGGCCGCTGGCGTCTATCTCCCACGCGATAGTGCGACTTTGTCGAGCGAGCTGCCTGAAGCGTTCCTCACTCTCTCTCAGTTCGTCCAACACCTGTTTCTGTCGTGTGACGTCACGGATAACGCTCTGCGCACCGATGAACGTGCCTTCAGAGTCCCGGCGTGCAACCACGTTGCGGACGCAATTCATCAGGGTACCGTCGCGTCTGCGAAGCTGCACTTCGTCATCGACAAGAATGTCATGGTACGCCAGGTGTTCAAGCAGTCGAGTCTGTTCGTGTGGGTCAAGGTACTGCTGCTCAACGTTGATGCTGCCGACGTCTGTCTTGGTGTAGCCGAAGAGGTCAAGGTAGGCCTGATTAGCCTCAAGCAACAGTCCGCCCGGGCTGACGAGGCACACCGCATCCATAACGTTCTCGAACAGCGTACGGTATCTCTCCTCGCTCGTAACAAGAGCTTCTTCAGCGTTCTTCCGGGCGGTGAAATCCACTGAAACCGCCATGATTCTGGGGACGTCGTTGATGACAACCGGCGTCAGTCGTACCTGTTCCCAGAACAGTTGGCCCCTGACGGTACAGTTCAGCCACTCGAACTGTTGCGGTCCCTCTGTAGCAGCCTTGCGGATCCATGCGATCGCTTCATCGTAAGAATACGGCGGATCCATCCAGAGGCCGGTCTCTCTAAGCTCGTCGACCGAATCGACCCCGTAGGCGGCGCAGGCAGTGGGGTTCGCATCGATGATCTCGCCGGTGCTGCAGTCGTGAATCAGGATCGAAACGGGCGCATCAGCGAATAGCGTCCTGAACTTCTTTTCGCTCTCACGGAGCGCCTGCTCGGTCTTTCGGCGCTCGGTGATGTCCTGGACCATGCCGACGGAGCGCACTATCTTCCCCTGTTCGCTACGCTCATGCACGCACTTCTCGTACACGTGGCGTGTCTCCCCTGTGTCTCTGCGGATGATGCGGTGTTCGATCTCGTAGCCATTGGCGTCGTTCCCGAGCGATTCGGAGTACGCGTTATCAACTGCCTTACGGTCGTCAGGGTGGACGGCGTCCAGAAACGCTTCGTATGAAGCCGCGAAGGACTGCGGTTCTATACCGAAGATGCGATAGGTCTCGTCAGACCAGGTCAGTCGGTTCGACGACAGCTCGAGTTTCCAGCTGCCGATGTGACCGATCATCTGGGACCGTACGAGCATCGTCTCGCTCTCGCGGAGGGCGCTCTCCGCCGCTCTGATCTCACTGATGTCGCGGTTGATTCCCTGGAATTCGACTGTGCGACCTTCCCGATCTCTAATGGCAACGAGTGAGCGCTGGCAGAGGAAGATACTGCCATCCTTGCGCTTGTAGCGCACCTCATCCCTGACGAACCCGGTCTCGTTCATGCGTTGAAGAAAGGCGGCTCGTTCCTCAGGATGCGCGTAGAAGTCGATGGCATTAATCGAAGAAAGTTCATCGCGGGAATAACCGAACAGATCCAGCCACGCCTGGTTCACATCGAGGATAGTGCCATCGGGAGTGCCGATGTACACGGCGTCCATGGAGTATTCGAACAGCCTTCGGAACCTGTTCTCTTCACTTATGTGCGGATGTCGCGACGGCGGTTCGTGTCCCATGTCCAAGTTGGTATGGCAAGACTATTCTGCCTATCATCGTACGTCAACTGGTGCAAAGTCAACCACTGACCACATCTT
>PUON01000076.1 GCA_003552125.1 Dehalococcoidia bacterium | reverse complement strand
ATCCGCTCTCTCCGCTCATCACGGTAGAGAACGGTGGGGACTACTCCGATGAGTTCATGACGGTGACGGTGCCCATCGACCTGCCTGACGGCTGGTTTGCGATGCCGTTCTACTACGACGAAGCCACTGGAACTCTTGAAGGCATACCCTTCACGGACCTGAGGCAGGACTCGATCACTGTGGTAACGAGGCATTTCTCGAGCTTCACCATCAGCGGGATACTTAACTCGCACCTGGATGGACTTATTGCGGAAGGGATAGACTCCGGGTTCAGGCCGGGAGTGGACGACTGGCAGTTCACGAACTACGGGTCGTACATCGCGCCCGGCGGCCACTGTGCCGGGCAGGCTATCAGCGCGATGTGGTACTACTGCGAGCAGCCGGACGGAGAGGATCCATTTCTGTGGGGGCTGTACGACAACAATGGACGTGAGCCGGCGACGCCTGACCTGTGGGAAGATGACTCGTATGGCTACCGGTTTGCGTCGACGACACAGGCGGACATCAACTGGGGCAACTTCGAGGTGCAATTCCAGAGATCGCTCAGGGGCACCAATGATGTGGTCCAGTTCAAGGGGTTTGCGTACGCGATGTACCTGACGGGGGAGCCCCAGTACGTTGGAATAACCAGTAGCCAGGGTGGGGGACACGCCATGGTGGTGTATCGCGTTGACGGAAGTGCACTGTACATTGCGGACCCGAACTACCCGGGTGACCTGACGCGGCGGATCGAGTATCGTGATGGAGCGTTTGTGCCGTATGAGTCCGGTGCCAATGCCGCCGAGATCGCGGCGGGAAACAGCGAGAGCTACGAGAGCATCGGGCTGATGCTGAAGACGGCCATGGTGGACTGGCAACGGCTGTCAGCCCGCTGGCAGGAATTCCGGGCGGGGACGATTGGAAACGACAGGTTTCCGCAGTACCAGGTTAATGTGGTTCACGACGATGATAGCATGGAGCCTCTATTTGATGGCTATGAGAGCGAGCACGACAGGATCGCCCTCAGGGTAACCTCTCCCGGCGTGCCGATTGGCATCTACGTGTATCGAGATGGAGTACTGGTGCAGCCAGAAAACGATGGTAAGTACTCGTTGCGGGAAGGATACAACCTGATCGGCATAGAAGTCTGGGGTGATGTGAATAAGAACCCCAACAACCGGCGCTGGCGTTACATCGACTTCCAGTACTTCAACGTGTGGTACGGACCTGACCAAGAGGTGCCTGCTGGCTATGCCGGATGGGTGCTGGAGTCCATGGAATGGGAACTCCAGCCGAACTTCTATGACGAAGATCCCTATCGAACGGGGTTCCAGTGGAGCGCGCAGGAGGGTTCCTATGTGGCGTCCGGACGATTCTGGGTGGGGACGGAATCCGGCCAGTCTGCTCAGAACATCTGGGTAGAGTTCACCGACACCGGATCGTGGACACCACCACCGAGCTTTGTCCCCTGCGGGGAATTGGGCTCGATCGTGATAGCTACTACATCGGACCTGGCTGTCGTTGAGGGTACTCCCCAGGAATATGGGTGGGGCACTACGTGGGACAACCGGATAATGGTCCTCATCGATCCCGGCGAGTCGGCTGGTGTAGTCCAGACGAGGGCGACGACTGCAGGTGGAGAAACCGCTTCCAAGACGGTGGAGTTCGATCTCTATCCTTATGGTACACCGGTCGAAGGACTCATTATTGACTTGATAGTGATGCCGGTTACGACAGCCGGGTCTGGGAAGTACGTCTACACGTACGTGTATCGGGTGGAGTGAGTTGGCCTTAGGAACTCGGATCTGGGCCAAAAACGGATTCCTGCTTCCAAGTAGGCGGATAACCGGCAGGATGGGGTAGGGTACCTCCTGCCGGATTGGGTCCGCTGGCTAAGCACAGTAAGCGGTTTGGTTCATCGCTGCTGCACAGCGATGAACACGCACCTTGCTTGCAGGTTAATGATCCTTCGAAAGCACTTAGTGTGCGTAGTTCACCTTCTCACGACTCCTCCTGCTATTTGGCAACACTTACGGCAACAGGGTTGCAATCTCATGGTTTCACACGTGAGACACAGCAACAGTAATTAGGCAATTTCTTTATTGGTACGTCAAACAATACGTTTGCGCTGCAAACGTCGACAAACTATTGAGCTTGTGAGTCAGCAAAGCTGGCATCACGAGATAGAAGGTCGTCAGATGAGCAGGGATAATGGCACCAGGCAGATGCCGGAAGCATCAGGCGTCGGGATGATTCTCCGGTCCCCATAGGGATTTGAGGCGGCTCACCTTCTCCATCACTACTGCCAGGCTGCCGTAAGGTCAGCCGCACTCGATGAAGTCTATCGCTTATCCGCGGTGCTATCCCGTCTTCGCCTCTTCCGTTGCACACCGGGTATAATCGCGATGATTCCATTCATACTGCAATTGGCGATGGGGTGAATCGTGGTGAAACGGCCGAAGCTGGGCGTCAATTTTTACAAGGTCGTCATTGGCGTCGGTTTTTCGTTGCTTTGGGCCAGGATCATGTATCTGATCTGGCCGGAACCAGATTACATAACCTTCGTCTGGTTCTATCTCTTGGTGGGAAGTGTAATACTGAAGTGGGGAATCTTTGAGATAGTCGATCGCATCCATCTGAAGGTGAGGATCAGGACGGTGAGAGGAGAGCTCGCCGAAGCCAGTAAGCGAGTTCACGAATTGGCCACTGGTGAGCCTGAAGCGGATGGCCAGCAGATGAGCATTACCAGCGCGGCCGATGCTGGGTTCGCGCAGAGGATAGAACAGCTTGAAGACGACGTCCTGGCCTTCGGCAGTATGGTGGAAACAGCCATAAGAATCTCAGTGGAAAGCCTTCAGAACCGGGATGTCCGCGCTGCCACCCGGATTATCAGCCAGGACCAGAAGCTGGATCACAGGGAATTCGCTATCCGGGCAGACTGCATGAGCCTTCTTGCCGCTGGTTACTCGTCCGGTAGCGACCTCCGCATGATAGTCGCTGTCCTCGGGATTATCAGGGAACTGGAGCGCATGGGAGATTACGCCAAGGGCATCGCTAACATCACCCTGGCGATAGGCAATCAACCGCCATTGAAGCCGCTTATCGATATTCCCCGAATGGCACACATGGGAAATGAGATGCTTCGAGGCAGCCTTGAGTCCCTGGTGGAGAGAGACCTGGAGAAGGCCAAACGCATCTCTCAGATGGATAACGAGGTCGACGGCATATATGACCAGGTCTTCCGCGAGCTTGTCCTGTTTATGGTTGAAGACCCGAAGACCATCACACGGGCCACTCGACTGATATGGGTAGCACACAATCTGGAGCGGTTTGCCGATAGGATAACCAATATCTGTGAGTATGTTGCCCTCAGTATAACCGAGGAAATGGTCGATATGGGTTCATCAGAGCATTGACGTGAGGTGGCCCGAGGACTCACCGGAAGTTCAGGTTGAGTGCTGCTCTGGAATGGGAGTGAGAGAGCAGGATATGCGCCGGAATCGCGGGACGCATAGCCCCGTATTCAGGGACAGTGTGGTGATGGAGGAACTGAAGAGGGAGGCGGAGGTGGCTCAGCTGTACCAACAGATCGGTCAGATGAAGGTCGAGCCGGTTTGCTCCAAAGATGGTGGCCGTAGTGCCACGGCCGTCTCCAGCGTTACGTTGTATTCCCGTTTGTAAGCTTGGTGGACCGAGCGTTTGAGGAAGTTCTGCTCGTGCCGCTCCTCAAGGTAGTTGCCACCAGGTTCAGAATCGGATGTCCCCTGAGCAGCAAGCAGCAGGCAATCGCCAGAATGGTGTAGGCCAGAGCCACCTTGTCCGATTGCTGCCTCTAAGAGCAGCCGGGCATTGACAGGTATTCGAACACGCAGACTCCCTAGCCAAACTTCCTGCGCATGAAACGCCGGTACGGACGGGCGAACCAGGGTACATTGTCGAAGATATCACCCCAGAGGTCGAAGTAGTCGCGCTGACTGACGATCCTGCCATCCTCATGCAGTCCCAGCCTCGTGACTCCATAGATCGTCGAGCTCGGATACCTCTTGAACTCCATCGTCATCTCCCATTGCATGAAGATGCAGTCGTCCGCTCTTACGATACTGGGCAGATGCATCCTCAACTGCTGGCAACGGCCTGTCAGGCGCATGCACATAGCCTTGAAGTTCTCAAGCCCGCGGACTTCCTGAACGCTGTCTCTAAAGACGACATCCTCGTGGTAGTAGGGGAAGATGTGGGACCAGTCGGGCTTACCTTCGCGGTTGTAGGTCGTAGACCACAGCGTGCGTATTTCGTCCACCGACAGGTTGGCCAGTGAATATGTGTCTTGCATCCTGTGTCCTGCGGCGAAAGATCGGAACCGGTGAAGGTTATCCCATCGCTTGTCAGCAGGCAATACCGTGTAGCTGGGAAATGGCTATACGATATGTCGCCTCCTTACGAGTGTGATGCAGCTGCCGGAGAAACTGGCCGGGAGTGAGGCGGCCCCATGCTCAGGATAGGTAGAGCAGTTTGATGGGCGGTTGCGCGCGTCTTCGAAAGACAAGCCTTTAGCCAGTCGGCATCCAGTTAGCGTTGGCCCCTACCTATGCGCTAAGGTTATCAGCATGCTCCCGACAGGTGAGGAAGGGTCACCGTGAGAATACGATCGGGAATTCTCATCGGCATAGTCATCGTTGTCGTCGGTGGCTTAGGTCTACTTCTTGGGGAAGTCCCTATCAAAGGAACAACCCCGGCATCGGAGCTGACCATCGAGCAGCAGTACCGGATGGAGTTGATCGAGGAGATGAAGGCCTTTGGGGCCGGACTTGGCTTCAGCGAGACGGAGAACTTCCGGAAATATGCCGACGACCTCGACGCCTACCATTACTACTTCTACACTCCGGTTACGACTCTTCCGTACTCCCTCGGTGACCCTGAACTGCGCTTCGGCACGGGCACGCGGGCAGATGTGACGATCGACCTGAACGAATACGATGCCTTCTTCTACTCTATGCAGGCGATGGCAGGTGTCAGGACGCCTGTAACGAAAGCACTGATGGAGGCGCCGCTGAGCCGTTTCATTCACTGTGTCTTTCACGAGGAATGGCATGAGCAGATAGACCTGCCTCTGGTCATTGAAGAGCCAAGTGCGGAGATAGTCAGCCACATTGCAGGCATGCTGTTCGCTGAAGAGAAGTGGGGTCGGGATGCCGAGCCCTACACCACCTTGAAGCAACAGCTGCACAATAAACTGAGGGAGGCCGCCGTCTATGTGGACTACTACAAGCGGCTCGAAATGCTGTACTCCCGGTTCCATAGCGGCGAACTCTCCGAACTTGAAACGCTTCGTGAGAGGGACGATGTCCTGGAGTCACTCGGGCAGGAGCTCGAAGATATCTGGGGAGGGCGCCCGGATCAGCTCAACAATGCCTTCATCGCGT
>PUON01000149.1 GCA_003552125.1 Dehalococcoidia bacterium | reverse complement strand
TGACTGCGTCGTGCAGGTCGCGTGCCAGCCGATGCCTCTCTTCGTCCGCCGCTCTGGCGGCCGTCTCCTGCGTGAGAATTCGTTCGATCCGTTTCTGCTCGGTCCGGTCAATTCCGATGCCCAGCACCTGTCGCGTCCCGGTCTCCAGGTTCTGCACAACCCGGTTCGTCCACGCGACCCACACTCTCTCTCCATCCTTGCGCACGTTCTCGTTCTCAACGTTGCCGTAACGCTCGGGGTCTTTGAGAATCTGGTCGATGAACGGCGTCATGTCCTGGCCGGTCGAATCGGTCGCCGGCACAATGGTGCCGACCACGTTCTTGCCAAGTATCTCCGACTCGGCGAATCGGAAAAAGTCCTGGGCGAACCGGTTGATGAAGGTAATCGTTCCTGTGGTGTCCAGTTCAATTATGATGCTGTTGGCGTTCTCGACCAGTGTGCGGTATCGCCGTTCGCTCTGCTGCAGAGCGTCCTGAGTAGTCTGTAATTGCAGCGTGCGCTGCCTGACCCTTTCTTCGAGCTCCTCCTGGGACTGCCTCAATTGACTCTGGAGCCGGTGGCTCTCGATGGCAACCCCGGCAAGGTGGGCGGCAGTCTCGATGACCTGCAGCTCCGAATCGGTTGGGGCGCGTGGATGCGTGTAGTACATCGCGAACGTACCGATGACCGTACCTTGTGGGGAGAAGACCGGTTGTGACCAGCAGGCTCGCAACCCGTACTGCAGTCCTAGAGAACGCAGGCCGTCCCAACGGGGATCTGTCGCGATATCCTCGACGATCACCCTCTCACCGAGGTAGGACGCCGTACCGCAGGAACCGACCATCGGGCCGATCTCGAGGCCCTCGATGGATTGGGTGTACTCCTCGGGCAGGCTCACTGCGGCCCCATGATGCAGGTGCTGTCCATCCTCATCCAGCAGGAGGATGAGGCCCTTCATCTCGGGGCACTCACCCTCGATGATGGTAACGAGATCGTGCAGCACCGTCGAGAAGTCAGCCCCGGTCGCCAGCTTGATCAGGTAGTGCTCTATCTCATCTCGTATTGACAAGGCGACTCCGGCCGGGAGTGAGATTACGACAGGTCCCGCTGGCACCAGCTTGTCGTTCGGCTTGCACCGATGCGTCCCGGCAGACCATTTTCTGTGGTTGAATGGCCGCGTGTCAACTTCGCATGTATGGTGTCAATACAACGACATACGTGTGTAGTGCGGTCCGTCGCCGAACTGATCTTCACGAGCATGGAACGTACGGTGACTGTGACGCTGGCGCTGAAACATGCACTGGTCACCTGACCAGGTGGCCAACCAGCCTTACGATCAGGCAGGAAACTCACCCTGCGATTGGTCTCTCAGGTGGGTTCCTCGTTCCATACTGACACCATCAACAGAACCATACTTCGGGATGGCTGATGATGACGATTCCAATTGCGGACGACCAGCCAAACCGCGCGACGATGGAATGGAAACCGAACGAGTATCGAACAACAGGAGGGATCAGAAGAATGAAGGCTTCACTACTGAGACTAGGCGTGGCAATGGTGGCCGTGTTCGCAATCGCGGCCACACTTACCCCGGGAGCCGTGAGCGCTCAGGGAGTCGCTGAAGAGGCTTACCGGAGCCGTGACGTAGTAATTGACCTGGATGATGATCTGACTACTGACGCGCAATTGATGTTTCCCGTCGTTGGCAGTGGTCCGTTTCCGGGTGTCCTCTTGGTTCATGGCTCTGGACCAATGGATATGGATGAGTATCTTCCTCCCGAAGCTAGTCTGATGGGCGAGCCGGTGCGACCCTTTCTCCAGATAGCTGAGTACCTGTCATCTAGAGGATTCGCCGTGCTCCGCTATCACAAGAGATATGTTGGGGATGAAGGTATCGTGCTGGACGAGGCGGGCTGGGCTTCCGTTACCTTCCAAGACTTGAAGCGAGATGCGGAGACTATGCTGAAGGTTCTAGCCGAGCAACCTGAAGTTGACGTGGAAAGCATCTCGATAGTTGGTCACAGTGAAGGAGCCATTCTGGCACCCCGGATTGCAATTGACAATCCCGAGGTCAAGAATGTAGTGCTCATGGCAGCGAGTGCACAGGGTCTCAGTGATCTGGTTCACTTCCAGATGGTCCAAGGCCCTATCTACCATGCGGAACAAACGATTGACACGAATCGCGACGGGTTGCTGTCGATTGAAGAAGTATATGCAACACGGGAGCTTCAGGCTGTGTTCCTTAACGCCAGCCTACTGATTGAAAACAGCACTGGAGAGTGGCTCTGGCGGCAAGGACTTGATACCGACGGCGACGGGTACCTGAGCATCCACCATGAGCTTAGGCCCTGGCTAGAATCACATCTGGAGATGCTCGTGACGTCCGAGGCCATGCCTATGCATACTTGGCTGCATTCGGTATTCGCCCTTGAGGACACGTTGGACATAATCGATGCGGTTCCTGCTAGCATCCTGATACAGCAGGGAGAAGGCGATATTCAGACCCCTGTATCCCAGGCGTATCTGCTCGAGCAGAAGCTGACCTCGGCGAATCACCCGGACCACACTCTCATCACCTATCCAGGTCTTGGACACACGTTCTACCCCGCGGTTGCCTGGAATCAGCCGTTGGGTCCTATACAGGAGGGTGTTCTGCATGATCTTCATGGCTGGCTCAAGGACCGGGACAGAGACAGCCGCACTGTCAATTCGAGAATGGAGGAGGAAATCGCGGACCTTGAGAGCAACCTGAACGACCAAATGGCAGACGCAGATTACCGAATCGGAGACCTAGAAGCACAAGGAGCGCAACTACAGTCAGACGTGGAATCAAGCAAGACAATCGCCTACATTTCTCTGAGCATCGCGGCAGTCGTAGCGCTGGTTGCCGCACGGTCTTCGCTAAGCAGACGAAGAAGTCGTTCCTAGATGAGATTGACTGCCGAAGCTATGTCCCTACGGTGGTAGTGCTTCTATGCGACACGAGACAGGACGTGGCCCTGACCTGCTCTTGCCAGTTGTACCACCTATCGCGCCACTGTCTTAAGTAAGATTGCCAGGGGCATAGCAAGGAGTTCGATATGGATTGGACAAGAGTGTTGGTGACCTACTCAAGTGTGAACGGGTCGACCGCTGAGATTGCGCGGTCAATTGCACTCACGCTCTGCCGCACTGGCATGGATGTTGACGTGGTCCCGGTCTCCGAGGTGCAGGATGTGCGGCAGTACCACGCGGTGGTTGTGGGCAGTGCAGTCTACGGTGGAAAGTGGAGGGGTGAGGCGGCTAAGTTCCTGGAGCACTTCGGGATGGACCTGGTGGATCGCGATGTGTGGCTCTTTCAGAGCGGACCGCTGGGGAATTCTGCTCAGTCGATCGTCCGTGCGCTGCCAGTGAGAATAGCGATGCTTGCCGAGTCCCTGCGTATGAAGGGTGCTGCGACGTTTGGCGGCAAGCTCGATCGGAACCAGGGTGGGCCGGTGGGGCGATTCCTTGCCAGGGCTGGCTTCGCCTGTGATTACCGTGACTTCACTGAGATACGGCTTTGGGCTGAGGAGATCGCCCGGACCACGGCAATGCAGTCCGCTGTTCTTCGCAGCGGAAGAATGCGCCTGGTGCGGGCTGGCAGTAGCCGCTGAACACCACGCCTGACAGACAGCTTCGGACAACCCCGGCGGCGAGAATGGCCGCCGGGGTTGTTGTCACAATGGTATTCCAGCAGAGTGAGGGCAGCGTGGTGTAGCGCCATTGGAGGCCGTCAGCACCCTTCAGTCCCCGGGCGAATGAGGAGACACGGCTTGCTGCGCCAGGCGCTAAGGGTTCTCGCGCAGCCACCGTCCTTCCACTGCTCGCTTGTGAACGCATGGTCACCAACGGCGTCAGTGATCCAGTTCGCGAGACAGTCTTGGGGCCACAACAGCACTGTCTATCGTCCTCATGTTCCGTCTACCAACCTAACTCCCGCGACTTGGACTAATGTGAATCAGCAGAGCCCCCTCATGTACTGGAAATCGACTAACGACGCTACTGACGAACGGCTCTTCTGCAACT
This sequence comes from Dehalococcoidia bacterium, assembly GCA_003552125.1. GTDB lineage: Bacteria > Chloroflexota > Dehalococcoidia > GIF9 > AB-539-J10 > SKVJ01. The sequence goes on along the minus strand of PUON01000149.1, from coordinate 1,375 downwards.
CATCGGCCGTCAAGTCTAACTGAAGCAACGTGCTGACTGAGCCGAACGTCTCCCGCCTCACCGGGGCAGCCGCAGCTGCGCTCGCACACGCACTGGTCATTTGACCAGGTGGCAAACCAGCCTCACGATCAGCAGAAAACCCATCCAGCGATGGGTCTCTCAGGTGGGTTCCTTGTTCCATACTGACACCATCGATGGAACCACACTTCGGGATGGCTGATGATAACAGTGACGGTCGGGTCGGGAGATCCACTCGATGTGCCCCCGTCTGGTGCCCATCGTCCTCAGCAGCCACCCCGAGCCACGACAGGCCGCGCTTGAGGCCAGTGCAAAGCGGAACTCTGTAGATGACAAAGGAGGATAGAGAAGATGGTGAGCACAATGAAAGAAGGTCGGTGCGTTCATTCTGTTAAACGGTTGGCTGATATTACGGCGCAGGACTTTCCATTGGTGGGTGGCAAGGCGGCGAACCTCGCGAAACTCATCAGTGCGGAATTCCCCGTGCCTGATGGCTTCTGTGTGACGACGGCGGTGTATCGAGCTCTTATCGACGACGCACACGCCGCCGAATTGATCAGCTCGTTGGAGGCTATCGGGGCAACAGAGACCAAGGAGTTGCGACAGCTGGCGGGCAGGATCAGGGAGCACATCCGCAGCAAAGAACTGCCGGCAGATGCCCGACGGTATATCGAGGAGCTGCTGGACGGACGTGAATTGTATGCCGTGCGGTCAAGCGCCACTGCAGAGGACCTTCCCCACGCGTCGTTTGCCGGCCAGCATGAGACCGTGCTTGGTGTTACCGGAGTCGATGCTGTCACCGAGGCCGTCATTGAGTGCATGGCCAGCCTCTTCACCGACCGGGCGGTGGCCTACCGTGCGGCCAACGGCATCGCGCATAGTCAGGTGTCGATGGCAGTGGTGGTGCAGCGCATCATCGATGCGGATGCCTCGGGGGTATTGTTCACGGCCGATCCGACGACCGGCAAGCGGAGCGTCGCCTGCATCGACGCGGCACTCGGAGCTGGTGAGGCGGTGGTCTCGGGAACGATCACGTCGGACAATGCCCTGTTTGACCGCAGAAGCGGGAGGATCATGGAGTACCGGATCGGAGGTGGTGAGGAGTCTCTTGAGAGCACCGACGCCGGGAATGGACGCGTCCTCACCGACGAACAGGTGAGGACACTGGTCTCCTATGGCGAGGCGATCGAGCAGGTGTTCGGATCGCCCCAGGACATCGAGTGGTCCATCGCCGAAGGACGGTTCTGGATGCTGCAGGCCCGACCCATCACCACGTTGTTCCCGGTTCCCGTACCACCGCCTCAGGATGGCGCGTTGCACGTTTACTACAGTTTCAATCATCGACAAGGCATGACAC
>PUON01000098.1 GCA_003552125.1 Dehalococcoidia bacterium | reverse complement strand
CTTGACAACAACACGTACAACCTGATGATGCAACTGGTGGAGGAGAGCAAGTCTGTGTGGCGGATCAAGACTGACTACGAGCAGCAGTCAGGCGACTGCGACGAGTGTCTTGCCTTCTGGAAGCAGATGCTCGTGCAGAAAGAGCACAACATCGACGAGCTTGAGAAGCTCATCAGGAAGCACTTCCAGTAGAGCAGCGGCCCGAGACAGCAGTGGTGGTATGACGTGGTCGCGGCGCACGCAACGTCCGGTCTTTGCGCGCCGGTATGCAAGCGCATGTGTCTGCGCGGCCTCGATTTCGAATTTCGGCTTTTCGAACCTCACGTGTCTTATTCGAAGCGATACAACGTGGCTTCAGGCGTTCTCAGGCAGGACCAGACCGGAGAATCCTGTTGCTCGTGAAGGCGACGGTCAACAGACTGCCTCCCAGGAGGATATATGACTGAAGCGACGATCATGGTCGCCGGGGAAGCCGGGCAGGGCGTCCAATCGATTGGACTGATACTGTCAAAGATCTTCTCCCGTGGTGGCTATCACGTTTACAGCGACCAGGACTACGAATCTCGAGTACGAGGCGGACACAACTTCTTCCGTATCCGCGTCAGCGATGAGGAAACAGGTGCGATAGACGAAACACTGAACGTGCTGCTGGCCCTAAACCAGGACAGCGTCGATCTGCACCGTGGGGAACTGGTTTCGGAGGGGGTGATCATCTGCGATAAGGAGAAGGTGACGGGTGCTAATGGCAGTACCCTGGTGGCGGTGCCGCTGGGTGAGCTCGCAGAGCAGGCCGCAGGCAACAGGATTGTTGCCAATACGGTTGCCCTGGGAGCCTGTCTCGGCCTTTTGGACTACAAGCCTGAAGCCGCTGAAACTCTGCTGAAAGAGACCTTCGGCGGTAAGGCGGCCGAGGCCAACGTGACCGCACTGCACGCCGGGTACGGGTTTGTCCGCGAGAACTATGCCGACGCTTCCCCTCTGCAACTGCAGCCGCGAGGCGACCAGGTGGGCCTGCTGCTGAACGGGCATGAAGCGGTCGCACTGGGGGCCATTGCGGCAGGCTGTAAGTTCATGGCCGGATATCCAATGACCCCCGCCAGCTCAATACTCGAGTATATGGCAGCCAATTCAGAACGCATGGGTCTGGTGGTTCTGCAGTCTGAAGACGAGATAGCAGCTATCAACATGACGATTGGTGCGGGCTTTGCGGGAGTGAGAGCGATGACCGCCACCTCAGGAAGCGGCTTCTGTCTGATGGTTGAAGGTGTGGGCCTGGCAGGAATCACCGAGACGCCTATAGTGGTTGTCGACGGCCAGAGGCCGGGGCCGGCGGTGGGACTGCCCACGAGGACCGAACAGGGCGACCTCCAGTTCGTTCTTCACGCTCATCACGGAGAGTTCCCGCGGGCAGTGCTGGCGCCGTCAACCGTTACGGATGCCTTCTATCTTACCGTCAAGGCGTTCAACCTCGCTGAAGAGTATCAGACGCCGGTGATACTGCTGACGGACCATCTTCTGGCTACGTCATACCAGACGGTGCCTGCCTTCGATTTCAGGAGAGTGACGGTGCATCGGGGTGACCTGTATACGCCGGGCGACGGCAACGCTCCGGACGAATATATGAGACATCGCGTTACGAATTCCGGCATCTCCCCTCGCGCCTTCCCTGGCATGAGCGAGGCTCTGGTGGTGACCGATGGCGATGAACATGGTGAAGATGGGCACCTGATTGAGGATGGCGGGATACGCTCCAGCCAGATGGACAAGCGCTTGCGCAAGCATGGTGGCCTGAAGGATGAGATCTCTGAGCCGATTACCTATGGAGCACCTGAGCCCGGGATCACCCTGGTCAGTTGGGGAAGCACATATGGGGCAGTGCGCGAAGCTGTGGACCTGCTGAACGATGATGGCCTCCGTGTCAGCATGCTCCACTTGAGCGAGTTGTGGCCTTTCCCGCGCGATGCCGTCACCGAGGCGCTGGCGCGCGGACAGACGAATTACGTCGTTGAAAGCAACGCGAGCGGTCAGATGTCCCGCCTTATCCGTGTTGAAACCGGTATCGCCTCGGACGGGCTGATGCTGAAGTACGATGGTCGCCCCTTCACGCCGGCGTATATCGCGGACCGGGTGAAGAGAAAGGAAGTGTCGCCATGGTGAGTATGCAGGATTATGCGGGGCTGAAGCCAGCCTGGTGTCCGGGATGCGGCAATTTCGGCATTCTTCGCGCATTGAATAAGGCACTGGTGCAGATGGAGCTGAAGCCGCATGAAGTACTCATGGTCTCGGGCATCGGACAGGCAGGCAAGCTGCCTCACTACTCCCGGGCCAACGTGTTCAACTCTCTGCACGGCAGAGCTCTACCGGTGGCAGTGGGAGCCAGGATTGCTAATTCCGAGCTCACTGTCATAGTGGTGGGAGGTGATGGCGATGGATATGCCGAAGGCGGCAACCACTTCCTTCACACCATGCGCCGTAACCACGATATGACCTACCTCGTGCACAATAACCAGATATACGGTTTGACCAAAGGGCAGGCATCGCCCACCAGCGATGAGGGATTCGTGACCAGGACCACTCCTGAAGGCACTGAGCCACCACTCATCCCGCTGGCATTGGCGATACTGACCGGCGCTACATATGTTGCCCGCGGCTTCGCTGGCGACATCGAGCATCTTTCCACGGTTATCCAGGGCGGCATTGCACACAGAGGTTTCTCGCTGATTGAGATACTCCAGCCGTGTGTGACGTTCAACAAGAAAAACACGTTCCAGTGGTACCAGGAAAGGGTGTACAAGCTGGACGATGAAAAAGACTATGATCCGGAGGACAAACGCCAGGCACAGGCAAGGGCCGAGGAGTGGGGCGACCGGATACCGTTGGGAGTGTTCTACCGTCACGAGCGTGCCACATATGAGGAACGTCAGCCTGCATTGCGGAAAGGCCCACTGGTAAGACAGAGCATCGAATCTATTCAGGCGAAAACACTGATGGAGGAGTTTCGCTAGTCTGTTGCTGTCCAGATAAGCTCAACGGGCGCCGGCTTCAGGACAATCAGTGAGAACCGCAGGGTCACCGCCATTCGAGACAGGGGGACACTTGTCATGATGAAGTGGGGCACCAGCGATGGGGATGTGGCACTGCGGCTGGTAAGCGGATCTCAGCGGCGCGTTGCGGTGTGCCTCTCCGGCTGCGGGCAGGCAGAACACCATCGGAGATTCGATATCCGGAAGACGATTCAGATACTTCAGTACTGAAGGAGGTAAGTTCATGAAACCATTTGGAGATTTCTATCAGTCTGCTGACTGGAAGACCGAGAAGCATGTACCCGCGATCGACTGCCCTGACAGAGTGAATGCGGATGAGATGTTCGCGGTAAAGGCGACTCTTGGAAAGGAAGTCGCCCATCCCAACACGACTGCACATCATATCCGGTGGATCTCGGTCTACTTCCACCCCGAGGGAGAGAAGTTTCCGTACCAGGTGGGGCACTTCGAGTTCTGCGCGCACGGAGAATCGGTGGAAGGGGCCGATACCAGCACTGTCTACACGCACCATGAAGTAACCCTCTCGATGAAAACTGCCAAGCCGGGCACCCTGTACGCCACCGCTCTGTGCAATATACATGGCTTATGGGTATCAGAGCAGGGCATCGCTGTGGGCTGATGCCATCATGAAGACGCAGCGCAGACGAAGAATCCGGTCTGCGTAGAGGGCATTGTCGGCTCGATATCGAGCTGAAATAGTTGTCGTCACCCGAGGCGGTAAAGCCCTTTCGCCTGCTGCGATTTTCGGCCGGATTGGTAAGTATGAGTCATTCGGTTCTGGCATCAGCACGGGAGCGAGCGTGCAGGTGCAGGCATCCTGCCCCGACGCTCAAAATGAGTTGAAAAGAGAAGGCGTGGCAGCCGTCACCGGGGCCATCATTGCTTTCCGATTGCGATGATGGTCCCGTGAGCCCGCCTGTTTGCGCTTCACGGTACCGCTTCGCATGACTCTGCTCTAGGCTGAATTCGCTTCGAAACCAGGGCCGGTTCACTGCGGTGCTATGTGATCCCGTATCTCGGCAAAGGTAGAGAACCGGACGTGCGGAATTAACGCCGCCTTGAGGAGATGGTGCAGGTGGCCGGTAGCAAATACGTGGTCCGCACGTACTGCAGTATGGAAGTCTGAAAGGCCGTCTCCAACATAAGCAACGCGATCCCCCTGGTTTCGAAGCCAGGCAAACCACCTCTGTTTGAAGCTGCCTGTGATCGGAAAGCCTTCCGGGTCCGTATACTCTACGGTGATACCGTCCGCGCCAAAGGCGGCGCGGCCACAGTGCACTTCCAGCACGGGTACTCCGATGGCGTTCAGCACTGTCTCGATGTAGAAATCAAGCCCGCTGCTCACAATCGCCAGCCTTATCCCCGTGGTTTCACAGTGTTCGACGAATTCCACGAAGCCTGATCTGACCTTGATGTGCTGCCGGACAAACGACTCCAGCACCTCTCTGGGCTCCTTGATAAGAGCATACTGGCGCCGGTTGCTTTCCTCCACGGTCAGCCATCCTGCCAGATACTCCGCCTCGATCACCCGCCACCGGCTACCGGCAAATCGCCTGCGTAGCAGAAGGCTTAGGTTATTGGTGGTAACGGTGCCGTCGAAATCACACTGGATAATCACTTTCGCGACCCCTCCATCAGGTAGCGCAGATGCGACGCCCTGTGGACCGTTGGAAGCAGGCGCCGAAAACAGATGTGCTCGTTGATACCACAGAGTATGATGAGGACGTGGCGCATGTCACGCGACTCGAGAGAAGCAAAACCCCTGATAAGGCAGTGTTCACTCCTGGAGCTGGTGCGCGCGCTCGAGGAGCGCATTGTGACTGTGCCGACAACAGCCGGAAATCCGTCGCGTCGGATAGCGGGATAGGTCTCCTGAGTCATCGACCACAGTATCATGCCCACCACAATGGTACCTATCGGCATCGTCCACCGGAATGCATCCACCGTGTTGCCAGCCGCGTTGGTGACGTTCCTGATGCCTTCTCGTGCGAGTGTCTTCATCGGGCAGATAGTCGAGCATGTGCCCGGCAATGTAACACGGACGCGTCAATAAACGAAGCTTCTTCGCCGACGCATTGCGCTTTCCGCCCGGATTCTGACAGACCTGCGACGACATCTTTACGCGCTGTAGTACTTTGGTATAAGGTGAGATTATCGGAGGAGGCGTGAACTGTCCGTTCGGGGGTTTGTCGGCCCTCCGGTTCTTGCGGCGACGGCGGTTGGGTGCGATCGACCTGCAGCACGGGTTCACACTGCTGCGAAAGAGTGTGCGAATGGACTACACCAGGGGCGACCTTCCCTACGAGGAGTACATCGCGTACTTCGACAACCGGCTGCGAGACTACTTCCCTTCTCCTGACGCATGGACCCCTGTCGATGATGCGCTCTTCTCGCCGCCG
>PUON01000104.1 GCA_003552125.1 Dehalococcoidia bacterium | reverse complement strand
CTGTCAGGACAAACCCGCTGCCGGTCTGGCAGCACCAACTGACCCAATGAAGACAGCAGGACTCCACCTTAATCCTGCCCCTGTACTGTCCTAAGGATGGGGTCCACCTCAGACCACTTGGGTCTTGTTGCAGCGACACTTGTGATCATTGTCTGGCCTGTGTTGGAGGGCACGTCAAGCTGCTCTTCGAGTACTTACAACCCATAATCCGCGTCGGATTCGATATTGCCGACAACCCACTGTGCCTCCACAACGTTATACCCATTGATGGTCACCCACAGGAGTCATTGAGATTCCTGTTTGTGTAAGAGTGGGCGAATCTTCTGTGGTGTTTCGCATGGAACTCTCACACGCGCCGGGTCCGGGTGCGTGGTGCGGACACAGAGTTGACGCGCGTTGCAATCGAAACAGTTTCCGGCTATTGTGTGGTATTGAGGACTTTTGACTTCGTCGCGGAGGTGCTGCGATGTCCAGAATACTGCTGGTAATTGCTGTATTGCTCCTTGTTACAGGTTGTGCGCGACTGATACCTCAGTCAAACGAACCGCCTGAAGCGCACATCTCGTCCGTATCACCTGCTGATGTTACTGAAGGTGAGATAGTGTCATTCTCCGGTTACGGCACCGATTCGGATGGCGAAGTAGTTGCGTATCGCTGGCGCTCCAGCATAGACGGCCAGCTTAGTACACAACCCAGCTTCCAATCCAGCTCATTATCAGTTGGATACCACATCATCTATTTCGCGGTTCAGGATGACGATGGTGAATGGTCGGATGAAGCCAATGCGACTCTGCGCGTTCGTACAGCCGATAATGCTGCTGTGGCAGAGCCGGTAATCAATTCCTTCACTGCCACGTCTACTAGAGTGCCGCCACGGGAGGTGGTGACGCTCTCATGGAACGTCGCCGATGCTGACACGGTCAGCCTTGATCAAGGGATTGGCATTGTAGCGCCCGCAGGATCGGTCGAAGTCGCTGCTGTTGAAACCGTAACGTACCAATTGTCTGCGACCGGCGGCGGTAAGACTGTTACGAGCGCGATCACCTTGGAGATCGACCCACCGGCACAAACACTATCGATCACGCCCAATATCGAGATGACCGGGTTCATACGCAGCAGTGGAGCGGTGACGCCTGGTGAGATATGGGTGGGCGACGATGACGCAAATCGTGGCGTGAGAGGCTTCCTCACCTACGATATCTCACGTATACCGAACGATGCGGTGATCACGCAGGTAATGCTCGACCTGTCCGGTTATGAGACTCCGTACGGACAGCCATTCGAACATCTCGGGTGTCTCAGCGCATTTGAGCATCGCTACAACACGCTCCATGGCGAGTATCTGATGCCCGGGATTGAAGGTCAGATCGGCGAGTGGTGTAGCCTCTCGGAGTTGGAATCAGCCGAGCATTTGCCCGTACTGAAGGAGAGGCTCAGGGACAGGCTGAATACGGGAACTTTCCAGTTCAGGCTGCAATTTGCGGATATGGAGTCTGACGGCGACGGCATGCGAGACATGCTCCGGTGGGCACGTCAGCAGTTACCGCGGCTCGTGGTCGAGTACTACGTTCCGAACTGATACGTTGGCATGGCTGTCATCGGCGCGTGTTGCATAGGCTTAGCGGTCGTTGTGCCCAGGCCCGCGCTAAGGCCATGTGAGTGTGATGCGACTTCCACCGCCGCTGGATAGTGGCAGCACAGCCTGATGGCATCTCTGTCACCGCAGGTTGTACCGGAGATCTACCGCCGTTTGACGTATTTCAGCAAGGTGTTGGGCATGTGCCGCGCGTCCCTGGTCACCTTTCAGGTTCTTCAGTCTTTCGCGCTTGTACGTACCGTCTGCTCCACTGCGTGCGGATATCCGCCGTGGTACTTTGCGGACTCAATTACTCAGGGAAGCAGGACTTTCGAATTGTCTCCTGTCCCATGTCGACCTCGCAGGACAGCAACTGCTGGGAAGATGCGGAGCCGTTCAGACGCACGAGCAGCCTGATCGGGGCTGCGGCAGACACCTTTGGTTGGACATGAATCTGGGTGCCGAATCCCCTCAGTCTTGACGCTGTGGCACCCTATCAGCAGAGTCGAACGTCGAACGTCGACCGTCGCTGAACAATCAGAGGGGGCACGTTGAACACGTACCCCCTCAAGCCAGATTCTATACCCACCGATCGATCATGAGAATCGCTGGTCGATGACAATCAACCGACGGAGCAACTCTACCATCCACCACCCATAACAAGGCCGCCACCCATAATCACCACAACAACGATGACATAGATTGCCCAGAAAGCCAGCCCGAGCAGGAACAGGATGAGTCCGACGATAGCCCATGTTCTTTGGGTGCGTTTGAAGTGTTCCACGCTATCCCAGGACTTGTTACGCCACGCCCACTCGTTACCCTTGGCGCCTAATACGAAGTTCCAGATTACCGGGAGGACAAGCACAATCAACGAAATCCATACCTTGTTGAATATGCCCCAAAGCCACGACATGAAGAACGCCCCCCAGTTCCAGCCGCGGACCTCCGGCGGCAACTGATCTCCTTGTGTTTGCGTGCTCGTGACAGCCTCCCTCCTGGCTGGCGCTTTTGGCTCGGCAGTCACGAAAGACTCGACGCACTGGGCACAGTACGCCTTGCCTTTCAGCATCGTACGGCAATCCGGGCACACAGGATTCCCGCACGTAACACAAACGCCTACCGCATCACGATCAGGATGTACTGCACAGTTAATTTTCTGGCCTCCTTATGCGTCGACATCGCTATCCGATGTCTCCTCTGCGCGTACAGCAATTTTGCCTTAGGACGTTGGTCAGCGCAAGTAGTACAGAGGGATAATTCGCGATCTCTGCGCAGTTTTCCTGATGTGGGCCGCCTTATTCCTCAATGCAGGCTTCCTTACCCGCCAAATGCCACGTCCACATCTGGAGGAAGAGATTCGAAGCCGTTCTGCTGTTACGTACGAAGTTGCTCATATGCGATGACCTTAGTACCAAGGCGGGGAATTGTGATATTGTTCTCTCCAAGTGTCGCGATAGAGCCTGGCTGGGGTATAGGGCGAGCGCCAATGGGCGCTTCGCATCCAGCTGAAACGAAATAGTGCGCCACATACCCAATTTACGGTAAGCGAGGAGATACATGGCTACCAGAAACGTGAACTTCAACCCAGGACCTGCAGCGCTGCCCCTTGAAGTCCTACAGACAGTACAGGATGAACTACTGGACTACCATGGAACCGGCATGTCCATCCTTGAGAGCTCTCATCGTGGCAAAGAGTTTGAAGCGATCAACGATCAGACTATCGCGCTGATTCGTGAGGTCCTTGGACTGACCGATGATTACCACGTGCTTTTTCTTGGAGGTGGGGCATCCACTCAATTCGCGCTGGTGCCGATGAACTTCGCGGGAGAGGATCAGGTTGCGGCTTACGCCGATACTGGCGAGTTCGCATCAAAGGCGATGAAGGAAGCGAAGAGCGCGTGTAGAGTGCATGTCGCGTTCTCTTCCAAGGAGGACAAGTATCGCGCAATACCTCCCATGGATAGTTTCGATATACCGGCGGATGCTACGTACCTCCATGTCTGCACCAACAACACAATCGAAGGAACTCAATTCCATGACTTCCCCCGGACTGGCAATGTGCCACTGATTGCTGACATGTCGTCTGATATCGCATCCCGCCAGATTGACTACCAGAGATTTGCCCTGTTCTACGCGGGAGCGCAGAAGAACCTGGGCCCGTCCGGCGTGACGCTCGTCGTAATCCGCGACGATTTTCTGAATACCGCACGACAGGATCTGCCCGCAATACTTCGATACAGGACTCACGCTGACAACAAGTCTCTGTATAACACACCACCTGTATTTGGCATCTACATCATGAAGCTCGTACTTGAGTGGATTCAGAGAAATGGCGGCCTCGCTGGCGTCGAGAGGACGAACAGTGCCAAGAAGGATCTGCTGTATGGCGCTATAGATGCGGCTCCGGATTTTTATAGAGGGGCAGCTGACAAGGCCAGCCGCAGCTGGATGAACGTCACAATGCGTCTGCCGAGCGAAGACCTTGAGGCTAAGTTCATCGCCGACGCGAAGAATGAGGGCTTGCTGGGGCTCAAGGGCCATAGATCAGTTGGTGGGATACGTTTCTCGATCTACAATGCAGTGTCTCTTGAAGACATCCAGAAGACAGTCGACTTCATGGAGAGATTCCAGAAGTCAGCCTGACGTTTGCGCTGTCTAGATGAAGGAGGCCTGCCATCCGGGTGGCAGGCCTCGACGTTTATCTCAAGCACGCCTGACTGGATCCTTCGCGCCATGCATCTGCCAAAGGATTGCGGTCGAAGCACGCGACTATCTGCTCATGAGATCGTTTGCTGCATCCCAGATCTGACGCCGGGTCGACTCCATTGCATTGATTACAGCTTCGGCCTCGATATTGCACACGCTTGCGATGCCGCGAAGGATATCTGCCTCCTTCGGAGGACACCCGGGGAGGGAGACTGTAGCTCCTGGGAATCCAGCAGCACACGTGCCGATTGCGACAATCCTGCGGGACGAAGCCGGTTCTGTCGCATTCCCCAGGACGACAGCCAGCCCTCTCATGCTGTCGCCGTAGCCTGCCCGTTTCATGTAGATGATGGCACTGATCAGCTCGTTCATACAGCCGCTGCACGCCGACTCTCCCTGGATCATGGTCACCTCGGGGTATCGTGACCGAAAGACGTCAAAGGGGCGTGTGAATGTCTGCCTGTGGTCTTGAAGCCGCTCACCGACAATGTCGATGTCGTCCAGGGCCGCGACTCTATTGTCGCGTGCAGCTATATTGCGGAGGTGTAGCACCTCGTGCGGGTTAACACCCATTAGCGACGAACCCACTATGTCCACGCTTAGCGGGTCCCTGCCTGCGACTATCAAACCCATTTCTCGGGCATCTTGTGGGTAGTCGCCCATCCCTTCAGAGCCTGTGGTGGCGTCGATAATCGCGTAGTGAGGCTTCACGGCGGTGCAAAGGTCAGCTATGGCCATGTCAAGCCCGACGCGGTGGCTCTTACGCTTCTCTCCGCCGGGCATCACGCCCTTCATATTCTTGAGTGAGAGCGACACATGGGTGCGTATGCCCATCTTGAGGACTGGCACGCTGATGATGACATCCGATTCCAGCGCGGTCTTCGCGATGCAAATGGTGTCAAACACAGTACCTCCCGGCACACGCACTTCCTCTACTGCGTCCGCATTGAGATTACGTAGTTCTACATCCAGGCGGCGCGCCGCCTCGGTGACTCCTGAGGCATCGAACGCCTCCTGTGTGCTGAACCCCTCGAAGTCCCAGCCCGCTATGGCTCCATCGCCGATGATGACGGAAGCGGGATTACGTTCAAGCACGACACGTGTAACCGCTTCTACTACTGCGCCGTCTGTGACGAATCCGCTGTGCCGTGGACACGGTTTGCATTGGTTGGGCTTGATGAGCACTCTGGTGCCGCTGCCGATGAGGCTCTCAAATCCACCGGCAAGGTTGATCGCCTCGCGCACTGCGGCCTCGGTATCTCCAGCCGAGACTTGGGCAATAGAAACCCGATGACTCATATCTGCGCACTCTCCTTTACGGTGGTTACCACACATAGAATCTCGAAGCACTGTAGCAGCGCCCGGACGTAGTGTCAACGAACGGCGCCTTTCCGTGACCTCGCCTTTGAGCCAGTAGATTCCCATCTCGATGGCACCAGGGATCTGCGGCGATTCTCCTTGTTGCCCAATAAACAATTGCGCCCGTTGTACGTTGTATATGTCAGGGAGCGGGGCTGATCTGCGCCCCACCCCAACGTATATCCAGGAGACATCATTGTACAGACGGCTGTGGTACTTACCGGCGATTGCGCTGTTGTTGGTTGTCGGAATCCTTCTTCATCCATTGGCTCTGGAAGTGGCTGCATCCTCTACTCTGCCTGACGGGTGGACCGATGATCCCGAACTGCTTATGCTGCCATCTTCTCCTACGTATCCGGCGGTGATTGCCAGCCGCGATATCCGCCTGAGTCTCGCAGACACGAATACCGAAAGGGCCCGACTGCTTCTTCGATTCGCCACAGATGATGCCGATGCGATTCTCACCATGGCGCGACACGAGCAATATACCCATGCCGCCGCACACTGCGTCGTGTACGAACGCAATTTCGAGGATTCGCTCGCCTGGCTCGTGTCGGCTCGGAATCAGGGTTATCATGTTGCCGCAGTGCTTTCGCGGACGAAGGACCAGCATCTCGCGCAGCAGGCAGCACTGACGGCGGCTGGCGAACTCGTGCCGTGGGAGTACCGGGGACAGATCCTCGCCACGCAGATACGAGTTGCCGAAATGCTCCTTCATACCATCCTCCTGATTGGGGACGAGGTGGATGCGGCTGATTACGTTACATCTCTTGCTTCCGCCCATCCTGTTGTGGCCAGTGCCATTCCGGCTGTTCCGAAGATGCCGCCCGCTGGCGACCCTTCTGACACCGGCAGTCCTTCAAATGGTGTGCCACCGCCCACACCTTCCAAGCCGACAAACGGTGGAGACCAGCCACCTGAACCACGAATCGATACCCTGCGAGTGGGCGACAGCCCTGTTTCGGCACAGGAGACGGTGGTGGTTGAGGTTATCCTCGCACAGGGCGATTTGGACGATCTCGAGTATTCCTGGTGGTGTTCACGTGGTGACCTGTCAGTTGAAGGTCCCCGTGCGGAATGGACTGCCCCAGCTATTCCGGGCACGTATGAGATCGGTGTTACGGTGATTGACTCCCGCAGCAAAGTGGACGTCGCATTTGTGGAGGTAGAGGTTATCGGCGAGGTTGAAGAACCCCCGGTGGACGAGCCCGCAGTACGCGAACCACCTGTTACGGCTGACAGACCGAGAATCACCGCGCTGAGCGCAAGTGCCGACCACAAGTCCCTCAGCCAGGGGCTTGGCGGTTACGCCATACTTGTCTCGGAACAGGCAGTGCTGCGATGTGAGCTCGCTGATTCGAGTGGCGGTTCCTACAGCTGGAACGCCACGGGCGGTACGATAACTGGTTCGGGCGACAGTGTGGTCTTCACGGCTCCTGATACGCGCGGAAATGTAACCGTGACCGTTACCGTCACCAACGCCGCTGGCGAGCAGGACACCAGATCGCTGACCTTTCACGTCACCACGTGTCGACCATGCTTCATATAGCGGCTGTGCTGACGTCAGGACACAATACTAACGCCGCCTGAGCGCATTTCCGCGAGGGCTCTTGCGCCTCCTTCGGGAGTAACGGGCCGAGTGCCTGCTTCGATCAAGAAGAGTTCGAATCCTTCTTGCCGGGCATCAAGGGCCGTTGCGAGCACGCACACATCCTGTGCCAATCCGCCTATCCAGAGTCTTTCAATACCATCTCGACGCAACTTCTCGGACAGTCCGGTCTCATCGAATGCCGAGTTCTGGTCATGATCGAATCGTACGCCCTTAGTGACCTTCACCACAGAATCCGGCAATCCGAGATCAGGGTGAAACAGCGCACCATAGGTGTCCTGTATACAGTGCGGTGGCCACATGCCACCGCTCACGGTGAAGCTGATGTGGCCAACCGGATGCCAGTCGCGCGAGGCGTACACGGGGACTCCCGCGGCAACCGCATCAGCAATCCACGTATTCAGCACCGGCACCACTGCATGTCCATCAGGTATCGGCAGAGCACCACCGGGGCAGAAGTCGTTCTGTACGTCAACTATTAGGAGGGCGTCTTGCGGATGGAAAACCTCGGTCATTGATCACCTCCTCCTCGCTGTCAGACGCATTCTCAATTCAGGGGGTCTAGCGGATTTGCCAGTAATGGGCCTGGCCCTCCTGCATACTTCGCGAAATACGCCGCCTGAGCCAGTGGAGGGCACATCTCCTTGATCGCGGAATAAGGAGTGCGAAACCCACCACATCCGTGAGCAGTCCGGGCGTGAGAAGCAGAAGCCCACCGGCGAGGATGAGCAATCCATGCAGCAATTCCTCGCCGGGTACTAATCCCTGCTCAAGACTGGCGCGCATCTTTCCTACAACAGCAAGCCCCTGTCTCCTGGCCAAGAAGGCTCCGGCCAAACCGGTCACTACTACTATCAATATGGTATTCCATACGCCGATGACGCTCCCGAGGTGAAGCAGGATCGCCAGTTCGACCAGGGGGATTACGGTAAAGAGCAGTATCAGTCGAAGGAGCATCTAAGAGTAGCCGCCTCGTTGTAGTATTGTCATCATCGTCTTGGCTAAGTGTGCCACATATGGGGCATGGATTGGCAAATGACATACTTGTGTACGATAGCCTGAAGTGACCATCTGACTGATGACACCTGGACTCGTTCAGCATGAATCAGGGTGATCGATGAGACACTGAATCCCGTATTGACACCACTACACATCCCTCATTAGACTGATCCCCGGTAAGCACCGTCAATAGCCGGACAGGCTGCGATGCCCTTCTGTGGCAACGATGCCACTGGGGTCACGGCGAGGATGCTATCGGCACCTTTCGTTGATTGGCGGAAGCAGCGTTGCAGTTCCCCCATTAGTTCTCTACCATAGTGTTGTACCGTAAGCCGAACGAAGGGATAAGGAGGTCAAGGCATGGCAGAGGAAAAGCAACCTGAACATGGATTTGTCGGTGAGACGATCATTGGCGATGAGGTCGTTGCATCCATCGCCGGTATGGCTGCGAAGGAGATAGCAGGGGTGGGGAGCCTTGGGAGGAGTTCTGTTCGCAGGGCGCTTACTGGATGGTACGCGGATAATGCTGAGAAGGCACGTTCCGGCGTCGCTGTCGAGGTCGGGAAGCGGGAATGCATCGTCGATCTTCAGGTCAATGTGCACTATGGACACAACATCCCTACTATCGTAAATGAGGTGCGCAAGAAGATAGCCACCCGGCTGCTTGAGTACACGGGATTGATCGCCAAAGAAATCAACATACGGGTAGTGGGCATCGAGATCCCACAGCAGAAACCCGCGTCGCGAGTACAGTAAGTTACGCCGTTTACGCGCAGGCAGTCGCTGGCGGGTTCGTACACTCTTGAGTGGGGCCGTCTGGCCGCGCTATGAGATGGGTGCCTTCTTAGGGTACTCCGGTAGCATTACGTCGTAGCTTATACTGCTGATTGAGATGAACCTGGAGATAGTAACAGCAGTGGCCATTGGTATCGGCCTCGCTGCGAGCGCGGGCTTCAGGGTATTCGTGCCAATGCTTGTGGCGAGTGTCGCGGCACATCTGGGCGTTCTACCGCTGCAGGACGGGTTTGGCTGGCTGGGAAGCACTCCAGCAATGATCTGCTTTGGCACGGCAACCGTAGTCGAGATCGCTGCATACTACATTCCAGTGGTCGACAATTTCCTCGATAGCATCACCACGCCGCTCGCAGTTGGTGCGGGAGCCCTCCTGATGACATCCGTGCTTCCCATCGAGGGTGGTTTGCTGCAATGGGTTACCGGCTTCATCGTCGGCGGAGGTATCGCCGGCGTAGTGCAGGGCGGGAGCATGCTGACTCGATTGCTCTCAACCGGGGTCAGTGGTGGCACTGCTAATCCTGCCGTCGCGACCGGCGAAAACGCCGCTGCCGTAGGTACGTCCATACTTACCCTGTTTATTCCACTTATGGTCGCGTCGGCGGTTCTCATACTCATCATTGCAGGGTTCGCTCTGCTCAGGAGGCGACTGTTCCGTCGAAGGCACCCTGGCGTTACATAACGTTACTTCAACCCTTGTTCGTCACCGGTGGCGACCGGGATCATTGGGGGCGAGTGTACTGTGGGAATCATTATTGGGCTCATACTGTGTGCAATAGCGCTCTACAGTCTGGCGACACTGGCAGGCGTTGCGGACGCCATGCGCTCCATTGACATCGTCATAACCGCAGTGACCCAGTTGTTGTTTCTGGGTGTAGGTGCGTACCTGATACGGGCTCATCTTCGAAGGAAGTGAACGAGCCGGGGCGCCCGGGATGTATTACGGTTATCTTGCCAGTGCCGTTCCAATTCAACAGGCCACATGCCGTACGGCAACGACTTGTCGACGCGATGTAATTCCCTCGAAGTAATCTGCGTGTCGTGTGTCTGGGTATTCCAGCAGAGGTTCCGACCTGGTTCGGCTTCCCCATGATGCGTTGCAGGCCTTGACGGGACGGTGATCTGATGTGACTATATGTAGGTAGATCCGAAGAGAGGTCGAAATGAAGACACTCGTTGTGTACGACTCTGCTCATGGCAATACTCAGATGGTGGCACAAGCCATCGGGGATGTCATACTCGGTGAAGTCAACGTCCGCCGTGTGGGTGAGGTGACATCAGGCGATCTGAAGTCTGTCGATCTCCTCATCATTGGCTCGCCGACCCATGGTGGCAGGCCGACTGCGGCGATTCAGGGCTTCGTCGAGAGTCTGCCTGGTCCTGTCAGCACAGTACGGGTCGCCGCGTTTGATACCCGGATGCCGCATGCGTGGGTCAAGTTGTTCGGCTTCGCGGCGATCAGGATCGCCCGCGCTCTCGAGGGCAAGGGTTGGTCAGTGGAACAACCGGTGGAGGGCTTCTTCGTCAACGGTCGTGGAGGCCCGCTAAAGGACGGCGAACTCCAGCGTGCCGCCGCATGGGGACGGTCCATCGCCGAGCAGCGTACCTGATGCAGGCAAGCGTGCGCGGCTTCACGATTCGGCTTGGGCCTGAGTTTCTGTATAGGTTTCGTGGCCTGAAGGCGTCGTCGCACGGTCACGCCTCATCAGTCGTGTTGTAGTGCAGTTCTGTGTGTCCGGGTGATGGCTCGTTGCACAAGCAGGATCAGCACACCGACCACTGCACATCCGACGCTCACCACTGCGGTTGCGTGCAAACCTGCAATGGTTGCATGGGCTTCAACCACATCTGGTAATACACCCTGCGCCAGCAATTCCCGTGATCGCGTCAGTTTCGCGTAGGCGAACACCGTTCCTGCTATTGCCAGGCCCAGCGACTGTCCTATATGCCGCGAAGTAGCCACAACCGCCGATGCAGTGCCGAGTTGCGCTGTTGAGGTTGATCCCATGATGGTGCTCAAGTTCGGAGTGGCGAATGCGCCCATTCCAGCGCCCATGACGGTCATGAGTACAAGAACGTGAGAATTGGAGGTTTCTAGACTGACGGCAAACATCAACGCAGCACCCACCCCTACGGTTACCATCCCAAGTGTCGCCGGTGACCACGGACCGATCCGATCCGAGATCCGACCCGCCACAGGCGAGACCAAAGCTCGCACAGCAAACAGTGCTGCGAGGAGGAGTCCTGCTATGGATCCGGGGAGCAGCAGCGCATCCAGCAAGACGAAGGGCAGTGCGAACATAACGGGGGTTGTTGCGGCATAGAAGATCACATTTGTAGCAGTAGCCGTTGCGAAGGTACGCTGTGAGAAGAGTGCCATGTCCAGTACGGGGTCATGTGCATGTCTTTCGATGGTGACGAACCACACCAGCAGGAGCGTTCCAGCGGTGAGGAGGGTAATCACGGGCAGTGACAACCAGCCCAGATACTGTCCCCGGTTGATGGCCACCAGGACACATGAAACGCCACCTAACAGAGTGGTTGCGCCAGCGCGGTCAAACTTGCGAAAGGTCGCAGATAACCCCTCTCTTCTCAGCAGAACAATAGCCATTATCGTCGCCACAATACCCACAGGTATTCTGGTGTAGAAGATGGCACGCCAATCAAGCCATTCAACGAGGGCGCCGCCGAATGCCGGGCCCCCAAGCAGTCCGATCGACACCACGAACGCGATGATTCCGAGGGCGAGTCCACGCTCCCTGGAAGGAAACGATGCGGTGACTATCGCATTGCCCATCGCAACGGTCATCGCTCCGCCAACGGCCTGGATGCCTCTGAACACAATGAGGAACCCAATAGTGGTGGCCGTACTGGAGAGGCTCAACCCGACAGTGAACAGTATCAATCCGGCCGTGTAGACGCGCTTTCGGCCAAAGGCATCGCCGAGCCAACCCAGGGTAAGCATGAGGCCGGCACCGACCAGTAGATATATGAGCCAGACCCACACGACGTTATCGGCTGGGGCGTTGAATGCTCTGCCGAGTTCTGGCAGCACGATTCGCACTGCGCCCTCGTCGAGCGTAATCATCAGCGTTCCCACTGAAATGACTGCGAGAGAAATCCATTTGTACTGGATTCTGGAATTATCCATCTTCGACACTTATGCCTGAGAATCCGAGAGGCGAAACGGTTCTATCGGTCAATGCTCTCTGCAAAATGTGGCACAGGCGCTCCACTGTTCAACCCACGACTGATCGAGCACTGCCACATGTTGACCTGCCCGCCGTAATTCAATTGTCGAATTACTGTGCCTCACAAATCTTCCCTCGAACACGAAGAAGTTGCGCCAGAGGTAGGCATACTCCACCGGGACTATTCTGATGCAGGCGATGGTATCACACGATGCAGCTACCCATTCCTGCGTGGTGGACAGACGTTCGGTGAGGAACTGCCGATACGGATGAAAGAATTCTAGGAACACAGGAGTAGTACCGGCTGTTCCCATATATGCCGCGGGGCGAATGTGCGGCGGGTCTCTGTCCTCGAGACCAGTTCAATTGAGCCCCGTACGCACCCATGGTGACGGAGTCACGGGGCGCGCAAGCACCTGAGCAAGACCAGAACCCGACGGTTTGACAATCGTCCCTATGGCGATTGGACTGGAATCAGCAGGTTCTGGTGATTAACCGATGGGTGAGGAGGACAACGATGCGCACACGAGCACTCGTGCCGTTGGATGGATCTCGAGTCGGCGAATCCTCACTGTCCTACGTGGCTGATTCACTCTCCAACCTGTCCCCGCAAATCAACGCGGCAGTGATTCCCCTGCGGATACTTGCTCCGGCTATGGCAACGCGTATGACGGCGCGCGAATTCATTCCCCTTGAACCAATCACGGGTTAAGAGATGGGCGAAGCCAATAGCGTTACGATGAACTACTTCAGTCGCACGACAGCACGAATTGCATCCGATAACGTTTCGGTTACGCAGATGGTCACCGTCGGTCTCCCTGCAGAGCAGATTGCCAGTACTGCCGAACAGGCGGTGTCGCGCTGATCGCCATGACAAAGCACGGGCACATTAATCTCGTCCGCTTGGCGTTTGGCGGCTTCAACGAGACGGTGCTCAGTTCACGACTCGATATCCCAATCGTGGTAGTTCGGGCTATGATAAGCACGGAATGGGGTAATCAGCATTCCCATCACGACTGGCAGTACCGGCAGTTCCTGCTCCGCAGCGGACAGTTCCCGGCGTCAGTCAACCTTGTGGATTTTGAACGATAGCTTCACCTTCGTGCGGTAGGCGACGATCTTCCCTTCTTCGATCTGCACATCAAGTTCGGACACCTCGGCCACACGCAGGTCGCGCAGGGACTCCCCCGCCATCTCTACCGCATTGGCTGTCGCCTTTTCCCACGATTCAGTGCTGGTCCCCACCAGTTCGATGAACTTGTACACATTGTCACCCATCTTACAACTCCTTCCCCTGTCATCGATTCAAGGCTCGTTCAGGTAACCTGTATGCTTCCGTGCTGCTCCTGCTTAGACTGAAGAGCACGGCAGTGATACCTCAGCTGCCCCGTCGCCACTGTCACTCGGACGGGCGCTCACGTTCTGCCCCTGAAGATATGACGCATCGGTTCGGTTGTCAAATGCCGTCTGATCTCTGCGGGGTGATCCTGCTTGCTTCGCTCGATGAGAGAACGCTGCGGTCCCAATGCTGGTGCTGGCCACGCGCATTAGCAGGGGCTTCCGAACTGATAAACTTGACGGGGTGGAGTTGACCAACGCGATCCACCGATCTTTGGCGACACAGGAGGATCCGTATGCCAGTCAGGATTACGGCTTTCAACGGCAGTCCGCGAGGACGCAACAGCAACAGCCACCGGATTATCGAACCGCTACTCCAGGGAGCGCGAGAAGCCGGTGCACAAACCGAGGAGGTGTTCCTGATTGAGAGGGATGTGAAGCAGTGTCGCGGCTGTTTCGCGTGTTGGGGAGTAACACCAGGCCAGTGCGTGATCAAAGATGATATGGCTGGCCTGATCGATATCTATCTTGAATCAGATTACGTCGGACTCGCCACTCCGGTGTACGGTATGCTGATGACGGGCCTGTTCAAGAACTTCACTGATCGATTCCTGCCCCTGGCGACACCTCACATCCACCGTAACGACGACGGCAGTTTCTACCACGAGGGTAGGGTCAGGCACTTTCCAAAGCAGTTCTTCATCGCAAACTCCGGATTCCCGGGCGGGCACAATTTTGAGCTGCTGAAGGCATACCAGGAGATAGCGAAGCAGTCCGGTGCCTCCGATATCGTACTGGAGATCTACCGCAACTGCGGCGAGGCCCTGGGAGAGACATCGGACAGGCATCCCGATTTGATACGGAACATCGCAGCGTTCAACGAAGCTCTTAAGCAGGCCGGCCGCGAGATGGTGACCACGGGAGCGGTATCGAGGGATACGGTTGACAGACTGCACATGCCGCTCATAGGTGACGAGGAGTACATGACACTGGCGAACAGAGAGTGGGATGAGATGCTCGGCGAGTCGCAGTGATGTACTGGCATTGATAGTGCAACTGGGGCCCCCTCATCTGAACTCGTTGAGCACGCTCCGTACACAATCGGTGGCGAAGTCGACGTCACCTGCATCGATCATGCGGTGCGTGACGGCACGGATAGCCTTTCGAGATGTGTGGTTCAGCTTCACGCCGTGCTCGCGAAGACGGTCAACGAATTCGCGCGACGGAACGTGAGGCGGCAGCGAGAACATCACGATGTTGCTGACCGTTGCTTCGATTGAACAGGCGATACCGGGAATGCCTGCCAGTCCCGTGGCAAAGCGCTTCGCATTTGCGTGATCCTTCTCCAGTTGATCCAGCATCGTGTCCAGCGCAACCTGCCCTGCAGCCGCGATGACTCCCGCCTGCCGCATGCCGCCACCCAGCATCTTCCTCTTTTTCCGTGCTCGTGTGATGAAGTCGCGGGAACCACACAGAACTGAGCCGACTGGAGCACTGAGGCTCTTTGAGAGACAGAAGCACACAGAGTCAACCGGTGCTGTCAGGTCGGCAGCTGGTTTGCCCTGCGCAACCGCCGCATTGAAGATCCTGGCGCCGTCGAGGTGCACGTGCAGTCCGTTTCGGTGCGCCACGTCGCATGCGGCGGTTGTGAACTCAGGAGTGAGTACCGCACCACCGCAGCGGTTGTGCGTGTTCTCCAGGCACAACAGAGTGGTCGAAGGGAAGTGGATGTCCTCGGGCCTTATAGCTGCCTGAACAAGGTCAAGGTCCATGCTCCCGTTCTCGTCGTTGGGCACAATGCGCAAGTTGGTGCCGGCTACCGCAGATGCAGATCCTACTTCGTACCAGAGGATGTGCGCCTCGCTTCCAAGCAGTATTTCGTCGCCGGGTCTCGTGTGCACGAGGATCGCGATAAGGTTGCTCATGGTGCCACTGGCCGTGAAGAGCCCGGCCTCCTTGCCCAGCATGGCGGCCGCAATCTCCTCGAGTCGATTCACCGTCGGATCCTCACCGTACACATCATCACCAACCTCTGCCTCGCACATGGCGCGTCGCATCGCATCAGTTGGCTGGGTAATCGTATCGCTGCGCAGGTCTACTACTTTCATCTTCAGTCCTTTTCAGAGCTATTCGGTCCGGAGTGGGGTGTGACGATACTACAACTCGCCCTGAGAATCATCAAGTGCTGCCTCAGCAACTGAACCGCTGGGGCTGATTCTGGCAGTGAAATCGGTGTCGACTTGAACAGGCCATACCTCCTTGACTGCCCATACGTTCCAGCGCATCATTGAAGCAAGAGTCGCGAGGCAGGAGCTGGAACATGCTGGTGGCTTCTAGGGTACTGCTTGCGGTTGCCGGGATTCTCCTCATTCTGGATGCGGTACTGCTGGCTACAGGAACTCCCAATCCGCTGTTAGGCTGGCCGTTGCCTTGCCCGCTGACACTGGCAGCCCTCGGGCTGGGACTCATCCTGTATGTATTCCGCGGTAATGCGTTCGTTAAGGGGGAGCCAGGCCAGCCTTTCTCGTTTAGCATAATCCTGGGGGGGCGACGGCATTCCAGCGGTGGAGTGTAGGCCGCTAAGGGTGAACATGCCCCAGGGAATCCCCTGATTGTCGCTGCATGACTGGTGGTCGCCATGACCGCCACGACACACCAACTGTCGGACAAAGCGCTTGGAGGGAACCGTGGAAGGTACGACGACTGAACTTGTGCGGGCAGAGAACAGCCTGCATTCAACTGAGAAATGGGAGTTCACCGCATTGGATCGTGCGTGTCTGCCCCTCGTGATACAGGCCGTCTGGGTATTCGGTGCGGAGTTGAATATCGGCGCAGTGAAGGCAGGCCTGCGCGAACTCCTCAGCCACTATCCTCACCTGTCCGGCAGGATAAGAGACAAGACCGGGGTTCATCTGACAAATGACGGAGTGCCGGTGACGGTAACCGATGACCCAGGTCTCCGTGCCGCCGACGTGACTGGGGTGAGTAAGCCGGAGAGACGCTTCACCGCCGGGATCAAGCCCTCCAGAATAGCGTGGCAGCGATCCGCCGTTGACCGTTAAGGTCACCAGGCTGCAGGAAGGTACCGTCCTGGGGATTCAGTGCTCTCACGCATGTATGGATGGCGACAGCTTCTACACGATGGTGCGTAACTGGGGGCGAATCTGCCGGCAGGAAGACTTTCCCCAGCCCGTGCTGGACCAGGGGCTGGTTCCCGTGCCTGACCGTGTCGACAAGGCGCAGGTTCTGCAACTGGCGGTCGAGCACGGCTGGAAGAGGGTCAGCAGGCTGGACCTCGTGAAGCTTCTGCCGGTGCTGCTGACCGGAGTACTGACAGAACGAACTCGACCCTTCCACTTCTCGGTCGGTGCGCTCGAAAGAATCAGGCAACAAGTGTGCACCGACGTTCCCTGCAGCACAAACGTTGCGCTTTCAGCAGCACTGACATACATGCTGATAAGGCTGTTCGGGCATTCAGAAACCACTGAGTGCAGACAGGTGACGGTAGTCAATGGACGAGGCCGGCTCGCTGGTCTTCCACCATCCTTTGTGGGGAACGCTGCAGTGGTCGTGCCGACGCCGCCCTTTCCAGCCGGCGCACGCATCGCTGAGATTGCCCGGGTAATTCAGCGGACCCTTGAGCCCATTCAGGAGATCCCATCACCAACACTCAGCAATCTGTTCTCGCTGAATATGAGCGCAATGGAGCACAAGGCCCCTGTGGCCCCTTTCGATTTCATTGCGGCCAACAGCCGAAGACCGACCGTGTTCTATACAAACAGCTTCTCGGGTATGCCAGTCTATGATGTGGATTTCGGCTCAGGTAGACCTCTCGCGGTCATCCCACACAACCTGACCGATCAGGTCCTGATCTGGCCTGCCGCACCAGCCGTGGGAGGAGTGGATGTCTACTTCACGGGCGTCCCCGCGCGCACTATTCACAGGTTCAAAGAGGGTTCTTCCTGGCTTTGGGAAATGGCACAGCTCACGCAGTGATTCACGTGCGGGAGCGGCACGCAGCAATGAGATGAACGTCTTCGGAACGCCGTACATGGTCGTCAGCAATCCCGACGACCGTCTTGGCGCCAGGCGGTACACTGAAGCACCTGCAAGGATCCGGACAATGCCTGTGCCACAATGCCCCGTGATGTGCCGCGCAAGGCATGTTGCGCGAACGGATGACGCAGGGTCTGACGGGAACGTCCGGTTTCCTCTTGACTCTCCGCTTACGGGAGGGTTTATGCTGCCATCGAAGGCCTTCAAGACGAATACAGGAGCATCATGTTTCGAATCGGTGATTTTTCCCGCCTTAGCTTCGTCACGGTAAAGACGCTGCGCTACTACGACGAAATCGGGTTGCTGAAGCCCGTCCGGGTAGATAGCTTCACCGGATATCGCTACTACTCCGCAGAGCAGCTGCCGCGACTCAACTACATCCGTAACCTGAGGTCACTGGACCTGTCGCTGGAGCAGATCGCCACGCTCGTAGACGGTGGATTCAGCCTCTCTCAGATGAAGAACGTCCTAATAGTGAAACAGGCTGAGTTACGACAGCGGATCGGTGATGAGGAGCAGCGACTCGAGAGGGTGGGTGAATTGCTGAGACAGATTGAGAAGGAGGACGGAATGCCAGACTACCAGGTAGAAATCCGAGAACTGCCATCAATAACAATAGCCTCAGTACGTGGGACGGTGCCTACTTATCATGACATAACGATGCTCATTGAGAAGCTGCTGCCCGTGTTCACCGAGCACGCCACAAGTATTGCTGGTCCGTTCCTCGCCATCTACCACGATATGGAATACCGCGAGAGTGACGTGGATATTGAGGCCGGGATACCAATCAGCAGCCGCCTGAGCCTGCCGGATCCAATCCAGGTACGTGATCTTCCAGGTGAGAAGACAGCGGCATGCACGCTTCACCACGGCCCCTTCGAAACCATCAGTGAGGCCTATACCGCACTGATGCAGTGGTGCGAGACCAACGGCTACGAGTTGGCCGGTCCCGACCGTGAGGTCTACCTCAAGGGTCCCAGCGATGTCAGCGACCCGGCCGACTACGTGACCGAACTACAGCAGCCGGTCAGAAGAGTGTAGCTTCACACCGCGTCCCACGACCTAACGGTAGCTCCCCTTCCCGGGAGGGGGAGCTACCGTTATCAACAGGCACGTAGATTGGCCGGGTCGAAGCATACCGGTTGAAGATGAACTACGGTCGCTGCATGGCACCTTGTGGGTGGGTAGCAGGGTACTGAACGATATGGGGGAGATACCGTTGGCTAGCCATGAACACCACGAGCGGAGCATTGCGCCAACGACGCGATCCTCCGCTCGTGGTGAGGATACTTCCGGAAGCAATGAATCGTTCTGCTCTTCTTTGGGAAGAGAACCGGTAACTTTGGAGACGAGGAAACCTCTTAGAACGCTCCGATGAGCCCGATGATACCGGCCACAATCAGGTAGATCGCCACGATGTAGTTCAACAGGCGCGGCATTATCAGAATCAAGATGCCTGCCACAAGTGCCACCAGCGCTACGATTGACAACCCTCCGCCAATGAGCCCGAGTACGCCGACTGCAATAAGGTAGATTGCCACAATCAGATTGAGCATGCCCGGCAACAGGAGAAGAAGGATGCCGGCAATCAACGCAAGTACCGCAATCAGAGTACCGCCGGGAGAGATGAGACCCAGGATGCCGACGACTATCAGGTAGATCGCAACAATGCGGTTCAGCAGGCTCGGCTTGATCAGAATGAGGATCCCTGCAATCAGTGCAATTGCAGCCATGACAGGACCCAAACTAGCTAGCATACCCACCTCCACTACCAGAATATCGGCAAGGGTTACACACTTGGATGAGAATGGCAAATGTACGTACTTCAGAATCACTGGACCAGACATAGCCAGACGTGGTTTTCTCAGATGGCAGGGAATGCCTCATGGAGGCAGCCACGCGAAGCAGGCCGGCGTCGGGGTGACTGTCCGATCGACACAAACGCCCATGTAAGTGCACCTCTTCTACGCCAACTCCCAATGAATGGGTATATTGTCGCAATCAGCACCAGCGTGACGCAGGTTCTCTGATAGACTGACGGCGGAAGAGGTGCATTCGGCATGAGGCGAAAGCGGAACACGAAGACGCAGCCCACCACGATGCGCCAGCGACTTCAGGCGTGCCGGACGGGAGTGACTTAGTCGAAGAGAAGATCACCTTGAAGTACCGGTTGATTGCTGTTGACCTTGACGGAACCGTTCTTGATGGAGACGGCTGCATCTTTCCCGGCGCCAGGGAGGCGATCCGTGATGTTCTGGCTCGGGGAATTACAGTCACTCTCGCCACCGGGCGCATGTACCAGCCCAGCAATCGTTTCGCAGAAGAGTTGAACATCTCGGTGCCCCTTATCTGCTACCAGGGAGCATTGATACGCGAGTCCGGAAACGGAGGCATCTGGTGGCATAAGCCTTTGCCTCTGTCAGTGGCGCGAAAGGTGATCGCCGGGATACGGCGGCTGGGGGTGCAGCAGTACGCGTACGTTGATGGGGCCATCTACATGGAACGAGTGCGCGATGAAGACCGACGGTATGCCCGGCGTAATGGCGTTGAACTGCATCTGGTTGAGGACCTGACGAAGCTCGGCCACGGACGACCCACAGAGATTGCCTCAAGGGGCCTGCCCGAGGACATCGATCGTGTGGTGGCTCATGTCCGTACCGATTTCGGATATGAGGTTATCGTGAATAAGATACATGACTCCTTCTGTGAGATTGCGCATGCCGCATCGGGCAAGGGCAACGCCCTGAAGTACCTCGCCAGGCGGCTGGGTATTCCGCGAAGCCAGGTGGTGGCCATAGGCGACAGCTCGAATGACATCAGCATGCTGAGGTGGGCAGGGTTGGGGAGTGTGGTCGGAGACGCTCCTGCTGAAGTCAGAGAAGCGGCGGACTGGGTCCTTGGCGATGGGGCTCAGAAGAGCTTCTGCGAGGCAATCGCCCGCCTGCTGGCTGGCGACACACCGGTCGAAGGCACCACTCCCGACTTTCGCAGAGGGTAGCTGTGGTCGAGACCCATGAGGTCCGTTTGGCTTCTTGCAGAGTAGATCGTCAGCGATAGTCGGATACAATCAGGCGGCAGATGAATCCATTCACTCTGAGATGGGTGGGGCCACCGGCGGGAACGATGTGATCTTCCTGATGGCAGAAACCTGGTCACTTCCGCAGACGGTACCTTGTGTTCTGCTTTGCGGAGGTGACCGCCTTCCCCTCTGCCCGTGAGATCTGACCACGTTTGCTCGAAGGAGACGGCGTGCCCCTCGGACATCTTGCTTCTGGATGAAAGGATCCCGATGTTTGCACAGGCATCCGTTGGACAGTCATATAGCCAAAGCTATATAGTCTCCACAGCGACCTTATGCGGGTCGCGTGTACGGATACGGTTGTGGGTGGCACTCCTCTCCAGCACCCTGCTGCGGACAGAGTCATGCAGAATCGACCCCTGCGCAAATCGAAGTTCTTCTACGGCTACGTTGTAGCGATTGCTTCTTTTGCTGTGATCGCAGTGTCATCCGGGGCACTCTACAGCTTCAGCGTATTTGTGGAGCCGCTGCAGCAGCATTTCGGGTGGACCAGAGCAATTACTGCCGGTGCTTTCTCGGTATCTATGGTTGGTCAGGGCGTGTTCTCCATTGGGAGCGGGAGATTGACCGACAGGTTTGGTCCTCGATGGGTGGTCAGCGTTTCCGGTCTTCTGTTCGGCCTGGG
>PUON01000122.1 GCA_003552125.1 Dehalococcoidia bacterium | reverse complement strand
AGGTGGCAACCCGGAGGCCGATATGACGGCCTCGGGTTCATGGGGGTCACGTCGAAAGCCGGGGAATCTGGACGTGCCGATGGTGGATGTGTGCTGCCATTCGATGATGCGGGACGGTCTTCCGCCTTCACAGCGGTAGGAGCGCCGGAGTCCAAACCAAACCGGCGCAAACCTGGATGAGCGGGCCACACATCGTCGCATCTGTTTGGAGCCCAACGATTCAAGCCCTGACGGAAGCTATGCATTGGCGGTGTCGTTGCATAATCGTTACGTACAAGGGAGGAGGTAAGGATGGAGAGACTGAACGGAAAGACTGCTGTTGTGACTGGAGCCGCTGCGGGCATTGGCAAGGCGATTGCAGTTCTGTTCGCGGAGGAAGGCGCTCGTGTGGTTGCCTCAGACATCAACCCGGATGCCCTCGACCGGGTCGTTAGGGAGATCAACGAGAACGGCGGCACTGCTATCGGCGTGGTGGCGAACGTGGCCGACCAGAAAGACATCGATGACATGATCGGTACCGCAGTGCGCGAATTCGCCTCACTGGATATCCTCGTGAACAACGCGGGGATTCTGGACAACTTCAAGACGGTAGGTGAAGCTGATGATGCGCTATGGGACCGCGTGATAGCGGTGAATCTCACCGGCCCCTTTAAGGCATCTCGTGCTGCTGCCAGTGTGATGGAGAAGCAGGAGAAGGGTGGCGTCATAATCAACAATGCGTCCATAGGCGGACTGTTTGGTGTGCGTGGAGGGGCTGCATATGTCACCTCGAAGCATGGCCTGTTGGGATTGACCAAGAACATGGCTGCAACCTACGGCATGTAAGGGAATATTCGGGTCAATGCCATTGCGCCCGGTGGTGTGCACACGGAGATACAGACCACGATTACGGATCCCAGTGAACTTGGCCAGAAGGCGATTGGTGCGTTCGGAGAAGCACCCATGGGGGATTCAATGGAGATCGCCCGCGTGGCGCTCTTCCTGGCATCTGACGAATCAAGTTTCGTCAATGGTGCTGTCCTCGTTGCCGACGGCGGTTGGACCGCGGGGTAGTCGAGATCGAGGGCTGCAGTTCCGTCGAAGTTCCGGCGTGAGCAGTGCTGCGGACAGGGGTACAAGCCGCATGAGGTGGTCGCCGCCCACGCAGTACGGCGACCACCTCAGATACTAATCCATGTGCAGCGCGGCATGAGATACCAGGAATGGCGCCCTCCGCTTCAATCCGTTGACACCCCGTCGGGGAAGTGCTAACGTGCCGCACTGTGGCAGACAGCGCTTTCGCTGGCTCCAACAGCACGTTACGAATGCTCACGTTGCAATTCTTGAGCGGTTAGACGAAGGAGGTACTGCGGGTTGGAGAATAGAGAGCCGTATGCAACCCCTGAAGAATACAACAGCCGGGTCATGCGTTATGCCGATCTGCCATTCACTGAACTCGCTCCAGGTTCCAATAGCCAGTTGGTCTCCACCGGCGAGATCCTCGTGAGCTTCCTCGACCAGAAACCGAACAGCTACTTTGCGCCGCACAAGCATGATGTGCAGCAGGTGATGATCGTGCTGGATGGTGAGCAGGACGAGATCATCGAGGGCAAACTGTATCGACTGAAGAAGGGCGACATGGTGGTTCTCCCTGCTGGCACCGAACACGGCGGCTATATTCCCGAGACCGGCTGCAAGGCGATTGATATCTTCTGTCCGCCGAGGCAGGACCTCGTTGACAAAGCGGCGAAGGCCGTCTGAGTTTCGTGGTGCTTCGCAGCGTGGCACAGGGGCGTTTGCGAAGGCGCATGCTGCGCGGCGCTACAGATCCAGGTTTGAAGTTCCTGGCTGAAAGTGGATGGTTTGATCAGGAGCTGTTCTGCGGACTGCCGGGCAGCGTTGCGGCAGAGGCTGCGCCAATGTGGCCGACTACGGTGAGTCGGCACTCTGACGCCGCTGCGCAAAGAAAGGAGGGACCCTATATGGCAAAGCGACTGGAGCGACAATACGAACATGGCACGCACGTGGCGGAGTACGTCGATGAAGTGGCACCCCTCGGCGAGGACCGCAAGACCATCTTTCTTCCGGATACCGATGTCTTCAAGATGGTTGATCTTGGGGGACGCACCCTCGGCATGTTCCTGACGGAGATTCTGACCCCCCTTGCGGAGAAGTATGGCGACGATGTCTGGGAGATCGGCAAGAAGGCTATGTATGAGATCGGCCAGAAGCGTGCCGCCACCATGCAGAAGCGAATGAAGATCGACGACCTTTCCGACGCCCGCTGTCTCGGCCGCATCATGGATCTCGAGGATAACAATGCGGGAGTACGTGGAGAGTGGGTTGAGTACGGCAAGAAGCGCGCGGTCAAACGCGAGTACGAGTGCTCTCAGGCCAAGGCCTACGAGAAGTGCCCCGAGATCTGTACTGTGCTCCTCGAGGCCATGGAAGAAGGGACCTTCGATGCGCTTGGCGTGAAGGTGAAGAAGCCCATCCTGCGACAGGTGCTTCCCGAGGGCGCGCCATACTGCGAGGTTGTGGTCGAACTGGAAGACTGACTCTCACAAATTGCCGCGAGCGAAGCCCGCCTTCGTTAGGAGGCGGGCTTTCGCACGTTCGTTTCTTTGAGATCTCTGGACCTACTGCGACTGCGCCTTCTCGCGGGAGTCGAGGATCATCCCTGCGACGATGCGGGCGGCTTTGCCCGGAACGTAGCTGCAGACCTTAAAGCCGTCCATCTTCATGAATTCCTTTGCGTCCTCGGGATCGGCAAGGTTCAACTCCTTGCCGAAGCGTTGCTTCACGATATCCCGGCACATCATGCTGCCGAACTCCTTCTCGAACGCCTGGCAGAACTTCCGTCCCTTAGATACCGCGCGGAAGTAGCTGTCCATGTCTTTGGGGTCCTCCCGCCCCCATACCAGGCCGATGGCCATCAGCGCGCCACCTACGGCCCCGCAGGTCTCCCCGCGAAGCGCGATTCCCGGTAGTGCGGTGGCTGCTTTGTAGGTCTGGGTGTTGCCGATGTCGAACTGCTCCTGCAGTGCCCGCAGACAGCCCTGTGAACAGCAGCCGGACTCTATTTCGTACTCGCCTGCCTTGCGCTCTACCTCATCCAGAATGTGTTCCCTGGACTCGTTATCTGACATAAGCCATCTCTCCTTTCGGCACCCGGTCGCGATGCAATCGGGAGTGCCAGTCGTCGAGACACAGCATGACGCATACGTCTGCGTCTTTCAAGTTTTGCTAACGTATCCGGCGCCAGGCCGCGCTTCGGCTGCTTCACAAAGGCATATACGGTGGGTCGGGTCGCAGCGTCAATAGCGATACCAAAGTGATGTTCGCTATGGTAGACTGCCGTGACTACAGGTTCATGCGGTCGTGGACGCCCTCATCGAGGCGAGCCGGGCACCGCACGAGAAAGGGCGCACCATGGCAGCGGTCTCCCTGGAACGCAGGAGCATCGGGTACGTATCTTTCCTCCACGGACTTCTCCATGTGCTCGAGCTGGCATACGGCGTGGTCCTGGTGGCCATCGCCGCCGACCTCGGCACCAGCATGTTCGTGCTTGGCGTCATCGCTAACGTGTTCGGATTTGCCTACGGGCTGACGGCGCTGCCGGTGGGTGTGCTGGCCGACCGGATGAGCGAGACGCGGTTGCTGGCCATATGTTCGCTGGGCATGGGCGTGGGCGCAATCGGCGTGTGCCTTGCCCCCGGAGTGACCGTCCTCGGCGTGGCGCTGGCGCTTCTGGGTGTAGCACTCGGCCTCTTTCACCCGGTGGCTGCCGCGTTCATTGCGCGGACCGCGAGCCGGACCGGTCTTGGCTTCGCGTACCTGGGAACCGGGGGAAACCTTGGACTGGCGCTTGGTCCCATAATGGTCGGGATTATCGCCTCCGGCATGGGGTGGCGACTTGCTTACGCCGTATTTGCGGTGCCGTGTATCATCCTTGGCCTTCTCATCCTCCGGCTGCCTCGCAAGATATATCCGGCGGTGGCTGGTACTACTCCTGCTGGGACAGGTACAAACCACGAGTCGCTTCGGCCGGTCCTGATCCCTCTTATTCTTATCCTTGTGTCAAGTGTGATAAATGGCCTCGTCTATCGGGGTGTCGTTACCTTCCTTCCCTCTCATCTCAGCCTCAGCGTAAGATCCGACATCGCCGGCCTTGACCCGGTCATGCTGGGTGGATCGTTCACCACCGTGGCGCTGCTATTTGGCGTGGCTGGACAGTTCATGGGTGGCTATCTCTCAGACAAGCACCGGCGTGAGACTCTCGCGCTCATTTCCCTGGGTGTGTCCGCCCCTGCGCTCCTGGGCGTGTGGAGTTTCGGTGGCGCAGCGCTGCTCGCCGCGGCTGCGGGGTTCGCGTTCTTCCACTTCATCAGTCAGCCGGTGTTCAACGCACTCATCGCCGACTACTGCCCTGACTACTGGCGCGGCCGGATGTATGGCCTGTACTTCTTCTGCTCCTTTGGTGTGGGATCATTCTCAGCCAGTGCACTGGGCTACGTTGCGGATGCACAGGAACTCAAGGCTGTGTTCCTTGTCTGTGCGGTGCTGAGCCTCGCGGCTGCGGTCTCGCTTGTGCCGCTACTTCTGCGCGCGCTGAGAGGGAGTGACCGCACTGCAGGGAGCTAGGCTCCTGAGCTGGCCGGGCGCGTGGGCGTGCCTTCCGGGCTAGCGCTGCGTGTGGGGCCGTCGGTCCGGGGCTGGGCGCCTGGTATCGCTTCTCCGAGCGCGAGGTGTCTCCGAGTCTGGTCGTGGGGAACTCCTGCGGCGTTCAGGGCTTGTCCGCGGCCGCTCTTTCTGATCGTCCCGCGTTCGCTGCCGGGGCGATTCGTAGCCTTCCTGATCGCGGTGTCGTCTGGCGTCCGGCGATTCTGACCTTGTCGGGGACGTGCGACGTGGTGGTCCTGTTCTGGGCCTTCTGGGTTCGTCGCGCTCGTATCGATTTGTGTCCCAGCGTTCATAGCGGCTCGAATCGTGACGCTCATCCCGCGAGCGACCGGGGTCGCGTCTCGCTGGTGGTACCTCACGCTGCGTGGAGGGGCGTGATCCTGGTCCTTCCGCAGTCCTGCGGTATGGCCCTGTTGGACCGCTCCCGGGCTGCCTTCGGGTGGGGGGACGTGACGAGCGTTCTTCAGAGGACGGTCGATACGTCCCCCGCCGCTCTGGTGGCGCGTCCCGGCGGGGGGCAGGCCGCGTGTCGGGGGTGCCGGTTCGGCGCGCGGTCGGGCGGGCATGCGTACCCATGTCTCTTCTCTGGCGCGCACTCGATCCTTCGGTTCCTGCGTAGCGTGTCGGCCGGCGTGACGCAGGTGAAACCGCAGATGGACGGTTGCGGAGGGGGCGCAGGTCCGACGTGGGTCGACCCGCCGGTCGCGATATGTCCCGCGGTGGAGGTACCCGGGTGCGGCTTGCTATGGGCGATGGCTGGACGCCCGGTGGCTGCGATGCGGCACGGGGTTTCTGGCTGGTGCTTCCATACGGCCGGAGTGTCTGCTTTGAGTAGGGACTTCGCACCCGTGCGGCAGCGCGGGATGTCCGCATTTCTGCGGAGCCTCGCATGAGCTTGCGCAACTCCTGAGGCGTGAGTT
>PUON01000048.1 GCA_003552125.1 Dehalococcoidia bacterium | reverse complement strand
GCCCCCACACCGGGATGCGTGTACCGGACGTCATCTACATCACAACGGTGGGCATGTGGTCAGTTCGATTGCAGGGTACGAGCAGGCTGACGCCAACCAGGCACTTCAACCTGTTTATGCCCCTTATTGATGCAGGACGCGACTGCATTACACCTATCTGCCAGTAATCGCTCAAGAGCGCTCAGTCTGTTCAGCCGTCTGCCTGCATACCCGGAAGCGCTCAGAAATGCGATAATTCGCATTCACAAGCAGATTCACCCTTGACATGATGGAGTTCGAATGCGACGATTGGCCTGACGCCCCCCAAGTACGGGAACAGGAACATGATGCCAAGGTTGGAGTCGGCTGGGAGACTGCTGCGGCGCTGGCTGACTTCGGTTGCCTTTCTTGCCCTTCTTGGCGTCGTCCTCGGGGCGGTAATCGGCTCGCTGGCGATTCCCAAACCGAATGTGGCAATGATCACCATCTCCGGTGTGTTCATCGATCAGGAGTACGCGGATGACATCCTGACCAAGCTGCAATATGCCCGCGAAGACCACAACATCAGGGCAGTGGTGCTGCGTATAGACAGCCCGGGCGGCTCTGCCAGCACGACCGAGCAGATATTTTTGGATGTGCTTCGACTGCGGGACGATAAGCCGGTGGTGGCTTCCGTCGGCAGTATTGCCGCCAGCGGCGGGTACTATGTAGCTGCCGCAGCCAACTCCATCTACGCCGAACCGAGTTCTCAGGTTGGCAGCATCGGCGCCTGGTCCAGCCTGCCCACGCCCGAGGAACTGGATGAGGATATCCTGACGTCAGGGGTATTCAAGGCCACCGGTTTCTCGAGACAGAAGGCCGCCGCCCACCTGGAGGTGGTGAGACAGGGGTTTGTTGAGGCAGTCAGGCTGCAGAGAGGAGACCGGCTGAAACTGACCGAAGAGGAACTCTCCGCTGCAGAGATATATCTGGGCATAGACGCGTTCAGATTCGGTCTCATTGACGGTATCGACACCAGGACAGCGGCTATCGAAGAGGCCGCACGTATGGCTGGACTCAGGAACTACGACATAGTAGAGCTCGTAATCGATGATCCTCCGTTCGTGAATCTGGACGACCTGAGGTCGCAGACCGGATTGGCGCCGGCTTACTATTACCTGCACTTTGAGCAGGAGTGATTCAGTGACGAGATCCAGACTGGTCCGGATAGCCGTCGTTCTTCTGGGGATTGCCGTCCTTGTGGTGGGACGGGGATGCTTCTTCTACGGCGGTTTCTACAGTCCACCTCCCACTGCGGCACCGGACTATGGGGACATCGTGGTTCCCCCGGCACCCGCAGCCGAGTTCCCCGAAGAGGCCGTCACGACGAAGGAAATGACCGTCCTGATCGACCTGGCCCACTATAACGATTTCGATCTCGGGGAGCTGAACGTATTGATGTTGCAGCTTATCTCCCGGGGAGTGACCATCGACCTCCTGGATCTGGAGGATGAGCTGGAGACTGAGCTGTCGGGTGACGCCGGCGCTATGGTCATCGTTTGCCCGACGCAGCGATTCTCCACGGAGGAGAAGGAATCAATACACGAATTTCTGGGCAAGGGTGGCAGGCTGCTGCTGATTGCCGACCCGACCCGGAGTGACCGCATCAGCGAGTTGTCGCTTGAGTTCGGACTGATATTCGAGCCCGGTTACCTCTATAACATGCAGGAATACGAAACCAACTACAGAAACATAATCGTTGCTGAATTCGAGGACAGCGAGATAACCAGGGACCTGGAACAGGTGGTCTTCTACACGGCCGGTGCTGTTTCCTCGGCCAACGGTGGCATCGCCTTCGTAGACGAGAATACCTATTCCTCGCAGATCCGGTCCAGGACGCGACTGTCCCCTATGGCTATGGCCAAAGACTTGCAGGTTCTGGCGATATACGACCTCACCTTCATGACCGAGCCGTATAACCGCACGCTCGACAACAATCGACTCATATCCAATATCGCGGACTGGCTGGCCGGTGCAGCCGATGAGTTAGAGCTGGACGATGAAGAGGAGATAGAAGCGGACGGGACGTTGAATGACGGGATAGTGAATGAAGAGGAGACGGAAGCGAACGACGAGGTGAATCATGAGCGCTGAGAGCTCATTCGTCGTGAGACCCGTACCGGCCCAGTTCCCGGCAGAGAATCCATAGCATCCTGTGCTTCAGCCGATCAGGATGATCCGCGCAAAGGAAGTGGAAGCGGGATGTCCCGCCCCTCTGGAAAGGCTCAGACAAGAGGACAGGAACTACGACTGCAGAAGCAGCCACGCAATACGAGGACGCAGGGAGAAAGGCCAAAGGATCGGCCGCAACTGCCTTCCGCATCCGGAGAGTTCAGGACAAAGGCTGCGCCGGCTGACATAGCGGGCGATGAGGCCCTTTGGGGCTGCGACCTCGCCATCGAGCACCAACTCCGCCTCGTACATCCGTTCGGCGTCGCCTCTATTGATGACGGTCAACTGCCTGGTTGCACTCGGTCCGATGTGCGCGAAGACGCGGAGCGTTTCCCAGCGATGCTCCGTCACGGGGTTGTGCCATCACCCTCTCAGCGAGGCGCACAGTCTCTTGAAACGTTGAACGGCACATGGCGTGCAGCCAAACCTGCACCGAGGTTGGCAACGAACCAGCAGGCTGCATCATCGTCCGGTGCCAACCGGGTGCGGTTATGACGCGCGCCACACTCTCATCCGGTCGGGAGGCTTACGGGCTCCCA
The DNA here is from genome assembly GCA_003552125.1 of Dehalococcoidia bacterium. Lineage (GTDB taxonomy): Bacteria > Chloroflexota > Dehalococcoidia > GIF9 > AB-539-J10 > SKVJ01. Next base: position 2,975 of record PUON01000048.1, on the reverse strand, counting down.
GCGCCACGGATCACCGCTACGGCTGATACGGCCGAGCCCCGGGAACGGGAAGTGGAACGCATGCACCAGTGCGCCGTCCCTCACAGCCCTGCCGAGGAGACGGCACCTGGTGCTCACCATCTCTTCGGGGTCGCCATCCATCGCTGAGTACCACTCAGGGCACTCCACGTGAATGGGATGCAGCACCGCGTCGCCGACGCACATCAGGTGTTCGTCACCGGAGGAAATCACCAGCGCCATGTGGCCGGGCGTGTGGCCCGGCGAGGGAAACACGGTAACGCCCGGGGCGATCTCAGTGGTGCGGTCCACCAGTTCCAGCCGACCCCTTATAGGCGGCAGGTTTCTGCGCGCGCACCCGATAAGCACAGAGCTAAGGTGATCGTCGAGCAGCTCCTCCGCCTCCCCGCAGGTCCAGAACTCCCACTCATGCCGGCACATGCAGTAGCTGGCGCCAGGGAATGCGAGACTGCCGTCCGCGTTTGTGAGCCCGCCGATGTGATCGGGATGACCGTGCGTCAATACAACCATGTCGATGTCACCGGCATCAATGCCGGCATCCTGCAGATTACCCAGCAGCTTACCGGTAGTTGGAGCAAGAGCGGCCGCGCCGGTATCGATCAACAGCCAGCGCCCGCCTGTGTTGACCGCCAGGCAGACATAGGGAGACGTCCACTGCGTCCACTGCTCTGCACGTATGTCGTGCAGCCGGAGCCGTTCATTGACTTCTTCATCCCGTGCATTGACGAACAGGAGTGGCGGGGCTGGCGGGAAATCGGGAGGCGCATACGACAACTCACCATCACTCGCCGCGATGCAGTCGATGGCCCCTACGGTGAAGCGATACGTTCCAGCGTTCATAATGATCCACCTCCCACAACCACAGCCAGTGGTTGCTTCGCTGATTCGGTTCGTCACCCACACTGTACTCAGCCGTGCCGTGGAAGTGGTGCCGGCTGAAAGTGGATTTCTCCCATACTACCGGCCGCACCCCGGACAGGGGGTAACCTGCAAAGGAGCACGTGTCGCTATGCACACCCCGGAGATCAAAATCAGGCTTCAGCAGTGGTGGGATCGATCAGCTTCCGGATCCACGATACACGACTGCATGGGAAGCCGCCCTTCTCTGCATGCTGTCTCACGACATTCTCGTCCGGCGCGATGTAGATGCAGTAGAGCTTGTCATCGGTGACGAAACTCTCCACCCACTGAATCCTGGTACCCATCTGGGAGAGAACCGCGCAGGACGTCTGGGCGGCGCCCTTCAGTTGCTCTGCGGAGAGCCCTCCCGCACCGGGCATGTCTCTTTCGATCACGTACTTCGGCATCCACACCTCCTCCTTCGAACCCACAAACCAGCCGTACGGGTGCACATCGCGGCACCACCCACAGGGTTCATGGTCCGAATACGATGTAATCATCGTCGCACACGAGTATTACACTGTCAAGGGGACCCGACGTCGCAGCAGTCACCACCGCTATCCGTCTGACAGGACGAAGCCACGCTCGCGCACAAGGCGGACGCACGCGTCGACGGCGCCGGATCCTCAGGCTTCGCCGGTAGTCGGATCGATCATCCTGCGGATGCGGGACACACAACTACACGGACCCATCACCGTGATCTCCACCAATGCGGACCTCTATTCCGGCGGATGGCGGGACGGATGTATGCGGCCCCTGCATATAATGGCGTTCACGCCGGTCCGGTGTCACCACCGCGGTTCATGACAAGCCTGCGGGCGGGTTTGAAACCCGCCCCTTGTATATTGAGGCTGGTGTACCCTACCGATGTCGCGGGAGAGGGGAATCAGACCGAGCCCCTTAGGCCGATGAGCCTGTAACGTAGATTCCGATCCCCTCTCCCCGGTGCCAGTCCGAAGGCCGGACGGTATCTTAAGCCTCCCGTTGCGGGATGAGCTTGCATGTGCAAGGTTGGCCATGACTGGCCGCGACACCGAGTATGACAGTAGTGAATCATGGAGGTGAAGTCAATGGACCGTGGGATTGTGGGTATCGACATATCGAAGAAGACGTTCGACGTGGCGGTGCTGACTGAAGAGCGGGTGATAACAGGCAGATTCCACAATACACCGGCGGGATTCGAGATGTGTGCCCGTTGGCTGACGAAGTGTGACGTGCGGCAGGGGCACATCTGCATGGAGGCGACCGGGACCTATGGCGAGGGCCTGGCAGAGTACCTGTACCATGCCGGCCACGTGGTGAGCGTGGTCAATCCGGCGAAGATCAAAGGTTTCGGGCAGGGCGAGCTGTCACGCACCAAGACCGACAAGGCAGACGCGCAGCTCATCGCCCGCTTCTGTCGCGCCATGAAGCCGGAGCCGTGGCAGCCCCTGGAGCCCGAGGTGAAGGAGCTACGCTCCCTGGTACGCCGCCTTGACGAACTCAAGTGTATGCAGCAGCAGGAGAAGAACAGGCTGGGGACCGCAGACGACGTGGTGGCGCCCTCCATCGAGGAGATGATCAAGGTGCTCGATGAACGCATCAAACAGGTGGAGAAACAGATCCGCAGGCACATCAGGCGCTACCCGGATCTGAAGCACAAGCGTGAGCTGCTTGAGAGCATCCCTGGCATAGGACTCCTCACCGCCGCCATGATCATGTGCGAGCTGGGAGATACCTCCCGCTTCCAGGACGCAGGGCAGATGGCAGCTTTCTGCGGCCTGACGCCACGCCACCGCCAGTCGGGCTCATCGGTCAGAGGCAGAAGCATGCTCTCGAAGACAGGCTCCTCGCGCATACGCAAGGCGCTCTTCATGCCTGCCCTGGCCGCCATACGGTACAACCCGGTAATCGCCGCGTTTCGTGCACGGCTTAAGGAGAATGGCAAGCACGGAATGGTCATCGTCGGTGCCATCATGCGCAAGCTCGTCTACATAGTGTTTGGAGTCCTCAAGAGCGGCAAGCCTTTTGACTCAGTGCTGGCTGCTGCGCATTGACATGCAAGACGGTATCTACGT
>PUON01000067.1 GCA_003552125.1 Dehalococcoidia bacterium | reverse complement strand
CACCAATTCCCTAGCGCCCCAGCCAGCCACCATCGACCGGCAGCACCGTCCCGTGCACGTAGGACGACGCGTCCGACGCAAGGAAGACGGCTGCGCCGGCAAGGTCTTCAGGCAACCCCCAGCGACCAACCGGTATGCGGTCCACGATGAATCGGTTCGTCTCCGGATTAGCGCGCAGCTCAGGGTTGATCTCCGTGGCGATATAGCCAGGCGCGATGGCGTTGACGTTGACACCCTTTCCGGCCCACTCATTGGCCAGGGCCTTGGTGAGCTGCCCGATGGCGCCCTTGCTGGCCGTGTAGCTCGGAATGTGCATACCGCCGTGGAACGTCATCAGCGACGCCGTGAAGACTATCCTGCCGTAGCCCCGCGTTACCATGTCCCGGCCGATCTCACGCGCCAGGATGAAGTGTGATGACAGGTTCGTCTCGATTATGAAGTCCCATATGTCATCCGCATGCTCCGCCGCGGGCGTGCGCCGGATCATGCCCGCGTTGCTGAAAAGGATGTCGATGACCGGGTTCTCCTCTTTGACACGTCGCACGAACTCCAGCGTCTGCTCCCGCTGGGAGAAGTCGCAACGGTAAGGTGTGAACGACCGACCCATCGTCCGAACCTGATCCTCCACAGCGGAGCCCGGCTCAAGCGTGGCACTCACGCCAATGATGTCCGCACCCGCATCCGCGAGCGCCAGCGCGAAGCCACAGCCAATGCCGCGCGTGCAGCCGGTGACCAGGGCCACCCGGCCGTCCAGTCTGAAGCTGTCAAGAATACTCATAGCCAGCGCCTCCTCCAGAGGATCATCCGGATTCTTTGAGCTTCACAGTCGGTTCTTCCTGGCCAAGAAGCAAACCGTCCTGATGACGATACCCCGGGCGGAACGGGCGACCGTGTACGCAATAGAATAGGACGGCAGAAGCATCCGGCCGTAACAGTCGCTGCCTCGCTCATAGAGTGACCACCCAAACGATACGTGAATCACAGAAGACGCGTGTCTTGCTACCGGCAGAAGAAATCGTGCGAGAGCCCACGACGGGATATGATACCGCAACGCTCAGCAGCTGGCTACGCTGAATCCCGGCTCTGCGGTGGGGTGGGGTGGTGGGGAACCCCACCACCGGTTAGAACGAGCGAATCTCCTCGCGCATGAAGCGGATGTAGGAAGCGGCGAAGCACACCGCACTCAGCGCGATGATGGTCACCATCTGCGGCCACACGAGCAGCAGGCTGTCCTGCAGCGGCAGAGGATTGGCCATCCGACCTGCGTAAGAGCTCATCACAAACTGCGCCGGATTCAAAGTGCCCACTTCCGGACTGAGCAAGCCGGTAGTCGCCTCGCCGTAAAGCGTGGCGGGGGAAATGCGCGACAGATTCCCGTGAATTGAGGCGTTTCGCGTGAACTGCTCGAACGTCGCACCCGCATCAATCGGGGCTGCGATATCGGCTATTGCACCCGCGATCACCGCGACGAAGAAGAAGAACACGATCCAGACTGCCAGCGACGCGAGCATCGAGGTAGCCGTCCGGCGGAAAAGGACAGAGAACAAGACAGCGAGCGCGAGCCAGAAGCCGGCGTACACAATGCTGATGAATACGAAGGCGAGCAGACGCACCACTTCCTCGCCGTTCGGCGGTACTCCCACGATACGGATTCCAAGGCCGGCAACTATCGCTACCACGCCGACAATCATGATTCCGAGCACGGCCAATCCCGCAAGAAATTTCGCGTTGATTACCGAATCGCGGTAGATAGGCTGGGACACGAGCCGGCTCAGGTTGCCGGTGCTGCGCTCATTGTTTATGGCGTCGAAACCCAGTGCGATCGCCACAATGGGAATGAACAGGGAAAGGAAGAACAGGAACGACGGCAGTGTCTCACCCGAAGTGGTGAATACCTTGAGGAAGATGAACTCCGATGTGGGACTCACCGCCCCCCGTATGGTCTGTATCGCGATGTAGATGGCGAACACCGCAGACAGCAGGACCAGGGAGAACAGGATGAGAAAGCGTCTGCTGCTCAGGTGATCGGCCAGTTCCTTGCGAAAGATGGCGTACATAGTTATCAGGCCTCACTAGAGTATCGTTTAAAGATCGTCTCGAGGTCGTACTCCTCTACCTTCATGCCGAGAAGGAGCGCCCCGCTTTCGATTATCGCGCGGGAGATCTGCCCACGAAGGTCACTCTCGGCCGCGATGATCAACGTGCTTTCGATGGCATCGACCTCGTGGACACCCTTAACGCCACGAACCGCGGCGATGACATCGGGTCCGACGCCTTCCAGCTCGGCCTCGATGCGGAACTTGCCCGCTGCGACGACCTCGCGGCCGAGACGATCGATCGCCCCATCAGCCACCAGGTTGCCTTTGGACATGATGCCCACGCGAGAACACAGTCGCTGCACCTGTGGCAGGATATGACTGCAGAAGATGACCGTGATGCCACGTTTGCCCATGCCCGAAATGAGCTTGAGGATGTCATCAATGCCGTTGGGATCGATGCCCGTAGTCGGCTCATCGAGAAAAGCGAGACGTGGTTCCTTGACAAGGATATCGGCAATGCCAAGCCGCTGTTTCATGCCCTTGGAGAAGGTTCCAACGTTCTGGTCCTTGACCCGGGCAAGACCCACGGTCCCCAGGACGGCGTCGATCTTCTCCTCCGCCTCAGTCCTGCGCATGTGGTTCAGGTTGGCTGTGAACTGCAGGTTCTGGCGCGCGGTGAGATCCTCGTAGAATCCAACGCGCTCCGGGAGGTAGCCAACCTGCCGCTTGACGTCACGCGCATCACGCGTCGGGTCCATGCCACACACGCGCACAGTCCCTGATGTCGGTTCAGTAAGTCCGAGAAGCATAAGCAGCGTGGTCGTCTTACCCGCGCCATTAGCACCGAGGAAGCCGAACATCTCCCCTTCCTCAATCTTAAGATTCAGGCTGTTGACGGCAGTGAAGCCGTTGTAGCGTTTCGTCAGTTCCGTGGTCTCGACTACAAGCTGTCCCACGGGTTACCTCCGTCCATATTTTCTGAATGAGAATACCAGCCCGGCCACCACCAGTACGACAATCAGTGCACCGATGATGCCCCAGGTTGTCTGGGTGGCAACGGAGACGCGTATCGGCAGGGATGGAGGGGCAGACGAGAGTTCAGGATCGCCGGCAAATCTCAACGTCACCATGTAGTCGCCCGCAACGGTGTTGGCAGGCGGTGTGATGTTCACCTGAACCTCCGTCCTGGCGCCAGGGCCAAGATTCTCGATGGTCTCGGGTTCGAACCTGACGACCCACTGTTCGTTGCCCATGCCGCCGGGCTTGCTGGCAGAAAGGGTCACTTTGTCCATGCGTGCGGTGCCGCTGTTTATCACATTGATGCCGAAGCTCGTCTCATTGCCGGCAGTGGTCTTGGTATTCAGCCGGCCTGACAGGGTCTCGGCCTGCAGTCCATACCTCGCAGTGATAGTCGCCGTCATGGTGACGACTTCCTGCAGTTCTCCGGACGTTACCCGCAACTCGATCGGGTAGTCACCGGGCTCGGGATAGAGCCAGAATGGCGCGACAGCAACCACGACGATGGGTTGCCTTACCGCGTACGGCTGCAAGTGAATTGCGGATATCTGTCTGTCGAGTGAAAAGGTGGACTCAGCGATGTACGTCAACCACCCGGATGGCCCGGTAACGGCGAGGTCGAACGACCTGCCGGTGGGGTGCTCCTGCGACCTGTACGTGAACTCGACCTCGAACTTAAAGGTGGAATCCGCTGTTCCAGTCATCGACGGGAACTTTGGATTCGCCGTGAGCACGTCCGGGATCTGCGGCGCGCCGGTCGTATCATTCTCGTCGGCGGACACCACAAGTGGCGCTACTGTTGCACCAACGAGCACCGCAAGAGAAAGGAACACGGTCAAGAGTCTCAGAACTCTGGGGTTACGCATTCGTCTATGACCTCCAAAACTTAAGCAGCTTTACATCTTAGCCTAACGGCGTCTACCATATCAATACACGAACAGCAGAGTAGCAGACAATTATCAATTTCTGGTGAAGAACCAGACGAACGGAGTCGTGATGCCACGGATAGATGACCGCGCTGCCACCGAACTGCGCCCGGTTCGCATGACGCTGGGCTACCAGAGATTTGCCGAAGGATCTGTGCTGATCGAGCTTGGAAAGACTGTCGTCCTCTGTGCCGTCACCATGGAGGAGCGGGTGCCGGGCTTCCTAAGAGGCAGCGGGGAGGGGTGGGTGACTGCTGAGTATTCCATGCTGCCCCGTTCCACACTGACGCGCACGCCACGCGAGAGAAAGGGCGGTAGAGTCGAGGAAATCCAGCGGCTTATAGGCCGGAGCCTTCGGGCGGCAACCGATCTGTCCGCACTGGGTGAGCGGCAGATGATCGTCGACTGCGATGTACTCCAGGCTGACGGGGGAACGCGCACAGCTGCTATCACAGGCTCGTACGTGGCGTTGTATCAGGCGTTCCACAACCTGAGGAAGACGGGGATTCTGCGGGTAAATCCTTTGACCACAATGATAGCTGCCACCAGTGTAGGCATCGTCAATGGCGTGCCGATGCTCGATCTATGCTACGAGGAAGATTTCCGGGCGCAGGTTGATTTCAACGTGGTAATGACCGACCGCAAGGAGTTCGTCGAGCTGCAGGCGACCGCAGAGCATCGACCATTCACCAGGGATGACGTGGATGGACTCCTTGCCCTTGCTCAGGGAGGCATAGAGAAGCTCTTCCGGCTGCAACACCAGGCACTGCGCCAACTGACGTGACATCGCTGACTATGAATTACTGACGCACCTGGCCGGTGCCAAGCGCGACCCATTTGTAACTGGTGATCTCCTCAAGGGCCATTGGGCCCCGGGCATGGAACTTCTGGGTACTGATGCCGATCTCGGCGCCAAGTCCAAACTGCGAGCCATCAGTAAATCGTGTACTGGCGTTCACGTACACACAGGCTGCATCCACCTCAGCCTGAAAGCGGGTTGCGGCAGAGTAGTCCTCAGTTACTATAGCCTCGGAGTGTCCTGACCCATACCGCTCAATGTGAGCAAGGGCTTCATCCAGACTGTCCACCACCCTGATCGATGCGACCAGGGAGAGGAACTCCTGGCCCCAGTCATTCTCGGTCGCAGCAACGACCCTCCCCGCCTCCTCTCCTCCCAATATGCCGAGTGCCGTCGCATCGCAACGCATTTCCACACCCGCGTCCCGCCACAACTCCCTCAAACGCGGTAAAAACGCCGAAGCGATCTCGCCATGTACCAGGACGCAGTCCAGCGCATTACAGACCGTTGGGCGTTGCACCTTGGCGTTGTCGACGATCTGGAGCGCCATATCCAGGTTCGCACTTCTGTCCACAAAAGCATGGCAGACTCCAATGCCACCCGTCACCACAGCCATTGTGGCATTCTCAGCCACGAGGCGAATCAATTCGGCGCCCCCGCGGGGGATGACGAGATCGATGTACTGGCGCATCCCGAGAAGATGATTCACCAGTGATCTGTCAGAGGATTCAATGAACTCCACCGCGCCCTCAGGCACGCCCTCAGACACACACGCCTCGCGAACGATGCCCGCGAGCGCACGGTTGGACCGGAGCGCTTCTCTTCCTCCGCGGAGAAGACAGGCGTTGCCTGACTTCAGACAGAGGGAAGAGATATCGATGGTGACATTGGGTCGACTCTCATATATGGCGGCAATCACGCCAAGCGGCACCCTCCGCTTGTGAAGCTGCAGGCCGTTTGGCAGAGTGCGACTGGCAAATAGCTGGCCCACGGGGT